>JAEWNN010000124.1 GCA_023457035.1 Verrucomicrobiota bacterium
TTGCGGGGCCGCGCGCCGCGGCATCCGGTGCTGGCACGCCTGGCCGACGTGGCGCGGTGGCTGACCGGCGACCCGGCGGCGCCGGCGGAGGCCGCGGCGGATTTCTGTGCGCAGCTCGCGCGGCGGCTGGGCCTCCCGTCGCTCGGCGCCTGGGGCGTGCGCCCGGCGGATGTGCCGGCGATCGTCGAGAAGGCCGCCGCGGCGAGCAGCATGAAGGGCAACCCGTTGCCGCTCACGCCGGCGGAGCTGGCCGCCGCGCTTGCGTCGGAACTTTGAATACTACGGGGCGCCGCGCGGCGGCGGGCCGTGGAATTCGCTCGTCTCCAGCGCGCCGGCACCCCCATGCTCGGCCGCGTCGGTCGGCCTGTGTTCCGCTCGCCCGGTGTTTCGGCACCGCGGTCGGGGAAGGGGTCCTGCGCCGCCGGCGGCAAACCCCGTCCGCGAACCTCCGAACCACGAGTCTCATGCGCCCACGCATCGTCTCCCTGTCGTTTCTCCATCATGGCGCCGCGCGCCTGCGCCGCGCCGCCGCGCCGCTCCTGCTGCTCGCCGGCCTGCTCGGTGCGCCGGTTGGCGCGCAGGCGGCCCGGTGGGAACCGGTCGATCCGGTGGAGCTGGCGGCGACGGAGTCGACGGCGTTCCCGGGCACCGATGTCGAATTCCTGTTGTCGCGGCACCTGATGCGGGAGACGGAGCAGCAGAAGATCGGGGGAGGGCGGATGGTCGTGGGCGAGGAGAGCCTGCTCACCGAGAACTACATCCGCGCCAAGGTGTACACGCAGAAGGGCGTCGGGGATCTCGGCAAGTACGCGATCCTCTTCCACACCGACCGGAAGGTGTTCGACACCGCGGCGCGGGTGATCAAACCCGACGGCACGAGCCGCGAGCTCAAAAAGTCGGACATTTTCGAGAGCGTGCGCGCGAAGACGCGCAACGAGGGGGAGATGAAGCAGGTCACGTTCGTCTTCCCGGACTTGGAGCCCGGGGATGTGGTCGAGTATCGCTGGACCGAACAACTCGGCGAGACCCTCTGGCTCGAGACGTTCTACTGCCAGGAGATGTTTCCTGTGCGCGAATACAGTTTTCGGGTCGGGGGCATGCGCAACAACGGCAAGGTCGGCTGGATGCACTGCCCGACACCCGAGACCAATGACCGGAACGGTTTCGAGGTGACGTTCCGGAACCTCCCGGCCTTCGAGGAGGAGGAGAACATGCCGCCGATGCGCGAGCTCCGCGGCTGGGTGTTCGTGGCGAAGACCTTCCCGCATTTCCCGAACGACAAGGCCATCTGGACCGAGCTGGGCCGCGCCTGGGGCGATGAGTTCAACCTGGCGACGCGCCCGGCGGCGGCGCTCAAGAAGAAGGCGGCGGAGCTGGTCGCCGGGGCCACCTCCGACGAGGAGAAGCTGCGCCGGTTGTATGAGTTCTGCCAGGCGGAGATCCTCAACACGACCTACCGGACGACGACCGAGTTGCAGGCCGAGATCGAGAAGCACAAGGGGGAGGATGCCCAATCGCCCGCGAAGACGCTGGAGAAGGGCCGGGGCCGGGCGGACGAGATCAACCTCCTGTTCGGCTCGTTGGCGCGTGCGCTCGGCTATGAGGCGCGCCTTGTCTACAACGCCAGCCGGTCGAACCTGCTCAACGTGGCCATCCCGAGCGGTTGGGCGTTCATCTACGACATGCGCAGTGTCGCGGTGAAGGTGGGCGGGCAGTGGCAGTACCACAATCCCGGCAACTACCTGCTGCCGTTCGGCCTGCTCGCGGCCGGCGCCGAGGGAGCCGCGGCGTTGATCTGCGACACCAGGAAGTTCGAGCAGGGCGTCATCCCGGTTTCCCGCGCCGAGCAGAATCGGCAACAGCGGAAGGGCCGTTTCACGCTCGACGCCGAGGGCACTCTCGAGGGCGAGGTCGAGGAGACCTTCCTCGGGCACGAGGCCACGACGTTCAAGGCGGACAATTGGGACAAGACCGCGGCGGCGGTGACGAAGAATTTCCGTGACGCGCTGAACCGGCGGTTGCCCAACGCCGAGGTGAGCGAGATCGTGTGGACGAACCTGGAGGACCGGGCGCTGCCGCTCGTGGTGAGATACCGTGTGCGGGTCCCCGGCTACGCGGAGCAGATGGGCCAGCGACTGGTGTTCCCGCCCGCCTTCTTCGAGGTGGGCGAGTCGGTGGTGTTCGCCGCGATGGAACGCAAGTTCCCGATCTTTTTCCTCTATCCGTGGTCGGAGCACGACGACATCGAGATCGTGCTCCCCGAGGGCTACGCCCTGGACAAACCGAGCGCGCCGCAACCGGTGAGCGACCCGGCGGGGCCCTTCGGGGCGCGCTACTCGCTGACGTACAGCGGCAAGACCCGCACGTTCGGCTACCAGCGCGACTTCGCACTGGGCGGCAACGGCGTCTTCTCCTTCCGGGCGGAGAGTTATCCCGTGCTGAAGAGCCTCTTCGAGCAACTCCACAAATCCGACACGCATGCGATCATGCTCAAGCCGAAGGAGGCTGCTCCCGTTCCGACCGCCACCGCGCCCGCATCCGCTCAGCCCTGATTCCCATGACGCTGCGTCGCCTTCTGCTGCTGTCCTTCCTGTCTCTGGCCGGCCCGGTGTTCGCCGGGTCCGCTCCGGCGTGGTTGCTCGAAGCCTCGCGCCGTCCCGTGGCGCCGCAACCGGCCGGCGCCGCCGTGGTCGTGCTGCTCGACGAGTTGGCCTACACGGTGCATCCCGACGCGCGGTGCACCGTGCGGCACCGCTATGCGGTGCGGGTCCTCAACGTGGGCGGGCACGGCTTTGCGACCGGGGCGGTCGACTACCTCCAGAAGGGCGAGTCCGTGCGCGGCGCGGAGGCCTGGCTTCTTCGCGCCGGCAAGGAGGTCCGCCCGCCGAAGCGCCGCGACTGGACCGATGTGAGCGACGCGGCCTCGGGCGCGGTCTTCGATGAACGGCGCAGCCGCACGATCAGCTACAGCGACCTGGTGACGGACGGCGATGTCTTCGGCTACGAAACGACGGTCGATCGCCGGCTGCTGTTCGCGCAGATCGGCTACGCCTGGGAGGGCCGGCAGCCGGCGCTCACGGAGCGGTTCACCCTCGATCTGCCGGCGGGTTGGACCTGCGACGCACTGCTCGACGGCCCGCAGGCCGGCCGGGTGGTGGCGGACCGTGGTGCGCTCACCTGGACGATGCTCGACCGCGCCTATCGCGCCGAGGAGCCCGCCCTGGCTCCGCGTCCATGGCTCGATGCCCGCCTCATGCTCACCCTGCATCCACCGGCCGGGCTTGAGCGGCCGATTGTCCTGCGCTCGTGGGCCGAAGTGGCCGACTGGGATCAACGCAACAGCGCCGGGCAGTGCGACAGCGATCCGGCGCTCGTGGCCACAGTGCGGGAGCTGACGGCCGGCTGCCCCGACACGCTCAGCCGTATCCGCGCTTTGGGCCGCCACGTGCAGCAACTCCGCTATGTGGCCGTGAACAAGGGGATCGCCGACGGGATGGGCGTGCGCCCGCGCAAGGCCACGGAGGTCCATGCCAAGGGGTGGGGCGACTGCAAGGACAAGGCCAACCTGCTGGCCGCGATGTTGCGGGAGGCGGGGATCACGGCGCACAATGTGAGCGCGATGGTCGGCGGCGGGCGCATGGTCCACGCGGGGTGGCCCACGCTCGGGCAGTTCAACCACGCCATCCTGGCCATCTGTGTCGACGCTTCGGTGACGCTGCCCCCGGTCGTGGAGGTGCCCGGCGCCGGGCGGTTGCTGTTCTTCGACCCCACCGATCCGGATGTGCTCGTGGGCGATCTGCCGTTGGCGCTGCAGGGCACGAAGGTCCATGTGCTCTTCCCCGGCAGCGCGGAGCTGACGACCTTGCCCATGCTCCCGGTGGATACCTGCCACCGGTTCGAGACCCGCGCGGAACTCATGCTGGCCGGCTCGGGTGTGGTCGGGGAATGCACGGTCGGGGGGCCGGCTCGTGCCGGGGCGGTCCTGCGGACAATGGCACGGCTGAAGTCCGAGAAGGAGCAGCGCGACCTCATGGTCGAACTGCTCAACAGCGGAGTGCGCGGTGCCCAGATCCGGGAGTTGGCGGCAACCGACGATCTGGTCTCGGGCGATCGCCGGCTGAAATTCTCCTTCGCGGCTCCGCGCTTCGGGCAGCAGATGCCCGGAGGCCTGCTGTTGCTGCGCCTGGATGTGCTGAGTCGCAACTCGGTGCCGGTGCTGCCCGCCAAGGAGCGGGCGATGCCCGTCCGCCTCGACCCGGTGATGCAGCGCGACGAGGTGGTCCTGGCGTTGCCCGCCGGTTCCGCGGTTGAGGAGATGCCGGTGGGGACGGAGTTGAGCAGCCCCTACGGCCGGTACGCGAGCAGTTATGAGCGGGTCGGGGAAACGGTCGTCGGGCGGCGCACGCTCCAGTTGGCCGACCTCGAGGTCCCGGTGCCCGAGTACGCCGCGTTGCGCAAGTTCCTCGGCGACGTGGCCAAGGCGGACCGCGCCTCGCTGGTGCTTCGGCTGGGCGGGACAGTGGCAGCCTCCCCGTAGGCGGCGGCGTGCCCCCGACATCGGGCTTGCGCCCGTGCGGCGGCACCGCTGACCCTCCCGGCCTACCTGGTGCGCGGCGGGCAACCGGACACTCGGTCCGGCTCCGCCACCACCACCTCCCACCGTCATGTCCCGCTCCGTCGTCTCCTTCCACTATTCGCTCCGTAACCAGCAGGGCCAGTTGCTCGACGCCTCCATCGGCGGGGAGCCGATCCTGTACCTCGAGGGCTCGGGGCAGATCATCGATGGACTGGAGGAGGCGCTCAGCGGCCTGCCGGCCGGCACCAAACGCGTGATCATGGTCGCCGCCGAGAAGGCCTACGGCCAACGCGACCCGGAGCTGATCCGCAAGGTCGCCCGCAACCGCCTGCCGGTCGAGAAGCTCAACATCGGCGACATGTTCCAGACCGACGGCGACCGCCACGCGGCCATCGTCACTGTGGTGGCGATCGAGGGCGAAGAGGTCACCCTCGATGGCAACCACCCGCTGGCCGGCCAGGATTTGGTGTTCGACGTCGAGGTGCTCAACGTCCGCCCGGCGACCCAGGACGAACTCGACCACGGCCACGCGCACGGACACGGCGGCCACCATCACCATGGCCACGAGCACGGCGAGGGCTGCTGCGGTCGGCACGATCACAGCGATGGTCAGACGCACGAAGACTGCTGCGGCGGACACGCCCACGATCATGACCACGGTCACGAGCATGGGCACGGCGGCTGCGGTTGCGGCGGCAAGCACTGAGCTGCGCGGTGGCACGGGTCTCCCGACCCGTGAACGCGGGGACGGCCGGAGCCAGAGCGGTATGGCACCGCACAAAGGCATGGGTCTGAAGACCCATGCCACGCTGGAGACACCGCGGCTCGATGGGCCCCACCGCTCGTCCCCGCCGGGTGCCGATTGTCACGCTGGTCAACCGCCGGGGTGAGCGCCTTTGACATGCCGCGCGCGGGCGGGCATTCCAGCCGGAACCAACTCGCGCCATGTCCCCAAACGAATCTCCGCTCCGCCCGCCCTCGGTTAAGCCGAAGAAAAGCCGCAAGAAGCTCTACTGGATCCTCGGAGGCTGCGTGGCGTTTGTCGCCATCTGCGCCGCCGCGGCGATCAAGGGCCAAGGCGAGCGCGCCATCACCGTCACCACCGAGAAGGCCGTCACCAAGACGCTCACCCAGCTCGTGTCCGCCACCGGCCGCGTGCAGCCCGAGATCGAGGTGAAGATCTCCGGCGAGGTGGCCGGCGAGATCATCGAGTTGCCGATCGTCGAGGGCCAGCAGGTCAGGCAGGGCGATCTGCTCGTGCGGATCAAGCGCGACTACTACGAGGCGCAGGTCGAGCAGGACCGGGCGCTGGTGGCCTCCGCGAAGGCCGCCGTGCTCCAGAGCGAGGCCCAGGCCGAGAAGGCCGAGCTCGACTTCGCCCAGGCCGATTCGTTGCACCAGCGCGGGCTGCTTTCCGAGACCGAGTTCACGGCCGGCCGTTCCGCCCTCCGGGTGGCGCAGGCCGGCGTCGAAAGCGCGCGAGCCAACCTGATGCGTGCGGAGAGTGCGCTGCGCCAGGCCGAGGACTACCTCGAGAAGACCACCATCCTCGCACCGCGCGACGGCACGATCAGCGTGCTCAACAGCAAGCTGGGCGAGCGCGTCGTCGCCACCGGCCAGTTCACCGGCACCGAGATCCTGCGCGTGGCCGACCTCGAGAAGATGGAGGTGCGCGTGAACGTGAACGAGAACGACGTGATCAACGTGAAGATCGGCGACAAGGCCCGCGTGCGCGTCGACGCCTTCCAGGGACGCGAGATCCTCGGTACCGTGCGCGAGATCGCCAACACCGCGCGCACCGCCGGTGCCGCCACCCAGGACGAGGTCACCAATTTCGAGGTGCGCATCAGCGTGCGCGAGCCCGGCCTCCAGTTGCGCCCCGGCATGAGCGCCACCGCCGACATCATGACGAAGACCGTCGAGAACGCCGTGGCCGTGCCGATCCAGAGCGTGACCACCCGCGTGAAGGAGACCAACCAGACGCAGGAGCAGCTCCAGGCCCAACGCGAGGCCGAGAAGGCGCAGCGGCAGGGCGCGGGGGCCGCCGTCGCCGTGAGCGACGCGCAGCGCCGCGAACAGGAGCGGCTCGACCGCGAGAACCTGGCGCGCGTGGTCTTCGTGCGCGACGGCACCAAGGTCCGTCAGCAGACCGTGGACACGGGCATCCTCGACCACACCCACATCCAGATCGTGTCCGGGCTGAAGGAGGGCGACGAGGTCGTCTCCGGCAGCTACGGCGCGATCACCCGCGACCTGAAGGACGGCGCGAAGATCCGGGTGCAGCCGCCGGCGAAGAAGGCCGGGGCCGGCAAGGACGCGAAGACGGCCGTCGCCGAGCCGAAGCCCTGAGCGCACCGCCATGAGCACCGCTCCCGCACCGTCCGTCGACCGCACCGTGCGCCCGCCCGGGCCGCTCGTCATCGACATCCGCGCCATCACCAAGTTGTACCGCATGGGCGACACCACGATCCATGCGTTGCGCGGCGTGAACCTCCAGATCCGCCGCAACGAGTATGTCGCCATCATGGGCCCCTCCGGCAGCGGCAAGTCGACCATGATGAACATGGTGGGATGCCTGGATACGCCGACCGCCGGCGACTACTACTTCAACGGCGGCAACGTCGCCCACATGGACGACGACGAACTGGCCGACATCCGCAACCGCGAGATCGGCTTCGTCTTCCAGACCTTCAACCTGCTCCCGCGCAGCGATGCGCTGCGCAACGTCGAGTTGCCGCTGATCTACGCCGGCGTGCCCGCCGACGAGCGGCGCGAGCGCGCCGCGGAGGGGCTGCGCAACGTCGGGCTCGGCGACCGCATGCACCACAAGCCCAACGAACTCTCCGGCGGCCAGCGCCAGCGCGTGGCCATCGCCCGCGCGCTCGTGAACAATCCCTCGATCATCCTGGCCGACGAGCCGACCGGCAACCTCGACTCCCGCACGGGCGACGAGATCATGCAGTTGCTCGAGGTCCTCTACGCCCGCGGCAACACCATCGTCCTCGTCACCCACGAGGAGGACATCGCCCGCCACGCCCGCCGCATCGTGCGCCTGCGCGACGGCGTGGTGGAGAGCGACAAGGCGGCGGCCGCCTGATTGCGGATTGCGGAATGCGGATTGCGGAATGGAGGAACCAATGAACCATGACGAAATGGAGCGACGCACGAAGGATTTCGCCCTGCGGAGGGCGCAGGCCGACTCCTCGGTTGTGGCATGTCGCACCGTCTTGTCCTGGATCGAGGGTAGGGCGGTTTCTCCGAAACCGCCGCAACCGTTGCTTTCGGGTGGATTGATCACAGGGCGGACGTTTCGGAGAAACGTCCCTACCTTCCGGACTTCGGCTTCCGCTCATCCGCAATCCTCAGTTCGCGATCCGCAATCACCGTGAAGCGCCTGCTCTTCGAGTTCAACGAGTCCGTGCGGATCGCCGTGCAGCAGATCCGGGCCAACCGCATGCGCTCCTTCCTCACCGCCCTGGGCGTGATCATCGGCATCGTCGCGATCACCCTCATGGGCAGCGCGATCGGCGGCATCGACCGCGGCGTCAACGACAGCCTCGCCGTCGTGGGCGACGACATCCTCTACGTCACCAAATGGCCGTGGCGCGACATCGAGGACTGGTGGAACTTCCACAACCGGCCGAAGATCCGCACCGAGTACGCCGAGCAGATCAACGACCACCTGGCCGCGCACCCGGACCTGCCCCTCAAGCTCGCCGTGCCGTGCGACGAGATGTTCACCAACGTCTATCGCGCGGACTACGCGGTGAACGCCGTCTACACCCTCGGCACCACCGCGGATTTCCCGCGGATCGGCCGCGGCGACATCAAGGAGGGGCGCTTCTTCAACGAGACGGAGGCCCGCGGCGGCCGCAACGTCGTCGTGCTCGGGTTCGACGTCGCCGAGGCGCTGTTCCCCGGCACCAACCCGGTCGGGCAGACGGTGCGCCTCCGCGATCAGCAGTTCACGGTCGTCGGCGTCGCTGCCAAACAGGGGTCGTTCCTCGGGATGTTCAGCTGGGACACCAACGTCATCATCCCGCTGCCGGCCTTCCGGCGGATGTTCATGCGCGCCACCGAGGGCGCGCACCTCCGCGTGCAGATCGACCGCACCCGCGCCGACGAGGCGCGGCTGGAGCTGCGCGGGATCATGCGCCGGGTGCGCGGGGTGTCGCCGGAACTCCCGGACAATTTCGAGATCAACACCCAGGACAGCATCAAGAAGCAGCTCGACCCCGTGCGCAACGGGCTCGCGCTGGCCGGGTTCGTGATCACCGGGCTGGCGCTCTTCGTCGGCGCGATCGGCATCATGAACATCACGTATGTGAGCGTGAAGGAGCGCACCCGCGAGATCGGCACCCGCAAGGCGCTCGGCGCGCGGCGGCGGGCGATCCTGCTGCAGTTCCTCGTGGAGGCGGTGGCGATCTGCGTGGTCGGCGGGGTGGTGGGCCTCATCCTGTCCGGCACGCTGGCGGCGTCGGTTGCCGCGCTCGCGCCGAGCCTGCCCGTCGTGTTCCCGCTCTGGCTGGTGCTGTTCAGCCTGGCGATCTCGGTGGCGACGGGGATCGTGTCGGGCTTCGCCCCGGCGGTGAACGCCAGCCGTCTCGATCCCGTGGAGGCGCTGCGCTATGAATGAGACCAAGCGAAACCTCGGCCTGCCGTTCGCCGAGATCCTGCGCATGGCGTGGGTCTCGGTGTGCACGCACAAGCTGCGCTCCGCGCTGACGATGCTCGGCATCGCCATCGGTGTGTTCTCCGTGATCGGGGCGATGACGGTGATCACCGCCCTCCAGGCCTCGATCGAGGAGCAGCTCAACGTCCTCGGCTCGACCAGCTTCCAGGTCAGCAAGTATCCGGCGATCCACAGCCACGGTCCGATCAACCCCTACGCCAACCGCCGCAACATCAACATCGGGCAGGCCCAGCGCGCGAAGGAGTTGCTCGCCGACACCGGCGCGACCATCAGCCTCAACGTCGGCCGCTACGGCCGGCAGGTCTTCTTCGAAGACAAAAAGACCAATCCGAACAACAGCCTGATCGGCACCGACGAGGCGTTCATCGCCGGGCGGTCCTTCAACATCGCGCTCGGCCGCAACCTCACCGCGGAGGATGGCGAGTTCGGGCGCGCCGTCTGCGTGATCGGCTCGGATACCCGCGAGCGGTTGATCCCGGTCGGCGATCCGATCGGCGCGGTGATCCGCGTCGACGGCCAGGGCTACCGCGTGGTCGGGGTGCTCGAGCGCAAGGGCGAGCTGTTCGGCAACAGCCAGGACAACCTCGTGGTCATCCCGATCACCCGCTTCCTGCAGGTGTACGGGCGGGAGAACCGCTCGATCGGCATCAACGTGCAGGCCCGCACGCAGGCGGAGATGGGCGCGACGATGGACCGCGCCTACGGGGCGATGCGCGTCGTCCGCGGTCTCCAGCCGGAGGATGCGAACGACTTCGAGATCTTCTCCAACGACACCCTTGTGCAGGCCTTCGACAAGATCGCCAACGTCGTCGGGGCCGGCGCCTTCGTGATCAGCCTGATCGCGCTGCTCGCCGCCGGCGTGGGCATCATGAACATCATGCTGGTGAGCGTGACCGAGCGCACGAAGGAGATCGGCATCCGCAAGTCGCTCGGCGCGCAGCGGCGCGCGATCCTCAAGCAGTTCCTGATCGAGGCGATGGTCATTGCGCAATGCGGCGGGCTGATCGGCATCGCGCTGGGCGTGGGCGGCGGCAACCTGGCCGCGAAGGCCATGGCGGCCGGCGCGGTGTTCCCGATGACCTGGACGATCGTCGGCTTCGCCTTCTGCTCGGCCATCGGCATCGGCTTCGGCTTCTATCCGGCCTGGAAGGCCGCCGGCCTCGATCCGATCGAGGCGCTGCGCTTCGAGTAGGGCGGGGGCGGGCGGCAACGAAGTCGCACGTGCATGGCTCGCCAGCGCCATGATTCCGGGGTGCGCGTGGGGCGCGGTGCAGGTCGGAGCGCGGGGACACGGGTCTGGAGACCCGTGCCACGAGAGCGGTCGCACGCGGAAGTTCCTTGCTGCAAACGCGACGGAAACCGTCCTGAGTTTTCGCATGCCGGCCCTGAAACGTACCCCGCTCTTCGCCTTCAACCAGCAGCACGGCGCCCGCTTCGTCGACTTCGGCGGCTGGGAGATGCCCGTGCAGTACCGCAGCATCCTGGAGGAGCATCGCGCGGTGCGCCAGCGCGCCGGCCTCTTCGACGTGAGCCACATGGGCGAGGTCGAAGTCGCCGGGCCCGATGCCGGGCGCTTCCTCGACCACCTCGTCACCAACGATGTGTCGAAGCTCTTCCCCGGCCGCGTGCTCTACTCGGCGATGTGCCAACCCGACGGCGGCGTGGTCGACGATCTCATCATCTACTGCCGCGGTGCAGAGGATTTTCTCGTCTGCGTGAACGCGTCCAATACCGAGAAGGACGTCGCCTGGATCGCACAACAGGCTGCCGGCTTCGAGTGCCGCGTGCGCGACCTCTCGGACGATTTCGCGCTGCTCGCGCTCCAAGGCCCGGCCTCCGCCGCGATCCTGCAACCGCTCACCGCCACCGATCTCGGGGCGCTGAAGTACTACCACTGCGCGGCCGGCACGGTCGCCGGCGCCGAGTGCCTGATCGCGCGCACGGGCTACACCGGCGAGAACGGCTACGAGCTGTTCTGCCGGCCCGTCGATGCCGAACCGCTCGCCGTCGCGTTGCTCGCCGCCGGCCAGCCGCACGGGCTCGAACTCGCGGGGCTGGGCGCGCGTGACAGCCTGCGCCTCGAAGCCGGTTATCCGCTCTACGGACACGAGATCTCCGCCACGATCACGCCGCTTCAGGCCGGGCTCGGCTGGGTGGTGAAGCTCGACAAGGCCGGCGACTTCATCGGTCGCGACGCCCTGCGCGCCCAGCAGGCCGCCGGGCTGCCGAGCCGGATCGTGTTCTTCCGGACCGGCGACCGCCGCATCATCCGCGCGGGCACACCGGTGGTCGCCGCCACGGGCGCGGTCGTGGGCGAGGTGAAGTCCGGCACGCTTTCGCCGGTGCTCAACGAGGCGATCGGTTCCGCGCTCGTGCAGACCGGCGCCGACGAGCTCTCCGTTGACGTGCGGGGCACCGCCATCAAGCTGCTTCCGGTCCGCCCGCCTTTCGTTCCGCTGCCCCCGAAATCCTGACACTCATCTCCCATGCCCGTCCCCTCCGACTGCAAGTACGCGAAATCCCATGAATGGGCGAAGCGCCTGCCCGATGGCGCGGTGCTCGTCGGCATCACCGACTACGCGCAGCACAGCCTTGGCGACATCACCTACGTGCAGTTGCCGAAGGTGGGCGCGGTGCTCGCGGCCGGCGAGAGCTTCGGCGTGGTCGAGAGCGTGAAGGCGGCGTCCGATCTCTACGCGCCGGTGGCGGGCACAGTGGTCGAGATCAACGAGGCGCTCAATGCGGCGCCCGAGACGGTGAACACGGATCCGCAGGGCGCCGGTTGGATGCTCAAGCTCCAGCCGGCCGACCTCGCCGGGCTCGACGCGCTGCTCTCGGCCGACGACTACCAAACGCTGATCGGCTGAACGGCCGCGGTCGCAGACATTCCCGGCCACCGTGCTTCGGCATGGTGGCCGGTTTGTTTTCTGAGCGGTGGTCAGGAGTCGGCGTAGGGTGCGAGCTCGCTCGCACCGCTCGGCCAGAGCGACCGCCACCGAGCTGGGCAAGCTCAGCCCCTACAACCGGAAGCCGGGGCCCGGCCGAGTGAGATCCGCGCCAATTGGATCGTTACGGCTGAGAACGAGGTAGGCCGGCGGGCCACATGCAGTGCTGACTGCCCGGCGCCCGCCGTCGACTCGCGCCGGGTTTCATTCCCAGCCAATGGTGCGGCCACGGTTCTGCTCCTCGAGCCAGCGTTGCAGCGGAGCGAAGTACTCGACCATCGCGCGGGGCGAGAGGTCCTCGCCGGTGGCCTCGCGCAGCACGGTGCGCCAGTCCTCGGTCGCCCCCTTCTCCATGAGGCACCGGAGAAACGCGCCCACTTCGGGGGCGCTGGCGAGGTCGCAGGATTGCGGCGGTTGGTGGAGGATGTGCTTGGCGATGTAGTCGAGAAGCTGGAACCGGATGACGGTCGCGATCGCGTAGTTTGCGTAGTAGCCGGGCACGGAGTTGATGTGGGTCTTCGTGGCGGCGTCGCAGAATTCCTCGCCGCGGTCGGCGGGCGGCTCGATGCCCTGGAAGTCGCGCACGTACTGCCACCAGCGGGCGTTCCACTGGTCGACGGGCAGGTCGCCGGCGTAGAGGTCGGCCTCCCAGTGCGTCATCGTGCCGGAGGCGAAGGCGATGAAGGGCAGGGTGGGGTTGCAGGCGTCGTTGAGCAGGAAGGCCACGGGATCGGGCGCGGCGTCGGCCGGGAGGATGCCGAGGCGGCGCAGGTACGGCGCTTGGAAACAGGTGAGGCCGGCGAGCTCGGCGATGCCCTCGTGCAGTCCGGAGTTGGGGGCGTCGCGCAGGAGCGGCGGGATGCCGGGCCGGGAGTAGGCGAGCATGTAGAAGGCGTGCCCGAATTCGTGATGCGCGGTGCCGAACCAGTTGGAGTCGGCCTCGACGTTCATGAGCGCGCGCACGTCCTGCTCGAGATCGAGGTGGTAACAGAAGGCGTGCTGGCTCTTGTTGCGCCCGGCGCCGGCGGGCAGCGGGTAGAAGTCGGATCGTTCCCAGAACGAGGCGGGCAGCGGGGCGAAGCCCATGTCGACGAAGTAGCGCTCGGCCGTGTGCAGGATCCACTCGCGGGGGCGGGTGGCGAGGGCCGGATCGATGTCGGCCGCGGCGACGAGGCCGGGCCACTCCTGGCCGTAGCGGTTGGCGAGCCAGTGGGCGGGGATGCGCCGGGGCACGGGTTGGCCGTAGCGGCGGGCGAGTTCGTGTTTCGCCCAGGTGTGGAGCTGAAGGTAGAGCGGCCGCAGGGCGCGGAGGATCTCGTCGTTGAGCCGCACCATCCCGGCGGCATCGAGGCCGTAGGTGGCGTACTGCAACGTGTAGTAGTCGGGATAGCCGAGTTCGCGGGCGACGCCGTTGCGCAGGTCGCGCAGGCGGACGAGGCCGGGCTTGAGCGCGGGGCCGACGAGTTTGGAGGCCTCCCAGAGTTCGCGCCGTTCGCCGAGGTCGCGGGAAGCGAGCAGGCGGGCGTCGAACTCGTTGGTGGTGATCGGTTGTCCCCGGAATTTGAACTCGTAGCTGTTGAGCGCGGCGTCTTGGCGGACCTCGGCGGCGATGCGCTCGGTGGCGAGGTCGGGGTTGGTCATCGGCGCCTCGGCGGCGGCGATGAGCAGGCGCTCGAGCTGGCTGACGGTGGTGGGGGCGAGTTCGGCCCGGTGGGCGAGGAGTGCGCGGGCTTCGGTGATGAGCGCAGGGTTGCCGACAAAGGCGCTGTAGGCGCGGGCCGCCACCTCGGCCGCGGCTTCGTGCGCCGGCGTGACGTCGGTGCTGACATCCCAGTCGGTGTTTTCGCGGATCGTGATGAGCGACTGGTAGCCGGCGTTGGCCAGTTCGAGGAAACGATCGGCGCGCTCCTGCAGCGGCGAGGTTTGCCCGGCCCGGAGCGGCAGCAGACCGGCGAGACCGAGGGCGAGAAGGGCGAGGCGGGCGGAGCGGCGCATCGCGGCAGACTAGCGCCGGGGACCGCGGACAGAAGCCAGAAGTCAGTGGTGCCCGGCCGGGGCTGGCTCGGAGGCCTGCTCCCCGGGAATCGTTTCCGGGGCCGCCTGCGCCGCAGCCGGAAGCTCGGTCGGCGGCACGCTGGCTGGTTCGAAGAAGGTCACCTCGCCGGTTTCGAGATCGTAGGTGGCGCCGAGGACCCGGACGTTGCTGTGGATGACCGCGGCGGCGATCTCCGGGCTGCGGCGGCGCAGATCGGTCGCTGCTTGCTCGATGTTGGCACGAATCGCGGCGGCGACGAGGGGGGGGCCGCGCATCCCGGGGTTCTCGCTGCGGGCACGGGCGACCGCGGGGATGATCGGCTTGACCAGTTGTGTGAGGTTGGGCCCGAGGGGGGACTCCTCCACGACGGCCGTGACGGCGCCGCAGTGCGTGTGCCCGAGCACGACGATCAGGCGGGCGCCGAGGTGGCCGACCGCATACTCGATGGAGGCGATCTCGTCGGTCTGGGCGACGTTGCCGGCAACGCGGATGACAAAGAGGCAGCCGAGACCCTGGTCGAAAAGCAGTTCGGGCGGAACGCGGGAATCCGAACAGGTGAGGATGACCGCAAAAGGTTTCTGGCCGTTGGTGACCGTTTCCCGGCGGCGGGCGGCATCCTGCTGGAAATGCACGGCTTCTCCGGCGACGAAGCGCCGGTTGCCGTCGCGGAGCAGCAGTTGGGCGTCGTCGGGCGGGATCGACCGGGCCGGTCCGAACGAGGTGGAGGCGGCGGCGGCAAGGGCGGAACACGCGAGCAAACTGGCGACGAAGCGGTGGAGCAGAGGCGACGGCATGGCGCTGTCTATTCGGTTCGCCGGCGCGATTCTTGATCGTGGGGTTGGCGCCGCAGGCGGGTTGTCGCTTGAGCCGGTCGGGCCGGCGTGTTGGACTCCGCACGCCATGTGCTTTCGAATTCTCTGGGTGAGCGCGGCGGTGGCGACGATCGGACTGGCGGCGCCGGCCGCGGCGGAACGTGAAACGACGGCCGGTGACGATGCCCGGCGAATACGCGAGCGGATGGTCGACCAGCCCCGCGGCGAGCGGCCGGAGGAGGACCCCCAGCGGTGGGCGCATGAGGACGCGCAGTGGGAACGGGAACGCCAGGACTGGGCGCGCGCCCAGGACCAGTGGCGGCAGCGGGAGGAGCGTTGGCGGCGCACCGAGCGGGAGCGCGACAGCTGGACGATCATGCAGCACCCCGAATATCGCTCCCATCCCGAGCGGGCGCGGGCGGCCTATGCCGAGCGGCAGGCGTGTTGGCGCCAGGAGGAGGACGCTTGGAACCGAGACCGTTCCGAGTGGGAGCGGCGCCAGCAGGACTGGCGGTCGCGCGAGGAACAGCATTGGCGGCGGATGGAGGAGCGCCAGCGGCGTGCGGAGGAGAGCCGGATGCGCGAGGAGGAACGACGCTGGCGTGAGGAGGAACAGCGCACGAACCTAGACGAAGTGAAGCGGCAGCGCCGCAAGGTGGAGGCGGAGCGGCGCCGTATCGAACTGGAGCGGGAGCGGATCCGGGCGGAGGCCGAGCGCGAGCAATGGGAGCGCGACCGGGCGAATCGGGAGCGGGAACGGCAGAGACGCGAACGCCCGTGGGAGAACCGCGAGACGGAGAGTCCGGAGCAGGAAGCCGATCCGGAGTGAGCCGCGGCGGGCGCGAGTGGTGTGCGCAAGTGCCGGCCTGTGGGGGCGTTGTTCACAGAAAAACGACGTTTTCCGTTTCGACAGCTGAAGTGCGGGCGCCATGATGCCCGCGTTTCCCGTCACCCGCTTTCCTATGTGCGCCACCAATCTTCGTGCCCCCAGTCTGGTTGAGATCATCCTCGGTTCGATCCTCTCGGTGCTGCTGGGCGCGGTCTTGGCCGCGACCATCCTCGTCCTCAAGCCGGTGGAGGTGCTGAAGGAGGCGCCCAAGGACAAGGAGCTGGATCCCGCGAAGGTCTACTATTTCGAGGGCCGCAAGGAGTATACCGCCGGCCAGCGCTGGCGCTTCAAACGCGACTCCCTGATGCAGGGGCACTCGATCCGCGTGAACGAGGACGAGCTGAACACCTGGATCGAGGAGATCTATCCACGGCTTCCGGTGGAGACGAAGGCGGCGCGGGCGGCGACCAAGCCGAAGGCCAAGGGCAAGACGCCCGAGGCTGCGGCGAAGGAGGCCGACGGCCCTCTGTTCTCGATCGAGACGGGCACCCCGAATTTCCGGGTCACCAGCGACACGCTACGGATCGGGGTCATCTATTACATCAGTGTCTTCGGCCACGCCTTCCAGATCGTGGTCCAGAGCGCCGGCACCTTCGAGAAACCGCGGCGCGCCGACGACCCGGTCGACTACAAACCCTCGGTGCTCTTCGTCGGCAGCCTGCCGGTGCACAAGTTGCTTGTGCTCAAACCGCTGATTCTCGGGCGGGTGGTCGACACCTTCGAGTTCCCGGCGGATCTCGCGGCGGTCTGGGCGAAGCTGACCGAGGTCAAGGTCGAGAATCGCGAGCTCGTGTTCGTGCGGCCGGAGGCGGAGAAGTCGGGATCCTGAGCCGTGCCCCGGTCTTTGCCGCCAATCAGCGAGCGATAGGACCCACGGCCAAGCTCAGACCCGGGGCCTAGCCGGTGATCTCGTGTCCCGCGAGCCAGGCGGCGAGCAGTTCGTCGGCGTCGAGCACGACCGCTGCCTGCAATTCGGGATCGAGCAGGTCGCGATAATTCTTCTCCGCGAAGCGGCGGCAATGCAGGAGGACCGTGGCGCGGTGTCCGGGGGCGCGGACGAGGCGCCCGAGCGCCTGGTTCACCTTCTGCATGCCAGGTACCTGATACACGAGACGGAAGGCGGCATCGCGGGACTTGGCCGGGGAGTGCGCGAGTTTGGCGCGCTGGACGGCGTTGACCTCCGGCAGGGCGGGGCCGACGACCATGGCGTGCGTCACACGCCCGCCGAGCAGATCGATGCCCTCGGTGTAGCCGGTGCCGAGCACCAGGAAGAGCGCGTCGTTCTCGGCGAGCGCCGACTCGATGAACGCCGTCTGGGCGGCGAGATCGAGGCCGCGCGGTTGCTGCGCGATGCGCAGCGACGGATGCGAGGCCGCGCAGGTCTGCGCGACCGCATCGGCGTAGGCGTAGCTGGGGAAGAAGACGGCGACCGGTGAACGGCGGCCGGTGGACGGCGGACAGATGACGGAAGACTGATCTCCAGGATTGCTGGAGGGCGGCGCTCCGTCGCCGCCGTGCCCGGGAATCGGCGCCGACCCCAGGGCCGCGGCGGCGCAGAGTTGCGCGACTGTGGCCGCGGTGGCCTCGAAGTGGTGGGTGCGCCGTTCCCAACGGGTGTCGACCCGGGTGTCGATGGCGACACGATACGCGCCGCGGCGCCAAGGCGTGTCGGCGCGCAGGAACGGCAGCGGTGGGGCGGCCGGCACCTCCTCCACGCGGAGGAGGGCGGAGCCGGTGGTGAGGCCGCGCAGCGTCTTCTTCGCGGCGCGGGGCAGCTTGCCGAGCGTGGCGGCGAGATCGACGGGCGGATGGACCGCGGAACTCGGTGTGTCGGAGGTCGACGCGCTCACGCGCGTCGCTACGGGGAAACGATCGAGACCGCAGGCGGTGGCGAAGGCGTCGGGCGGGTTGAGCGTGGCCGAGGTGAGGACGACGTGGCGGAACTCGCGCAGCGTGGCGGCGATCGCGTTGGCGGCGTCGAGACAGGTGACGCGGAGTTCGCCGCGGGAGGGAGACCAGAGGAGCTTGGGGAGTTCGGCGGCGTCGAGAAACTCGTCGAGCTGTGGCAGCTGCCACAGAAGTTCGGACACGCTTGGCCCGAGGGCGACGAAGTCGAACACGGTGGCGGGCACGAGTGCGGCGAGGCGGCCGGCGGCGGCCCGCAGCCCGATCTCGGTGGCGCCGTCGAGCGCGTCGCAGGGGCGGAGGTCGTCGAGCTCGCGGGCCCAGGACTCCCAGGCGAGGATGAAGCCGACCGGGGCGCGGGCGGCGCGCAGCGCGTCGTAGGTGGTCCAGGCGTCGGCGGCGCGGAGGGTGTGCGAATAGGCGTCGGCCACGCGCGCCGGCAAGTTGTGCGCCTCGTCCACGATCAGAAGGGTGGCGGCGGAATCGAAGCCGGGTTGCTCGAAGAACAGGCCGCGGTTGGCGGGGGCGAAGACGTAGTTGTAGTCGCCGACCCACACGTCGTTGAAGGGGAGCGCGGCGCGGGTGATCTCGTAGGGGCAGAGCCGCGCGGCGCGGCCGGCGGCGCGGAGTGACTCGAGGTCGCGGGCCTCGCCGTCGAGCAGGTAGAACCGCGCGAGACCGGAGCCGGGCCAGCGCTCGGCGGCGTCGGCGATGAATGGACACGCCTCGGGCAGGCAGTGGTAGACGGGGTTGACGCAGTGCTCGGCCTTGGAGCGCACCTGCCAGACGGGAAGCCGGTGGACGGTGGATGGTGGACGGTGGACGGTGGCCGGTGGACTGTCGCCGGTTGCTGGAAACGGGCCAGCGGCAACCGGCGGCTCGGGGGCGAGCATCGACTCGAGTTGGCGGACAACCTGGAGCTGGCCGGTGGATTTGCCGGTGAGGTAGATGAGCCGGTCGTAGACGCCCTCCTTCAGCGCGGTGAGGGCGAACTCGAGCAGGCAGCCCGTTTTGCCGAAACCGGTCGGTGCCTCGAAGCAGAGCACGTTGTCGAACCGGGAATGCGGATGGGGGAGAGCGGCGGGCGGGTTGGACGACCGAGCAGAAGCGGTGCGACCAAGGTCGCACCCTACGGGCGAAGGAGGGGCTGATGGTGTGTTGATCCCCAGTGCGGCGCGCAGATCGTGTTGGACGTGTTCCTGGCCGGCGCGAAACCGGGTGAAGGCAGGTCGGACGGGGAGCGCGCGGCGGCGTTCGGCGGCGCGGCGGCGGGCGTCAAGGAAAGCGACGAGCCCGTCGAGTTGACCGTGGAGAATGGCGACGCTGGCCGGCGGCGCGGCGACGGTCTGCACGAGGCCGGAACCGGCCTCGATGAAGACGAGTTCGCCGCGGGCCGGCTCGGCGTCGGGCGCGAGCGCGTGCAGGACCAGGTAGGCGGCGAGCTGGACGAAGTAGCCGGGGTACTCCGCCTGGAGCTCGGCCTCGGGGGCGGGAAGTGGGCGGGAGACTGTCTTCAGCTCGCGGAGACGGACGCCGCCGGCCGGCGAGGGGAGATACTGGTCGATGCGCCCGGCGAGGCGGAACGTCCAGCCGCGGTGGGGGTAGTCGCCGGCGATCGGCACCTCGAAGCGCGCGCCGGGCTCCTCGGCGGCGCGGAGGCGGAGTTCGCTGTGCCAATGCTGGCCGAGTTGGGCGCGCCACAGGCCGCCGCCGCCCCCCCCGGATTCGCGCGGGCCGAGGGCGAAACCCGCCAGTTCGCCCACGCCGAGCGTGACGATGCGAGTGGCGAGATCGAAGTGCATGGGAGCGATGAAGGCGGGAAAGCGCCGGGCACGGAAGGACGAAGAAGGCGTGTTGCGCGCCGCCGGTCGGCGGCTGTGCGAACGAGGGGCCGGAGCTGGCGCGCCCGGCGTTCTCCCCTTGCCGGGGTGGCGGCGGGGCGCAAGCTCTCGCGCGATGTCGGAAAAGACCGCTCTCGCCAGGCTTCGCGCTGCGTTTTTCACCGGGCTGATGCTGCTCGCCCCGCTTGCGGTGACGTTGATCGTCTTCGTGTGGCTGGTGTCGCAGGTCGGCGGCACGTTCCGGAACTATTTTTTCTTCTGGGTGCCGTCGGAGTGGTTGGGCAACCCGCGGTTGGCGCTGGTGTGGGACCTCCTGTCCACGTTGGTGGTGATCGTCTTCACGACGGGCTTGGGGGTCGTGTCGCGTTGGGTGCTGGGCCGGTTCTTCGGCGAGCATGCGGAACGTTTCATCGAGGGCATTCCGGGCATCGGGTCGTTCTACAACGCCGTGAAGCAGATCGTGCAGACGTTCGGCGCGGAGAACCGCGCGGCCTTCTCGAAGGTGGTGCTGATCGAGTTCCCCCGCGCCGGCAGCTACGCGATCGCCTTCCTCACCAACAATCATGCGGGCGAGGCGAGCGAACGCGCCGGGCGCGACCTGGTGTCGGTGTTCGTGCCGACCACCCCCAATCCGACCTCCGGTTTCCTGATCCTGGTGCCGCGGGAGGAGGCGCGCGTGCTGACAATGAGCGTGCGGGAGGGAATGAAGTTCATCATCTCGGGCGGCACGGTGCTGCCGGGGGAGGGGGGCGCACCGGTGGAGGTGCGCCAGCCTCCGGCACCGGGCGCTGTCGCGAAATAGCGGGCACTCGATGGCGGGCCAGAGCCTCCAGACCACGGGCTTCGTGCTGCAGAAGCCGCCGGCGCAGGATCGCCACCAGCAGGTGCTGTTGTTCAGCGCGGAGGGCGGGCAGTTGCTCTGTTTCCAGCGGCTCTCCTCGCGGCAACCGGCGGTGCCGCTCGATCTGTTCGACGAGGTGGCGGCGACGCTGACGAGCACCAACCAAGGGCGCACATGGTTCTTCGGCGAGGTGCGGGTGCAGCGGCGGTTCGCGGGGATCGGGCTGAGCTTCGCGGCGTTGCAGGAGGCTTCGGCCTTCGCGCGTGTGCTCACCCGCAACCAGGTGCACGAGGAGAGCCGGCCGGCGGTGTTGGCGCTGCTCGGCACGGCGTTGCAGGCGTGGAGCGACGGCCGGCGGGCCGACGCCGTGGCGCTGAAGGCGCTGTACACATTTGCTCGCGACGAGGGCTACCCGGTGAAGGAGGACTGGGCCGCCAGCCTGCGCGGCAGCGATCTGGAGAACGCGCGCCGCGTGCTCAAGGAACCGCTGGCCGCACTCGCGGCGATCGACGCCGATTCGGTTGCACGCCTGCTGGAGAGCTTGCGCCGATATCTGCGCGGCCACGCGGAGCTCACGCTCGAGTGACCCGGGTTCCTCGCGGGCGGTGTCCGGCGGCGCGGCCAGCCGGCGCGGCGGCGATTTCTCGGCGATCACTTTGACTTAAGGGTGCTAGAAGGTAGCCTTCACGGAACTCGATCGCCCCGTGTCCCCCACGCCGTTTCTACCTCTCGAGATCCAAGGGATGGTCCACGCTCTCGTGGATCAGGAAAGCATCATCGCGATCACCGACCGGAAGGGCGCGATCGTGCATGCCAACGATCGGTTCTGCGAGATCTCCGGTTTCGCCCGGAACGAACTGCTCGGGCAGAACCATCGGCTCCTGAAATCGGGTCGGCATCCGGTCGAGTTTTACAAGCAGCTCTGGGCGACGATCCTGGGCGGCCGGGTCTGGCGAGGGGAGATCTGCAACCGCGCGAAGGACGGTCACCTCTACTGGGTCGAGACCACCATCGCGCCGCTGCGCACGGAGGGCCTGATCACGCACTTTCTCGCCCTGCGCACGGACATCACCGCGCGCAAGACGGCCGAAGCCGAGTTGGAGGAGAAACAGAAGCGCGCGGAAGAGGAGCGCCGGATGGCGGCGCTCGGCCGCATGGCCGACGGGGTGTTGCACGACCTCAACAACATCCTCACCGGCGTGATGGGGCTGGCGGGCGAGACGCGTTCGGAGGAGCGCAACGCCATGCTCCAGGAGTCGGTCGGGCGGATGGCGCAGCTCACGCGAACCCTGCGCGACTACTCGACCGGCCGCCCGGCGCGACCGGAGCCGTTCCGCCTGCTGCCGCTGGTGGCCTGCGCGTGCTCATTGATCCGCTACCGCAAGGGCGTACCGCGCAACCTCGCGCTGGTCGACCGGCACGAACCGCCGGACGGCTGCGAGGTCGTCGGCAACGAGGCGCAGATCTTCGAGGTGATACTCAACCTCGCGGTGAACGCCGCCGAGGCGATGGCGGGCGTGTCCGTGCCCGAGCTCCGCGTTTCGACCAAGTTCGCCGACGGTCGGGTGGAGGTGCGTTTCGAGGACAACGGCGGCGGGGTGCCGGCGGCGGCCGTGCCGACGCTGTTCGAACCGTACGCGTCGACGAAAGGTCGCGGTCGCGGTCTGGGCCTCTCGGTGGCGCGGCGCATCGCGGTGGCGCATGGCGGGACGCTCGAGCTCGAGTCGCCCGGCGGCGACGGGCGCGGGGCGTGCTTCCGGCTCGAGCTGCCGGCGCGCTCGGTGGCGCCGGAGGCGGCGCCGCCGCCGGTCGGGGCCGGGACGCGGCGGGTGGTGCTGGTCTCGGAGGACGACGCCGAGGTGCGCCGCCTGATCGAGAACGCCGCGGCGGTGAACGACCTGAGCGTGATGTATCCCGGAGACAATGCCGACCTCGTCGCGCTTGCCGCGAAGATGGGCGGGGTGTTGGCCGCGGCGGTGGTCGACTCGTGCGAGATCGACTCCGACCAGGGCACGGTCGCCTGCCTGCGCCAGGTTTCGCCCAGCCTGCCGATCCTGCTGATCTCCGCCACGCTCTCGGCCCGCGGGAAGCGGCCGACCGCGTGGGGCGAGGTCGACAGCCTGCCGAAGCCCTTCGCGCTCGGGGAACTCGCCGCGGCGTTGCAGATTGCGGCGCGTGCGCCGTAGCGGCGGCGACGGCGGCGAGAGCCCGGCTGCGTGTATTCGACAAGCGGTCTCGAGGCGGGTGGTGTCACTCCGCGGGGCGGACCTGGACCTCGACGATCATTTCGCGGGTGCCGCGGCCGCGGAAGGTGCCGCCGACGGGGCGGATGTCGGCGTAGTCGCGGCCGATGGCGAGCTTCACGTAGTTCGTGCCGGGCAGGCGGCGGTGCGTGGGGTCGTAGCCGCGCCAGCCGTAGCCGGGGAGCAGAATCTCGACCCAGGCGTGCGACGCCTCGATGTCGTCGGGCTTGCGGGCGGGATTGAGGAAGTAGCCGCTCACGTAGCGCGCGGGGATGCCGGCGCCGCGGCAGAGGCCGAGCATAAGGTGCGCATAATCCTGACACACGCCGCGGCGCGTCTCGAGCACGTCGACCACGCGGGTGTTCACCTTGGTGGCGTTGGGCGAGTAGGTGAGGATGTCGTGCACGTGTTCGCCGAGGCGCACGGCGTCGGTCCAGAGGTCGAGCACCGCGCGGCCGAGAACCTGTTTCACCTCGTGCTGGAGCGGCACGGCGAGGGGGACGTAGCTGGAGTCGGCGAGGAAATCGAAGTGCTCGACGCCGACGGCGGGATCGTCGAGCAACGTCGGCGCGAAGGGTGCGAGCGGGAAGGGGCGCGGGTCGGGTCGGGTCTCGACGAGGGAGACGGCCTCGATGTCGAGCTGCTCGTGGGCGGCGACGAGGTCGAAGTAATGGACGCGGTTCTTGTGGAAGTCGTCGTACTCGCGGACGTTGGCCTCGGGGGTGAGGCGGAGCTCGAACTGGGCGCAGGTCTGGGTGGCGTCGCTGAGCGGGCGGAGACGGGCCTCGTTGAAGCTATCGGTGACGGGCCCGTGGTAGAGGAAGCGGGTGAGGTGGCGCACACGGATGCGCTGGCCGGCGGGGGTGGCGGGCTCGGCGCGGGGCTCGGCAGCGGGCGGGGGTGTCGAGTCGGGCATGCGGAGAATTACGGTTGGCGATTGGACGGTTGGCGGCGGCGAAGAGGAGCCAAGTACTAGGTGCCAAGTGACGTGGCGAGCCGAGGGTGACGCGAGCGATTAAGCGAAGGGACAGTAGGTTGTTGGAGGAGCGAAGCGCGGGATGGATAGTTGAGCGGGTGGAGGGCGGCGTTGTTAAGTCGGGCATGAAGCCCGGCCCACCGACGGAGAGGCGGCGGCCGGTACGAGCGCGACGTCTTCGGCCCGATTGAAAATCGGCGATCGAGAAGCGTAAGCTCCGCGCGCGACTTCACGCGCTGGGCTGTTGCTGCTGCTCCTCCTGCTGGTGGAGGCGGACTTCGGCCTCCTCGTCGACGGGACGGTGGGCCATGAAGGTGTCGAAGATGATCGAGCTGACCTGGTCGAGCACCGGAACGATCTGGGCGAGGAACTCGTGCAGGCCCTTGCGGAAGACCTCGTCGATCGAGGTGTAGTTGAGTTCCGAGACGAGGCGGCCGCAGAGGCGCTCGGCCTCGTTGTTGTGCTGGCCGACGGGCGTGCCGCTGATGCGGCGCAGGTAGAGATCGATCTGTCCGAGGCAGTAGCGCACGGAGCGCGGGAACGTCTCGGAGAACAGGAGGAACTCGGCGACCTTCCAGGGCAGGATCTCGGAGACGTAAAAGCGCCGATACGCTTCGAGCGCGCTGGCGCAGCGGAGCACGGAGCGCCATTGCGCGGTGTCGACCGCGCCGCCGACATCGGTCGGGGCGGGCAGGAGGATGTGGTACTTGAGGTCGAGGAGACGGATGGTTTTGTCGGCGCGTTCGATGTAGCGGCCGAGCTGGATGAAGTTGTAGCCCTCGTCGTGGGGGAAAGTCGCGCTGGTGAGGCCCTGGAAGAGATGCGAGGCGTTCTTGATGCGCGCGTAGAACTCGCTCGGGCTGTGCTGCCAGAGGGTGCGTGCCTCGAGGCTGTGGAGGAAGAGGTGGAGGTCGTTGACGGTCTCCCACATCTCGAGGGAGATGCGGTCGCGGATCATCCGGGCATTCTCGCGGGCGGCGAGGGTGCAGGAGAGGATCGAGTTCGGGTTGGCCGTGGCGAAGGTCATGAACTCGGTCACGTTGGCCGCGTCGGCCTTGGCGAAGTGCTGGCGGAAGAGTTCGGCGTCGCCGGAGGAGGAGAGGAGCGAGGTCCAGTGCTCGGCGAGGGTGGCGTCGTCGGGTTTCTCGACGTCGAGGAGGAGCTGGAGGTTGACGTCGAGGAGGCGGGCGATGTTCTCCGCGCGCTCGAAGTAGCGGCCGAGCCAGTAAAGGGAGTTGGCCACGCGCGAGAGCATGGGGAGCTTGCGGCGCGGCGGAGCGGAGAGGGCGGCAGCTTTCATGGAGGAGGCGAGAGGCGAAAGGCGAGAGGCGAGAGGACGGCGGATTTTCGATTTTGGATTGCCGATTTGCGATTGGGCGGAGGGCGGACGACGGAGACCGGCGGAGGAGAATCTGGAACTCAGGGAATCAGGAAGGGGAGATGGAAGGGCGGAGGGAGGCGCGAGCGATGGAGCGAAGGGACGGTAGTTCGGCGGTGGGGCGGGCTTTACGCCCGCCGGTTCGGCGGAGTCGGCATGTCGGGCGTAAAGCCCGACCCACCATCGGAGAGGCGAGCGCCAGGCGTGAGTGCGAAGGTGAAGCGGCGGCGGGTGTGGTTACGGCGCGGCTGGTGGTTGGTGCGGAGAAACGGCAATCGAAGATCCCAGATCGAAGGTCCTGCTCACTCGTCGCCGTGAAGGACCCAGGTGTCCTTCGAGCCGCCGCCCTGCGAGGAGTTGACGACGAGCGAGCCCTTGCGGAGGGCGACGCGGGTGAGGCCGCCGGGGGTGACCTTGATCTTTTCGCCGCAAAGGATGTACGGGCGGAGATCGATGTGGCGGCCCTCGAAGCCCTGGCCGCACCACGTGGGGTGGCGGGAGAGCGAGATCGGGGGCTGGGCGATGAAGTTGCGCGGATTGTCGATGATCATCGCGCGGAATTTCTCGATCTCCTCCTTCGTGGCCCATGGGCCCATGAGCATGCCGTAGCCGCCGGCCTCGTTGGCGCTTTTGACGACGAGCTTGGCGAGGTTGTCGAGGATGTAGGTGCGGTCCTTCTCCTCGGAGGCGAGGTAGGTGTCGACGTTGGGCAGGATCGGTTCCTCGCCGAGGTAGAACTTGATGATCCGCGGGACGAAATAGTACATGACCTTGTCGTCCGCGATGCCGGTGCCGATGGTGTTGGCGAGGCTGACGTTGCCGGCCCGGTACGCCTGGACGAGGCCGGGCACGCCGAGCAGCGAGTCGGCGCGGAAGACGGAGGGGTCGAGGAAGTCGTCGTCGATGCGGCGGTAGATCACATCGACGGGCACGAGGCCGGCGACGGTGCGCATGAAGACGCGGGCGTCCTTCACCACGAGATCGCGGCCCTCGACGATCGGGATGCCCATGGAGCGGGCGAGGAAGGTGTGTTCGAAATAGGCGCTGTTGTAGACGCCGGGGGTGAGCAGCACGCAGTTGGGCGTGTCGCTGCGCATGCCGGCGGGGGCGGTGTACTGGAGGGATTTGAGCAGTTCCTGCGCGTAATTCTCCACCGGACGCACCTTCGCGGCCTGGTAGAGACCGGGGAACGCGCGCTTCATGGCCGCGCGGTTCTCGATCATGTAACTCGCGCCGGAGGGGCAGCGGAGATTGTCCTCGAGCACGAGGTAACGGCCGGCGTGGTCGCGGATCAGGTCGGTGCCGCAGATGTGGACATAGACGCCCTTCGGCACGTCGAAGTGCATGAACTCCCGCCGGAAGTGCCGCGCGCTAAGCACGTAGTGGGCAGGAATGACGCGCTCCTTGAGGATGCGCTGCTCGTGGTAGATGTCGTGGAGGAACAGATTGAGCGCGGTGAGGCGCTGGGTGAGCCCGGCTTCGAGTTGTGCCCACTCCTTGGCGGGGATGACACGCGGCATCAGATCGAAGGGGAAGATGCGCTCGGTGCCCCGGTTGTCGCTGTAGACGGTGAACGTAACGCCGCCCCGCATGAAGGCTGCGTCGACGGCGGACTGCTTCTTGAGGTAATCCTCCCGGGCGAGCAGTCCGAGCTGCTCGTGGACCTTGCGATAGGCGGGGCGCACGGCGCCCTCGCCGGTGAGCATCTCATCGAAGAACGAGCCCACGTCGTACGGCTCGAGGAGCGAGCCGACGGCCGGGGCGGAGGAGAGTGCGGCGGTCATGGTCGCAAAAAAGCAGCCTCCGGGCCAACGGCGATCGGTGGCTGCCCAGCGGGCGCCGACCGCGCCGTCCAAGCCGGCGCGGTCGGCGCTGGCATGGGCCCTGCAATGGGCCGAAACCGTCCGCCGCTCCTCGTCCGCCTCCGGCCCTCCACCGGTCCGCGCGGGCGCGCCTGCCACATGGCCATCCACGTCGCTCTCCACCACCGCACGACCTACCGCTACGACCGGCCGATCAACCTCGGCCCGCAGGTCGTCCGGCTCCGGCCCGCGCCGCACACGCGCACCCGCATCCTCGGCTATTCGCTGCGGGTCGCGCCGACCAAGCACTTCCTCAACTGGCAGCAGGACCCGCAGTCGAACTACCTCGCGCGGCTGGTCTTCCCGGAGAAGACGACCGAGCTCGCGGTCGAGATCGACCTCGTGGCGGAGATGGCGGTGTTCAACCCCTTCGACTTCTTCCTCGAGCCGGCCGCGGAGAGTTTCCCCTTCGCCTACGACCCCGCGCTGGAGCACGAGCTCGCGCCGTTCCGGCTCTGCGCCGCCGCCACGCCCTGCTTCGGCGCCTACCTTGCCGCGATCCCGCGCGTCCCGCGCCGCACGATCGATTTCCTCGTCGATCTCAACCAGCGGCTCTGGCGCGACATCAAGTACCTCATCCGCCTCGAGCCCGGCGTGCAGTCGCCCGAGGAGACGCTCGCGAAACGCTCCGGCTCCTGCCGCGACTCGGCGTGGCTGCTCGTCCAACTCCTGCGCCACCTCGGCTTCGCGGCGCGCTTTGTCTCCGGCTACCTGATCCAGCTGGTCGCCGACCGGAAGTCGCTCGACGGCCCCTCCGGCACCGACAAGGACTTCACCGATCTGCACGCTTGGTGCGAGGTGTACCTGCCCGGTGCCGGCTGGATCGGCCTCGACCCGACCTCCGGCCTGTTCGCAGGCGAGGGGCACATCCCGCTCGCGGCCACGCCCGACCCGCAGTCGGCGGCGCCCATCGACGGCTGCCTCGACGAGTGCGAGGTAAAGTTCGACTTCGAGATGAAGGTCGTGCGCATCCACGAGTCGCCGCGCGTGACCAAGCCCTACTCCGAGGAGCAGTGGCGGGCGATCGACGCGCTCGGCCGCCAGGTCGACGCCGCCCTGCTCGCCGGCGACGTGCGCCTAACGATGGGCGGCGAGCCGACCTTCGTCTCCATCGACGACTACGACGGTGCCGAGTGGAACAACGCCGCCCTCGGGCCGACCAAGCGCGCCCGTGCCGACGTCCTCGTCCGCCGTCTGCGCGACCGCTTTGCGCCGGGTGCGTTTCTGCACTACGGACAGGGCAAGTGGTACCCCGGCGAGTCGCTGCCGCGCTGGGCGTTCGCGGCCTACTGGCGCAAGGATGGCGAGCCGGTGTGGGAGGATCCCCATCTTTTCGCCGACGATACGACCGACTACGGCTACACGTCGGAGATCGGCGAGGCGTTCATCCGCGCGCTTGCGGGGCGACTGGGCGTCGAGGACCGCTGGGTCATGCCGGCCTTCGAGGACGCCTTCTACTACCTCTGGAAGGAGCGGCGGCTGCCCAGCAACGTCGATCCCTTCGACTCGAAGCTCGAGAACCCCGAGGAGCGGACGCGGCTGGCGCGCGTGTTCGAGCAGGGGCTCGACTCGGTTGTCGGCCACGTGCTGCCGCTGCAGCGCCGCTGGTCGCCCGAGGGCCCGGTGTGGGCGAGCGGCCCCTGGTTCCTGCGCAGCGAGCGCCTGTACCTGATCCCCGGTGACTCGCCGGTCGGCTTCCGCCTCCCGCTCGATTCGCACCCGTGGACGGGGCGGGGCGACTACCCGTACGTCAACGAGTTGGATCCGCAGGTCGAGCGGCCGCCGCTGCCGCGCCGGCTGCACTATTTCTCCACGGCTGCCGGGGCGCGCGAAGCCGGTACGGGAATGCGCCCGATCCCGCGTGCCGAGCCGCCCGATCGGGCACCGCTGTTGCAGGAGTCGGCCGCGTGGATCGTGCGCACCGCGCTCTGTGTCGAGGTGCGCGACGGCCGGCTGCACGTATTCATGCCGCCGACCGCCGCGCTGGAGGACTACCTCGCAGTGGTCACGGCCGTCGAGGCGACCGCCGCCGCGCTCGGCATGCCGGTTACCCTGGAGGGCTACCCGCCGCCACAGGATCCGCGGCTCAACGTCATCAAGGTCACGCCCGACCCCGGCGTGATCGAGGTGAATGTCCACCCGGCGGCGAGCTGGCCCGAATTGGTCGAGCGCACGACGGGACTCTACGAGGACGCGCGCCAGTCGCGCCTCGGTACGGAGAAGTTCATGCTCGATGGCCGCCACACCGGGACGGGCGGCGGCAACCATATGATCCTCGGCGGCGCCACGCCCGCCGACAGCCCTCTGCTCCGTCGCCCCGACCTGCTCCGCAGCCTTGTCACGTACTGGCAGCACCACCCGGCGCTCTCGTTCCTCTTCAGCGGCCTCTTCATCGGCCCCACCAGCCAGAGCCCCCGTATCGACGAGGCGCGGCTCGACGCCGTGCGCGAGCTGGAGCTCGCGTTCGAGCAGATCCCGGCGAACGGCAATTGTCCGCCGTGGCTCGTGGATCGAGTGCTGCGTCACCTGCTCGTGGACTCGACGGGCAACACCCACCGCTCCGAGTTCTGCATCGACAAGCTCTACTCGCCGGAGAGCAGCGCCGGCCGGCTCGGCCTGCTCGAGCTGCGTGCCTTCGAGATGCCGCCGCACGAGCGCATGAGCCTCGTGCAGCAGCTCCTGCTGCGCACGCTCGTCGCGCGGTTCTGGCACGAGCCGTACGCCAAGCCGCTAGTGCGCTGGGGCACGCAGCTCCACGACAAGTGGATGCTCCCGCACTTCGTCGGCCGCGACATGGAGGATGTCTGCGCCGACCTCGCACGCCACGGTTTTGCGATGTCGGCCGAGTGGTTTGCACCGCACCAGGAGTTCCGCTTCCCGACGGTGGGCGACTTCGCCGTGCGCGACATCCGACTCGAGGTGCGCCAGGCCTTGGAGCCATGGCATGTGCTCGGGGAGGAGCCGGGCGTGGGCGGCACGGTGCGCTACGTCGACTCCTCGGTCGAGCGCGTCCAGGTGAAGGTCAACGGTCTCACCGACGGGCGCCATGTTGTGACCTGCAACGGCCGCGCGCTCCCGCTTCAGCCCACGGGCACGCACGGCGCGTTCGTCGCCGGGGTACGGTTCCGCGCTTGGCAGCCGCCCTCCTGCCTGCATCCGACGATCGGCGTGCACACGCCGTTGGTGCTCGATGTGGTCGATACGTGGAACGACCACGCCGTGGGTGGCTGCACCTACCACGTGGCGCACCCGGGCGGGCGGAATTACGTGACGTTCCCGGTTAACGCCTACGAGGCGGAGAGCCGGCGGCTCGCGCGTTTCTTCCGCCACGGGCATACGCCCGGCACGCTCAAGCCGTGGCCGGCCGCGGTCGACCCGGAGTTTCCCTGCACCTTGGATCTGCGCAAAGGATGAGTGCGCGCGCCGAAGAGTCGGAGTGCGCGCCGAGTCAGGCCTCGGGCCGAGGTGCGATGGCGGTCGCGAGCGCGCGGTGTAGTGCGACGGTCAGCGCCAACATGGCGGGCGTAAAGCCCGCCCCACCACCTGAGCCGCTCACGCCAGAGGCTACGGCGGAGCGGCTGGTGTTTCGGCCGGCTACCGCTGCGAGTGCGGTATCGCTCCCCGGCGTTCGCTTCTCCGATGGTGGGGCGGGCTTTACGCCCGCCACTGGCGCCCAGTCCGCGGCTGCGCCTCGCTTGCTCACTAGTTCAGCGCTCCGGCAACCACTCGGGGAATGGTGTGCCCTCGTTGGTCAGTGTCCGGAACCATTCCCAGTCGTCTTCACAGCAGTAGTAGCCCGGCCAACTCGCCCCCTCCGGCAGCAGCCCGGCGCGGTACGGGTTGAGAAAAATGTAGAGGAAGACCGGCAGCGCGTCTTCCCCGTGGCGCAGGCGGTGGTCGTAGAAGGACGGTTGCCAGCGCAGCCCGTGTTCGCGCAGCGGGCGCACGAGTCGACCTTTGAACAGGCGGATCGCGTCGCCGAGCCGGGCCTCCGCGCGCAAGCGCACGAGCAGGTGCAGGTGCTCGGGCATCACGACAGCGGTGCGCATGTCCCAGGATCCTTGGTCGGCGAGGGCGGCCCACTCCTGGCGGACCGTCGCGAGCAGCGTGGGTTCGGTCAGACCGGTCTGCGGTCGGGCGAGGTTGAAGGTCAGGAAGTACTGTTCGCCCGCAGCCGAGTGGCGCCCCTTGCTCAAGGCCGAGTAACCGGGGCCATGCACCGTCGCCATGGGCGGACGGTGGAAGCGGACCGGATTTGCTGCAACGAGGAACTTGGTACTGCTGATCGAAGGGTCGGCGATGGTTCTTTGGCGGGCGTAAAGCCCGCCCCACCACCTGAGGTGCTCGCGCCGGAGGCTACGGCGGAGCGGCTGGTGTTTCGGCCGGCTGCCGGCGCGAGTGCGGCATCGCGCCCCGGCGCCCGCTTCTCCGCTGGTGGGGCGGGCTTTAGGCCCGCCATCGGCACCCAGTCCGCGGCCGACGCGAGAATCATCCCCCTGTGCGATTGCTACTCGGCGGCCTTCCTTGCAACCCTCTGTCCCGCTTCCGATGCCGCCTGAGAATCCAGCCATCACTCCGGCCGTCTCCGGCGCCGCACCGCTCGCCGCCGCGCGGGCGCGGCTGCTTGCCTGCTACCGTCCCCCCGTCGGGGCCTTCGACGAGCTGCTCGGGGCCGACGGCGCCGTGCGGCCCCATTGGGAGCCGCTGGTGCGCGACTTCGCGGGGGAGAGTGTCGCCGAGCTTCATCGCCGCTGGGAAACCGGCCGGCGGTTCATCCGCGACCAGGGCATCACCTACAACGTCTACGGCGAGGCCGACGGTCTCGACCGGCCGTGGCGGCTGGATCCGGTGCCCTTCGTCTTCGCGGCGGCGGAGTGGCGCGCGCTGGAGTCCGCGCTGGTGCAGCGCGCGGTGCTGATCGACCGCGTGCTCGCCGACTGCCATGGCGCGCAGAACCTGATCCGTTCGGGGCAGCTCCCGCCGGCGATGGTCTTCGCCCAGCCGGATTTCCTACGGCCGTTGCACGGCGTGAAGCCCGCCGGCCGGCGGTTGTTGCAGTTCTACGCGGCCGACTTGTCGCGCTCGCCCGACGGGCGGTGGTGGGTGGTGGCCGATCGCACGCAGATCCCGACCGGCGCCGGCTACGCCCTGGCCAACCGCCTCATCGCCTCGCGCATGCTGCCCGAGGCGTTCCGCGATCTCCAGGTGCAGCGTCTGGCGGGATTTTTCCGCGACACCCAGAGCGCGCTGGCCGGCCTCTCCGCGTGCGGCGGGGAGGCGCGGGTGGTGGTGCTCACGCCCGGCCCGTACAACGAGACCTATTTCGAACAATCCTATCTCTCGCGCTACCTCGGCTACACGCTCGTCGAGGGCCAGGACCTCACCGTGCGCGACGACCGGGTGTTCCTCAAGACGCTCAGCGGCCTCGAACCGGTGGACGTGATCCTGCGGCGCGTGGACGACGATTTCTGCGACCCGCTCGAACTGCGCAACGACTCGATGCTCGGCGTGCCCGGCCTGGTCGAGGCGGTGCGCCGGGGGCATGTCGCGGTGGCGAATGCGCTCGGCAGCGGCCTGTTGCAGAGCCCGGCGTTCATGGCGTTCCTGCCGGGGTTGTGCCGGCAGGTGCTCGGCGAGGAGCTGAAGCTCCCGTCGGTCGCCACCTGGTGGTGCGGCCAGGAGTCGGCCGAGCGCTACGTCGAGGACAACTTCGCCAACCTCATCCTCAAGCCCGCGTTCCGCGCCCCGCCCGGGCCCGCGCCGACCGACCGTGCAGGCTGGTTGCGCCAGATCCGCTGGCAGCCGCACGCGTACGTCGCGCAGGAGAAGGTGCCGCTGTCGTTCGCGCCCTCGTGGGAGGGCGGCGGTTTCGTCGCCAGCCCGGTGAGCGTGCGCGTCTATCTCGTGGCGCACGGCGACTCGTACCGCGTAATGCCGGGCGGGCTGGGGCGCATCGCGCCGGAGCCCGCGGGCCGCTTCGTGTCGTTGCAACATGGAGGCGCGAGCAAGGATGTGTGGGTCCGTGCCGCGGCGCCGGTTTCGGAGGTCACGCTGCTCGGGCAATCGACCGAGCCGGTCGAGCTGCGCCGCGTGGGCAACAACCTCCCCAGCCGCCTCGCCGACAACTTCTTCTGGCTCGGCCGCTACGCCGAGCGGGCCGACGCGACCGCGCGCCTGCTGCGCAGCGCGCTCGTGCGCTTCAATCCGGAGAGCACCGGCAGCGCGTGGCCGGTGCTGGCGCCGCTTCTGAGCACGCTCGCCGAGCACGGCCAGCTCACGGCCGAGGGCATCCTCCCGCTGCGCCAACGCCCCGAGGCGCTCGAGGCCGAGCTGTTGGCGGTGGTCTTCGATCCGGCACGCCCCGGCAGCCTGCGCGACACCGCCGACCAGCTCCGCCGCCTCGCGATCCTCGTGCGCGACCGCACCTCGAACGATCTCTGGCGCGTGCTCACCCAGCTCGACGACCGCCTGACCCCGCCGGCCGGCGTCTCGTCGTTGCTCGTCGGTGACGCCGTGGCGGTGATCAACCAGACCCTGGTCGACATCGCCTCGTTCCACGGCCTGACCAACGACAACATGACCCGCGCGCAGGGCTGGCGTTTCCTCGACATGGGCCGCCGCATCGAGCGTTCGATCCAGATCTGCACCTTCCTCGCCAGCGTGTTCTCCGCCCCCGATGCCGAGAACCTCGGACTGCTCGAGGCCGTATTGGAAGTCTGCGACTGCTCGATCACCTACCGCTCGCGCTACACGGTGCTCCCGCAGCTCGCGGCCGTGTGCGACCTCGTGCTGCTCGACGACACGAACCCGCGTTCGCTCCTCTTCCAGCTCAACCAGCTCGTGAAACACTTCGACCGGCTCCCGCGCGAGAACCTCGCGGCGTTGCCGAGCGCCGGCCAACGCGTGCTCATCGACTGCATGGCGCGGCTGCGGCTCGCCGATCCGCGCGAGCTCGGGCGCGGCGTGCTCGCGCCGCTGACCGGCATCGCCGAGGCGATCCACCACATCGGCGCCGCGATGCCGCACCTTTCCGATGCGATCGCCGTGAGCTACTTCGCACACTCGTCGATCTCGCGCACCGGCGGCGAGATGATGCCGACCAGGGAGGGCGGACCATGAACTACCGTATCACGCATCGCACGATCTACGAGTATGCCGAGCCGGTGGCGGTGTCGCACCACGCGGCGCGCGTGGAGCCGCGGGTGACCGCGGTGCAGTCGCGCACCGACTGGCGGATCGCGATCTCGCCCGAGCCGGCGGTGCAGGTGCAGCGGCCGGACTTCTTCGGCAACCGCGTCTGCTTCTTCGCGATCCAGCAGCTCCACGCCCGCATGGAGGTGACGGCGACCAGCGTCGTGAGCGTGGGCAGGCGCACGGTGCCGCCGGCCGACCAGACCGAGCCGTGGGAACAGGTGGCCCGCCGCTACCGTGATCCGGTGGCGCCGGAGGCGATCAATGCCTACCAGTTCGTCTTCGGCTCGCCGCTTGTGCAACCGCAGCCGGAGTTCGCCGAGTATGCCCGCGAGAGTTTCCCTGCCGGGCGTCCGCTGTTGGCCGGGGTGCTCGACCTGAACCGCCGCATCTTCGCCGACTTCGCCTACGATCCGGTGGCGACCACGATCGCCACGCCGCTCGCGGAGGTGTGGGAGAAACGGCGCGGGGTGTGCCAGGATTTTGCGCACATCGCGATCGCGTGCCTGCGTTCGCTGGGTCTGCCGGCCAGCTACGTGAGCGGCTACCTGCGCACGTTGCCGCCGCCGGGCAAACCGCGGCTGGTCGGCGCGGATGCGACGCACGCGTGGTTCTCGGTGCATTGCCCGGGTTTCGGCTGGGTCGATTTCGACCCGACCAACAACTGCCTGCCGAGCGACGAGCACATCACGGTCGCCTACGGGCGGGACTTCAGCGACGTGAGCCCGGTGATGGGGATCCTCACCGGTGGCGGCAGCCACACCGTGATGGTCGCGGTCGACGTGGAGCCGCTGTGAGCAGCGCCGGTGGCTCCGGTCTTGGACCGGACCATGGGGATGCGAGGCGCCGTTGTGGCGGGCGCCGACCGCAAGCGGTCCCACTGGCTGGATTGCTCCAGCCTTGGCTCCGACTCCCGGCGGGCGCAGGACACACTGCTCGGCCTCCGCCGCGGGAGTCTCACCCGCAGCTAGCCGTTCAGCGGCCGAAGGCGAACGCGGGCATCTTCCGGGCGGCGCGCAGGGCGGCGAGGGCCTGGCGCTCGGCCGCACGCATCTGTTTCCGGGTCGCGGGCGTGCGGTCGTCGTAGCCGCAGAGGTGGAGGTAACCGTGGACCAGGTACAGCGTGAGCTCCTCGGCGAACGGTCGGTCGTGCTTGGCGGCGTAGGCCCGGGCGGTGTCGACGGAGATGCAGACCTCGCCGGCCTGGTCGTGGCCGGCCGCCGCGGCCGGGAAAGTGATCACGTCGGTCGTCGTCGGGTCGTCCATGAAATCGCCGTGCAGGCGCGCGAGGGCGGCGTCGGTGAGGAAGGCGATGGAGATCTCGCCGGGGGCGAGGCGCCAGGTGCCGCGGTTGCAGTCGGTGGCGGGCGCAGCGGCCGCGTCGAGCGCGTGGATGGCGGCGGCGACGGCCGGACGGGTGAAGCGGAGCTGGGCGTGGCCGCAGTAGACCTTAACGGGGCGGCTGGATTTCGCGGGCATGGTCGGTGGGGGCGGCGGCAGGGGGCTGGGCGGACGAAACGGGACCGGGGACGGCGGCCGGCGAGGGGGAGGCAGTGCCGTTGGCCGCCGGCTCCGGCGCCGGGTAGGCGATGCGCGAGTGGAGCATGTTGAGCGAGGTGAACTCGAAGCTGGTCTTGATCTGGGCGATCTCGGCGAGGGTGAGCGGGCACTCGTCGAGTTGGCCGTCGTCGATGCGCTCCTGCACCAGGCGATCGATGAGTTCGGCGAGACTTTGGCGGGTGATCGTGCGGAGCGAGCGCGAGGCGGCCTCGACACAGTCGGAGAGGAAGAGGATGGCGTTCTCGCGGGTCTGGGGTTTCGGGCCTTCGTAGCGGAAAGGGGCCTCCGGGACCTCGGCGGTGGCGGACGACTCGGGTTGACCGGGGAGCGGGGTGCGCAGTTCCTTGCGCGCGCGCTGGTAGAAATACTGGATGAGGGTGGTGCCGTGGTGCTGGCGGATGGCATCGACCACGAGCTTGGGCAACCGGTGGTGGTGGGCGAGCGAGACGCCCTCCGAGACGTGGGCGCGGATGATGGCGGCCGAGGCGTGGGGGCTGCAGTCGTCGTGCGGGTTGGCGCGGTCGCGCTGGTTCTCGGTGAAGTACTCGGGCTGGGCCGTCTTGCCGATGTCGTGGAAGAGTGCGCACACGCGGCAGACCAGCGGGTTGGCGCCGAGGGCCTGGGCGGCGTTCTCGGCGAGGTTGGCGACCATGAGGCTGTGGTGATAGGTCCCGGGCGCCTCGAGCTGGAGCCGGCTGAGCAGCGGGTGGTTGTAGTCGGTGAGTTCGAGCAGGGTGATGTCGGTGGTGCGGCGGAAGAGCATCTCCAGCAGCGGCAGCAGGCCGACGACGGCCATGCCGGTGAACAGCCCGACGCCGAGGCCGACCCCCATCTGGCGCAGCACGATGACCACGGCGTCGCGGTTGCCGGTGCCGATGTTGTCGGCCGCGCCGAGCAGGAGGGCGAAGCCGGCGACGGAGAGGCCGGAGAGGAACCCGGCGCGGATGACGCGGCCGCGCTGGCGCACGCGCCGGCAGGCGAAGATGCCGACCATCGAGGCGAAGAAGGAGACCACGAGGATGTCGAGGCGGTTGCCGCAGATCACCCCGGTGAAGAGCGAGACGACCAATGCCATCATGATGGCCGGACCGGTGCCGAGCAGGACTGCGACGATGAGCGGGGCGAGGGCGGTCGGCGCGAGGTAGGGCAGGACGGCGGCGAGATCGGGATGGCGGACGAAGACGCCCAGCTCGCCGAGTTCGAACACGACGCGCACCAGGCAGAGGTTGAGGATGATGACCAGGGCGAGCAGGCCGAGGCGGCTGTTGCTGGTGAGCGAGAGGCGGTCCTCGAGGCGGATGTAGAGCACGGCCGCCAGCACCATCGCCAGCACGAGGAGCATCCGGCCGAACAGCTGCAGATAACCGGATACTTGCACGCCGCCCTGCCCGAGGAGGAACTGCCGATGGGCGGCGAGCATCTCGTACTGGTCCGGGGTGATGCGCATGCCCGCGTCGACCAGCACCTGTCCCTTCTGGACGGTGACGACCACGGCGTCCTGGGCGGCGGCGGCGCGGGCCCGTTGCACGCCGGTGGCAGCGGAGTCGAAGACGAGGTTGGCGGTGAGACCGTTGCGGAAGAGGCGGAAGAGCGCCGCGGAGGCCTCGCGGCCGAGGCCCTCGCCGGCGAGGCTGACGCGCAGGAAGGTGAGCGCCTCCTCGCGGGACTGGACGCGGGCCGGGAGGATGGCGCCGTCGGTGCCGCGGACCTGGTAGGCGGTCATGGCGCCGTTGGCGGCGGCGACGAGGTTCTGGTCGTTGTCGTAGATGCCCTCCCGATAGAGAGTGTGGAGGGTGGACAGGCCCGCCTCGAAGAGGGGCAGGCGGATCCGGGCGGGGCCGAGCCGGAGCAGGGCGGCGATGTCGTCGGTCTCCACATGGTAGGGCCCGCGGAGGTTGAAGGCCCCGACGAGGACCTCGAGGGCGCCGGCGTGTTCGCGCAGCGCCTCGACGCGGGCGGCCTGGCTGGCGGGGAGATGCTGCTGCTCGAAGCGGTCGAGTTCGGCGGCGAACTCGTGCAGGTGGGTGGCGAACTGCTCGTAGGGGGCGAGCTCGACGCGGAAGACCGGCGGGACGCGCAGGGCGGCTTCGTCGCGGGCCTGGCGGGTGTGGAGCTGGCTGACGTAGGTGAAGGTATCGGCGGCGACGATGCGCACGCTGGCCAGCTGGTTCTCCTGCAGCGGCAGGGCGACGGGGGAGACGCCGATGTAGCTGACGGCGACGATGGCCAGCACGGTGGCGACGAGGATGGCGCCGGCGACGAGGCGGCTGGACTCGAGGAAACGCAGGACGGAGGAGCCCTCGCCGGGACAGGCGGTGGACGCCGCCGGGGCCGGCGGTCGGAGGATGCGGGCGAGCCAGTTCATCGGTCGAGGGTCGGAATGATTGGCGGTGGCGGCGGCGGGGTCGAGCGCAGAGGCGGATGGCTGAGGGAGGAGCCCCGGGCGGGGACCGGGGCGCGGCGGGCAGCCCTCAACCGGCGCCGTTCTGGTGCCGCTCGTAGGCTTCGATGATGCGCTGGACGAGCGGGTGACGGACAACGTCGGAGCCGGTGAAATGGTGGAACTCGAGGCCCTTGATGCCGGCGAGGATCTTCGGGGCCTGGGCGAGGCCGGACTGCTTGGAGCGGGGCAGGTCGATCTGGGTGATGTCGCCGGTGATGACCATGCGCGACTCCTCGCCGAGGCGGGTGAGGAACATCATCATCTGCTCGGGCGTGGTGTTCTGGGCCTCGTCGAGGATGGCGAAGCAGTTCGAGAGGGTGCGCCCGCGCATGTAGGCGAGCGGGGCGATCTCGATGGCGCCGCGTTCCATGAGTTTGGCGACATCCTCGCGGTCGAGCATGTCGTGCATGGCGTCGTAGAGCGGGCGCAGGTAGGGCAGGATCTTCTCGCGCAAGTCGCCGGGGAGGAAACCGAGGGTCTCGCCGGCCTCGACAGCGGGGCGGGCGAGGATGATTTTCTGCACCTGGTTCTTGAGCAGGGCGGAGATGGCGGAGGCGACGGCGAGGTAGGTCTTGCCGGTGCCGGCCGGGCCGATGCCGAAGACGACGGGGTTGGCCTGGATCGCCTGGAGGTAGAGCTTCTGTCCTAGTGTCTTGGGTACGATGCTGCGGCGGCTGGTGGCGATGACGAGGGGCGCGTCGAGCAGGGCGCGCAGCTTGGCCTCCTCGCCGCGGGCGAAGCCCTCGAGGAACTTGGCGAAGTCGGGCTGGCGCAGGACCAGGCCCTGCGCGCGGCTGTGGTCGAGAAAGCGGAAGAACGCCTCGGCGCGGGCGACGGCGGCCTCCTCGCCGTCGATCTTCAGCCATTCCTCGCGGGTGGCGAGGGTGACGCCGAGCTGTTGCTCGACGAGGGCGAGGTTGGTCGCGCGGCCGCAGTAGAGCTGATGGAGGTGGCGGGCGTTGGGGAAACTGAGCGTTTTCGTCGGCATCGAGCGGCGGGGCGGCGGGTCAGGCGGCGGGGGGCTGGTGGGCGGCGAGTTCGCGGGCGACGGCCTGGAGGCGGTCGTACATCGCGGCGAGCGACTGCGGCAGCACGCGCGTCTGCCCGACGACGGGCATGAAGTTGGTGTCGCCGGACCAGCGGGGGACGATGTGGGCGTGCAGGTGTTTGGGGATGCCGGCACCGGCGGCGGCGCCGAGGTTGAAACCGATGTTGAAGCCGTCCGGCTTGAGGCCGGCCTGGAGGATGCGTTTGGCGAAGACGATCAGGGCCATGAGTTCGTCGCGCTCGGCGCAGGTGAGGGCCTCGAGTTCGGCGACCTCGCGGTAGGGGACGACGAGGAGGTGGCCGGCGTTGTACGGGAAACGGTTGAGGACGATGTAGTGCGCCGTGCCGCGGTGGACGATGAGGGCGGCGCGGTCGTCGCCGAGCTGGGGGAGGGAGGCGAAGGGGTTGGCGTCGGGGGCGTCTTTGGGCGCCTCGATGTACTCCATGCGCCAGTAGGCGTGAAGGTGCTGCATGTCGAAGTGGCGGAAGGTACGGGTGGGGCGGGCGGGGTGTCAATTGGAGGCGGGGCGGGGACCGCCGGGAAACGCGGGCGATCGCGGCGCCGGGGCGGCGGCGGCGGGCGCCGAACCTGAAGCGCGGCCGCTTCGGCCTTGCGGCGCCCCGGGGCGGTCGCTCTGCTCTGGCCCCATGTCCCGAATTCTGCGACGCCGCCGCACCGTGATCCCCGGCGAGTTCGTGGCCGCGTTGTGCGTGGCCGGGGTGTTCGCGATCGTGATCGTGCTCGACCAGATGCACTGGTGGCGGCTGAAGCCGGAATACATGTTCGGCTGGCTGGTGCCGTTCTTCGTCGGCTTCGTGGTGCTGGACCGGTGGCCGCGGATCAAGGCGGCGCTGCGCGCGACCGGCGAGAGCCCGCTGCCGGTGTGGTGGCGGCGGGGGGTGGCGCTGTTCTTCGGCGCCGTGCTGGCGGCGGGATGCGTGTTTTTCCTGTTGGGCGCGCTGTACCGGGCGGGCGCGGGTGTGACGCAGCCGGGCTCGCTGGCGCTGGCGATCGGCTTCGCCGGGCTGCTGCTCGGACTGGTCTATTTCAATACGCCGCAGGGGCGGGTGGGGGACGGGCCGGTGCCCAGCGGTTGGCGGGCGCTCGGGGCGGATGCGCGGCTGGCGGTGGTCGCGCTGTTCGTCTTCCCGGCGCTGATCTGGGTGATCTCGGCGCCGCTGGTCACCGCGGTGGAGAACCAGCTCAGCCTGTTTCTCCAGCGCAAGATCGCGGAGATCGTGACCCTGGTCTTCAACACGCTCGGCTACCCGTTGATCCGCGAAGGCAGCACGCTGCTGCTGCCGGACGACCAGCGGGTGGGCGTGGAGGACGCCTGCTCGGGGGTGCGTTCGCTCACCGCGTGCCTGTTCACCGGCGCCTTTCTGGCGGCGGTGTTCCTCGAACGCTGGTGGAAGAAGATTCTGCTGATCGGCGCGGCGCTGGGGCTGGCGATCCTGACGAATCTGCTCCGCAGCTTCTTCCTCACCGGCTGGGCCTACAGCCATGGCAGCGAATCGATCGGCGGCAGTTTCCACGACGCCACCGGTTACGCGGTGCTCGGCCTGACCTTTGTGGGGCTGCTCTGCCTGCTGCCGCTGTTCAACGGTGAGAACTGGCTACGCTGGCTCGGGCCGAAGGATACGCCGGCGGAACGAGAGCCGGCGGAGGACGACGGGGAGCTGAAGGGCTGACGCGGGGCGGCACCGCGCCGTGGTGGGCGCGATGCGCCGCCGGACCAATGCTCCGGTCGGGCGAGCGGCGGAGTGTCGCCGCACCGGTCACGCCTGCGGCGGGCGGACGAGCACGGGCGCCTTCAGGCCGGGGAGATACTCGGAGAACTCGTCGGCCTCGCCGGCGTTGCGCAGGGCGCGCTGCACCATGCCCATCTTCGCATCGAGGTTGTCGACCATGGAGACGAAGACGGCCTCGGGCGTGGCGGCCATCACGGCGGCGCCCCACTCGAGCTCGCCCTGATGGCTGAGAATGATGTGCTCGAGGCGCTCGAGGAGATCGGCGGGGAGCTTGTGCTTGAGCCCGTGTTTGCGGGCGAGCTGGTAGCCGAGCACGACATGGCCCTGGAGGATGCCGCGCCGGCTCTTGCGGATGGCCAGCCCGGTCTCGTACTCGATGGTCTTGCCGATGTCGTGCAGGAGGATGCCGGCGAGCGCGAGGTCGGCATGGATCTCCGGGTACAGCGGGAGCAGCGCGCGGGCCGCGCGCGCCATGTGGATGGTGTGCTCGAGCAGGCCGGCGCGGTAGGCGTGGTGCATCGCGATGGCGGCCGAGGAGGTGCGGAAGCTGTCGCCGATCTCCTCGAACACCGCCTGCACGGTGGTGCGCAGCTCGGGGTGCGCGATGGCGGCGATGTGCGATTGGAACTCGGTCCAGAGCGCCACGGCGTCCTCCGGCGCGGACTCGACGAGCGAGCCGAGCAGCTCGGGCTGGGCGGCGAGCTCGGCCTCGGGCACGAGCTCGAGGCGGGTGAGCTTGGGAGAGAGGCGTTCCTGGAAGTAGTCGAGCTTGCCCTCGACGCGCACGACCGCGCCCTCGGCGCCGGCCCTGAGGAGGGGAAACGCAGGGTTGTCGCCGAAGATCGTCGTATTGAACGACCCGGTGCGGTCGCCGAGCTCGACGGAGAGGAAGGCGTTGTCGTTCTTGGCCGTCTTGTGCGCGACCTTGCGGAGCACGTAGACGCCGGAGAAGGTGGGGTTGCCGGCGCGGTTGAGCGCGCGGAGTTCCTGGACGGTGAGCTGGGGCATGGGCGGTGGCGGTGGACGGTGGCGGAAGGCGAGCGCGGGTGGCTGAGTGGAGCGCCAGTTGCGGCGGCGCTCAGGCGTGCTGCTTCACGAGCTTGGTGTAGTCGCGGAAGAACGGATGCTTCGTGGTCCCGAGCAGGCTGTAGAAGACGGTCTCGACGGGCAGCGGGTGGCAGCCCTGGCGGGCGAGGTAGGCGAGGGCGGCGGCGCCGTCGTCGGGCCGGCGGCCGCCGAGGGTGTCGGTGAGCAGCGTGACCTGGCGGTCGGTGCCGAGCAGGCCGAGCGCGGTCTGGTAGATGCAGATGGGGGTCTCGATGCCGGCGAGCAGGACGTGCTCGATGTTCTGCGTCTCCAGAAATTCGGTGAACTCGGCGGAATCGAGGGCCGAGAAGGCATCCTTGGCGAAGACGACCGGCTGGTCGCCGGCCAGGGCCAGCAGCTCGGGGCGGGTGGGACCGAGCTTGGCGGGCACCTGCTCGGTGAACGCGACGGGCAGGCCGAGGCCGCGGGCGGCGGCGAGCGCGAGCGAGGCGCGGCGCACGAGGGCGTCGGCGCCGGGGATCGCGGCAAGGAACGGTTGCTGCAGGTCGACGACGAGCAGGAGGGCGCGGGCGAGCGGGGAATCGGTCATGAGTTGTTCCAATAACGACGCTTCGCCTTCACCTGCACAAGCCGGCGTTCGGGCAGGATGTAGGCGGAGAGGTAGCCGCCGTAGACGCAGGCGGTGTCGAGACCGAGCGACCACTTGAGCTTGTGGACGGCGGGGCGGGGGGTGTGGCCGTAGACGACGAAGGGCGGGCCGCTCCAGAAATCCACCCACAGCGGCGCGCCGGGGCTCTCGGTGCGTTTGCGGGCCCGGCCCTGCGCATCGACCACCTGGATGCGGGTGACGACCTCGGCGGGCTGATGTTCCCACGGCTGGCCGGGCAGGAATCCGCCGTGGACGAAGACGGTGTTGAGGTCCGCGTCGAAGTGCGTGAGCGGCATCGCGGCGAGGAAGTCCCAGTCGGCGGGGCGCAGGAGCGCGATGGTGGCGCGATCTTCCGCGCGCAGCGGGGCCGGGTCGGGGCGGCGGCGGGAGCGCAGCAGGCGCAGCTCGTGGTTGCCGAGCAGGCACCGGGCGCGGGCCGAGCGGGCGAGGTCGAGGACCAGGCGCGAGTCGGGGCCTCGGTTGACCAGATCGCCGAGCAGGACGAGGCGGTCGCCGCGCCGGAGCTGCAGCTTGTCGAGGAGTTCGGCGAATTCGACGGCGCAACCGTGAATGTCCCCGACGGCGATGAGACGACCTGTGCTCAAACTGGATTTGAGCTAGCTTCGCGCTCCGGGCGAAGTAAACAAATTTCCATGGATCTCATCCTCCAGCCCAGCGCGACGCAGTGTGCCGTGACCGGCGCGGCCTTCCAGGAGGGCGACCGCGTGGTTTGTTTTCTCGGACACGACGCGGCCGGGGCGGTGGTGCGGTGGGACGTGCTGGCGACGGCCGAGCCGCAGTTCGCCGCGCCGGAGCACACGATCTGCCGCTGGGTGCACGTGTTCAAGCCGCGGGCGAAGGAGGAGAATCCCGAGCGCAACCTCAAGCTCGGCGCCGAGAGCCTGTTCACGACCTTGTGCGATCCGGCGGTCGAACTGAGCGCGGAGAACACGCCGCTGGTGCAGTTCCTCGCGCTCATGCTGGAGCGCAAGAAGCTCCTGCGCCCGAAGGGCCTCACGGCCGACCGCGCGCGCCGGCTCTACGAGCACGCGAAGACCAAACAGCTCTACGAGGTGCCGGTGGGTGATCTCACGCCGGAGTTCTTCGTGAAGGTGCAGCAGCAGCTCGGCGTGCTGGTGGGCGAGCCGAAGAAGACGCCGGAGGTCGCGCCGGCGGCCGCGGAAACGGCGGCGGGCGCGGAGTCCGCGGCGCCGGCTCCGAATACGGAGCGGCCGGCGGAGGCGTGAGCGGCACAGCCGCTGTCCCGCCGGGCCCGTTCCAGGCGGCGCGGCTGGTGCGCGGCGCGCTGCGACGGCGGCGCGGCACCTCGAATCGGCATTGACCACGGGCGGGGGCGTCGGTTCACATGCGCAGACCATTTCCGGCTGCCGGCCTCCGGCGACCGCCTCACAGTCTCCCGCCCAGACCCATCCGCGCCACGTCACCGCATCCACGCCACGCATCATGCGACACACGCTTTCCGCTCTCGTTGAAAACAAGTTCGGTGTTCTGGCGCGCGTGGCCGGCATGTTCAGCGGCCGTGGTTTCAACATCGATTCGCTCAATGTGGCGCCCACCCACGACCCGGCGCTCTCCCGCATCACCACGATCGTGCGCGGCGACGACGAGACGCTCGACCAGATCACCAAGCAACTGCGCAAACTGGTCAACGTGGTCGATGTGATCGACTACACCGCCGGCCAGGCCGTCGAGCGCGAGCTCATCCTCGTCAAGGTCAAGGCTGATGGCCGGACCCGCGCCGAGATCCTCCAGATCTGCGACATCTTCCGGGCCAAGATCATCAACGTGGCCAAGGAGGACGTCATCATCGAGATCACGGGCGACTGCGGGAAGACCACCGCGTTCCTCGAGCTCGTCGCCCAGTTCGGCATCATCGACCTTGCCCGCACGGGCAAGCTGGCCCTCAGCCGCTGAGGGGCGCCCACGCCTCGCTGGCCACCGCTTCTCCAACACGAAACCCTAAACCCGAAACACGAAACCCTTTCTCACCATGCCTGCCAAAGTCTACACCGACTCCGCCGCCGATCTCGGCGTCTTCAAGAACAAGACCCTCGCCGTCCTCGGCTTCGGGTCCCAGGGCCATGCCCACGCGCTGAACCTCAAGGACAGCGGCTGCAAGGTCATCATCGGCCTGTATCCCGGTTCCAAGTCCCGCGCCGTGGCCGAGGAGAAGGGCTTCGAGGTCGTCGACACCGCCGAGGCCGTCCGCCGCGCCGATGTCATCATGGTCGGTCTGCCCGACATGAAGCAGGCCGGGGTCTACGAGCAGGACATCGCCCCCAACCTCACCAAGGGCAAGTGCCTGCTGTTCTCGCACGGCCTCGCCGTCCATTTCGGCCTGATCAAGCTCCCGAAGGACGTCGACTGCATCATGGTCGCCCCGAAGGGCCCCGGCCACATGGTCCGCCGCCTCTACGTCGAAGGGAAGGGCATGCCCGCCCTCATCGCCGTGGCGCAGGACAAGTCGAAGCAGGCCAAGAAGCTCGCCCTCGCGTGGGCCAAGGGCATCGGCTCGACCCGCGCCGGCGTGCTCCAGACCACCTTCAAGGAGGAGACCGAGACCGATCTCTTCGGCGAGCAGGCCGTGCTGTGCGGCGGCGCCAGCGCCCTCGTGCAGGCCGGATTCGAGACCCTCGTCGAGGCCGGCTACCAGCCCGAGATGGCCTACTTCGAGTGTCTCCACGAGCTGAAGCTCATCTGCGACCTCATGTACGAGTCCGGCATCGCCGGCATGCGCTTCTCGATCTCCGAGACCGCCAAGTACGGCGACATCACCCGCGGCCCGCGCGTGATCAACAAGGACACCAAGAAGGAGATGAAGAAGATCCTGAAGGAGATCCAGTCCGGCCAGTTCGTGAAGGAGTGGGTCAAGGAATACAAGGGCGGCCTGAAGAACTACAACAAGCTGCTCGCCGCCGGCGCCAAGCACCCGATCGAGAAGACCGGCACCTACCTGCGCGGCATGATGCCCTGGATGGCCAAGAAGAACATCAAGGGTGTCGCCGCCGCCTACTGAGGCGCGGTTTCTTCCCCCAGTTTTGCGCAAGGCGCGGCGAGCGATCGCCGCGCCTTCTGTTTCTCAGTGGTTGATAGTTGCGCGTCGCGTCGCTTTGGAGATTTGCGTGCGGATCGGAATGTGCCCTAGCTCAAACCATGGGAAGCATAGATCAACCTCCCGTCCCTTTGGTCCGCTTTGCCCGATGGGAGGATATGGATGCGATTCACGGTATTCTGCATCGGGAGTTCGGAGCTAAACCGAACGAGGTCCGAGCTTGGGTGCGTGGTATCGAGGCAAATTTGTCCACGATGCTGGTGCTTCAGTGCGGAACCGACGTGGTCGGGTTTGGTGGGGTTCAGTATCCGCTCCAATCGCTTGTTCTCTTGGTGTCTGATTGCGTTGATGTGGTGCATCGCGGGAAGGGATTTGGTTCCGCACTGGTACTGGCGCGGTTCGCGATGCTCGATCAAGGGCTGCTTCCTCTTGATGCTGGGCTTCTCGCGCTGGAGCGGAATCTCCAGTTCTACTCGAAGTTCGGTTTTGTCGCTGACGGATCCGTTATCTGCGATCCAGCACTCGGCTGGTCGTTTTACAGGATGGAGCGGAAGATCTGCGCTGCAGATGTTCAGCATGCTTTCGCCGAACTTCGCGAACGGGGAATCTCGCTAGCTCTCGACGCTGGGGAGTGATTTCCCCCTGCATCCGCCGTTGGCGGGTTCGTCGTCGCCTTTGGTGCCGTGTGGAGCGCGGCCCATTCTGTCTATCGCGCTTCCGCGCCGCGTGAGCCGTAGTGTTCTGCTTCGCCTCGCGACCATCGTTTCCTTGGTGAACCGACCTCTGGCCGGTGGCCGGTCCGCGATCGGTGTAACCCTGCTGTCGGACCAGAAACACCGGTAGATTGGGGCGCGGCGCGGGAGCGGTCGGACCTCGCGTGGGGCGCTGGACAGCGCGGGGCGCGTGGGCAACATGGCGGCATGAACGATCCCCGCTGCGCGCAACTCGCCGCTGTCCTCACCGGTTTCTCCACCTCGCTCGCCAAGGGCGAACGCGTCCTGATCGACGCCTTCGACATCCCCGAGGAGATGGTCATCGCCCTCGTGCGCGCCGCCCGCGCCCGCGGCGCCTTCCCTTATGTGCAGCTCAACCGTGCGCGCATCACCCGCGAGCTGCTGCGCGGCGCCGAGGTCGCGCAGTACGAGACGGCCGCCGAGACCGAACTGTACCGGATGAAGCGGATGGACGCCTACATCGCGCTGCGCGGCTCCGAGAACATCTTCGAGTCCTCCGACGTGCCGGCCGACCGCATGAAGCTCGTCAACGGCCTCATGCGCCCGGTGCTCAACTGGCGCGTGGAGAAGACCAAGTGGGTCGTGCTCCGATGGCCCACCTCCGCGATGGCCCAGCAGGCGGGCATGAGCACCGAGCAGTTCGAGGACTTCTATTTCCGCGTCTGCACGCTCGACTATGCGCGCATGCGCCCGGGCATGGCGGCGCTGAAGAAGCTCATGGAGCGGACCGATCGCGTGGAGATCACGGGACCGGGTACCGACCTGCGGTTCTCGATCAAGGGCATCGGCGCGGTGCCGTGCGGCGGTCTGCGCAACATCCCCGACGGCGAGGTCTTCTCCTGCCCGGTGAAGGACAGCGTCGAGGGCGTGATCACCTACAACACCGCCTCGGTCTACCAGGGCGTGGAGTTCAACAACGTGCGCCTCGTCTTCAAGCAGGGCCGCATCGTCGAGGCCACCTGCAGCGGCGACAACAAGCGGCTCAACGCGATCTTCGACTCGGATGCCGGCGCGCGCTACGTGGGCGAGTTCGCCCTCGGCTTCAACCCGCACATCCTCCAGCCGATGCGCGACATCCTCTTCGACGAGAAGATCGCCGGCTCGTTCCACTTTACGCCCGGCCAGGCCTACGGCGACGCCGACAATGGCAACCGCTCGCAGGTGCACTGGGATCTCGTCTCGATCCAGCGCCCCGAGTGCGGCGGCGGCGGGATCCGCTTCGACGGCAGACTCGTGCGCAAGGACGGGCGCTTCGTGCTGAAGTCGCTCGAGAAACTGAATCCCGAATACCTGCTCGGCGGCAAGTGAGCCGCCGCCGGGCACCGACACCGTCTTTCCCATGGGTCACGCACGCGACATCCTCGAGCGCCTGGCAGCGCAGCGCGCCAGCGAGGCGCAGGAAGATCGGCGCTGGGAACACTACCGGCGGCTGTGCGCGCCGCCGCCCTGGTTCCTGATCGCGCTCGGGCTGTTCGCGCTGGCGAGCATGGTGCTGCTGGCCACGGCTCTCGTCTCGGCCAAGGACCGCGCGGCGTTGGACACCATGGGGCGGATCGGCCTGTTCGTCTACGCGCTGTTCCTCATGCCGCTGGCGCTCTACATCGAGAAACGCCGGCGCAACGGGCTGAAGAAGATCCTGCTTCAGGAGGCGCCCGAGCTCGCGGACAAACTCAAGGCCGAGCGCATCCTCTGATCCGCCATGCGGCGTTCGCTACGCATCGCCGCCTCGGTTGTCGGTTGTGTTTGGGTACGCGCACGGAGTGCGTGGGTGTGCCTGTCGACTCGGTTCCGCGCGCGGCGCGAGCGGAGCTCGCGCCGCGGCCGGACGCTGCGCCGGTTGGCGTGCGGCACGGCGCTCGTTCTGGCGGTGTTCCTCGGCGGCGCGGAGTGGGCGGTGTGCCGCGCGGCCGCGGGGCGGGTGTACGCCACCGCCGGCGAGGTGCCGCCGGCCGACGTCGCGCTGGTGCTCGGCACGGCCAGGCTGCTGGCCGATGGTCGTCCCAACGTCTTCTACACCGCGCGGATCGCGCTGGCGGCCGAACTGTTCCGCACCGGGAAGGTGCGCGGGCTCATCGTGAGCGGCGACAACTCGCGGAGCGACTACGACGAGCCCACGTCGATGAAGGCCGATCTCGTCGCCGGCGGTGTGCCGGAGCGGTTCATCACCTGCGACTACGCGGGCTTCTCCACGCTCGACTCCGTCCGGCGGTTGAGCCGGGTGTTCGGTCAGCGGCGCGTGGTCGTGGTCTCGCAGCGCTTCCACGTGGAGCGGGCGCTCTTCCTGGCCCGCCGCGACGGGCTCGAGGCCCATGGCTGCGCGGCTGCCGATGCGGCGCGCTGGTGGCGGGTGCGGGTGCGCCTGCGCGAGGTGCTCGCGCGCGGCAAGGCGGTGCTCGACGTGGCGCTGCGCCGGGAGGCCAGGTTCCTGGGACCGCCGGAGCCGGTGCGGCTCGCCGGGGCGGAGTGAGCGCCGGCGACGGGCACGAAAAAACCCGGCGCGCACGAGGCACAACCGGGTTTCAAATACAGGTCGGGCGCCGGGGGCGCCCGCCGGATTACTTCTTCTTCGCAGCCTTCTTGGCGGGCGCCTTCTTGGCGGGCGCCTTCTTGGCTTTCGGAGCAGCCTTCTTGGCGGCGGTTTTCTTGGGAGCGGACTTGGGCGATTTCTTGGCCATGATGATGTGATGTTTCGATTGAGGGTGAACTAGCCCCGCCAAGGGATCCTGACCGGGGCACGCCCAGCTAGAACTAGTTGGCCGAGAAAGTAAATACCTCGTCGCGGAAAAAAGGGCGGCGGCCGACCGCCCCGGAGAAGTGAGACCATGTACCGGATACGGGAAGGGCGGGGCGTCTGCGGGGTTGCGCCCCCGCCGCGATCCGCTGCAATCCCCGCCATGAACGAATGCGACCCCCGCCCCCGCGGCCTCGACGACTTCGTGCGGCGACTCCCGAAAACGGAGACCCATCTGCATCTCGAGGGCGCGCTGCCGTATCACCTGCTGCAGCGGCTCGACCCCGTCCGCTTCGCGCAGCCGCCGGCGTCGTGGGCGCCGGACCATCGCTTCGGCAGCTTCACCGATTTCGACAACCTGATCATCGGCCTGTTGTCGCCGTGGTTCACCTCGGCCGGCCGCTACCACGAGGCGGCGGCGCAGGTCTTCCGCGGGCTCGCCGCGCAGAATGTCCGCTATGTCGAGACGAGCTTCCATCTGCCGATCGTGCAGTTCATCGGCGACGGTGGAGAGGCGATCGTGCAGGCGATCCTGGATGCCGTGCCGCCGGGTCTGACGGTGCGCGTGTTCGCCGGCCTGGTGCGCGACTGCCACACCGGTCCGATCCCGGCGGTGATCGCGGACGCGCTGCGCTGGAAGTGGCTCGCCGGGTTCGATCTCCACGGACACGAGACGCTGCCGCTCGAGGACTGGACCGCCGCGGTGTGGCGCCGCGCGCGCGACGCCGGCAAGGAGACGAAGGCCCATGCCGGCGAGTTCGGCGGCGCCGCCAACGTACGCACGGTCGTCGAACACCTCGGCGTGCGCCGCGTGCAGCACGGCGTGCGCGCGATCGAGGACCCGGAGGTGGTGGCGCTGCTCGTGCGGGAAGGGGTGACGCTCGACATCACCCCGATCAGCAACGTGAAGCTCGGAGTCGTGCCCTCGTTGCGCGAACACCCGATCCGCGCGCTGCTCACCGCGGGCGTGCGGTGCACGGTGAGCACCGACGATCCGCTCATCTTCGGCAACACCCTGACGGACGAGTACTGCGGACTGGCGACGGAGGCGGGCTTCACCGGCGCGGAGTTGGTGCAGGTCGCGCGCAACGGTTTCCTTGCCGGCACGATGCCGGAGCCGACCCGGATCGCGGCGCTCGCCGAACTGGCCGCGCTCGAGCGGGAGGAGTGTTGAGCGGAGGCGCGCGCATGGGCGAACGCCTGAAAGTGCTTTTCGTCTGCGCCATGAACAAGCAGCGCAGCGTGACGGCTGAGCGCCTCTATCGGAACGATCCGCGGGTGGTGGTGCGTTCGGCCGGCGTGCGTACGGAGGCGGTCCGGCGCCTCGGCGAGGCCGATCTGCGCTGGGCGGACGTCGTCTTCGCGATGGAGCGCGAGCACAAGCGGTGGATCGCGCAGCGCTTCGCGCACCTTGAACTGCCGCCGGTCGAGGTCCTCGAGATCCCGGACGAGTACGAGGTCATGGATCCGCACTTGCAGGAGCAGTTGCGGGCGCTGCTCGACCCGGAGATCGATCGCTACCGGGCGGCGCGAGGGACGTGAGCCGCCGCGCCACCGGCGAAACAAACCACGCCGCTGTAACCACCTTTCTCTTGGCGCGCACGGTGTGCCGCGCCTACCGTGCGCGCCGTCGGTGAAACCCCAACTCCTTCCAACATGACAGCACTCGTCCTCGGTTCGCTTCTTCTCTTCGGCGGTGTCATCGCGCTTGTCGTACGGGCGGCCTCCGGCTCGCCGGCCACGCGCGCGACCCTCGGCAGCGCGGGACTCGTCGCCATTCTGCTCGGCGTGGCGGCCTTCGTCATCGCTTCGGCGGTCTACGTGGCCTCGGACCAGACCGGCGTCGTGGTGCGCACGCTCGGCGCCGAGCTGCCGGCCGGGCACATCGTGGCCGTGGCGGGGGAGAAGGGGCCGCAGGCCAAGGTCCTCGGGCCGGGCTGGCATTTCGGCTACTGGCCGTGGTCCTACGAGGTCGAGAAGGTGGGGACGATCATGGTGCCCAACGGCCAGATCGGCGTCGTCACCGCGCTCGACGGCCGCGTGCTGCCCGGCGGCACGGTGTTCGCACCGGCCTGGAAATCGGCCGACGACATGCTCGACGCCACCAAGTTTCTCGCCGACGGCGCCGGTTTCCGCGGTCCGCAGCTCACGATCCTCACGCCCGGCAACTACCGCATCAATCCGCGGCTCTTCAAGGTCGAGATGCGTTCGGTCACGCTCGTGGCCGCTGGCGAGGTCGGTGTGGTCAAGGCCAACGCCGGCGACATCTACACGGGAGAGGAGAAGCTCACCGTGAACGGTGTCGACATCGTGCCGCAGGGTTTCCGTGGCATCTGGCGCCAGCCGTTGTTGCCCGGCGCCTACAACCTGCACCCCGAGGCATTCCAGGTCATCAAGGTGAAGACGACCCAGCGCGTGTACACCTACCAGCATGTGGCCAGCTCCCCGCACGAGCGGCGCGGCGCCGCCCAGCCCACGGTCGACTACTCGATCAGCGTGCGCTCCAAGGACGGCTTCACCTTCCCGGTCGACGTGCGCCTCTCGCTCTCCGTGGCGGCGGAGAACGCGCCGTACCTTGTCGCGCTGCTGGGCGATCCCGACCGCGTCGTGAAGGACACGCAGGAGGACGACGAACTCGAGATCCTCGAGGCGCGCCTCGTGCTGCCCACGGCCCGTGCCGCGCTGCGCAACGTCGCCGAGACGCTCGGTGCCCTCGAATACGTCGCCAGCCGCAGCCGCGTGGAGACGATGACGAGCAAACTCGTCGAGGCCGAGTTCCATCCCTACAAGCTCACCTTCCTCGGCGCGTTCATCGGTGCCATCGGGCTCGATGCCACCGAGGCCGGCCAGAAGCTGCTGCTCACGCAGACCGACAAGGAGGTCGCGTCGAACCAGCGCGCTACCTACCAGCAGCAGCAGCAGGCCGAGGTGGCGCGTCAGCAGTTCATTCGTTCCCGCGAGGAGGCCGACCAACAGAAGCAACTGGTCGAGGCCGAGTTTGCCGTGAAGACCGCGGCGGAACGCGCGAAGGCGCTCGTCGAGAGCGCCAAGGGCGAAGCCGAGCAGATCCGCATCACCGCCGAGGCGCGCAAGCAGAGCTACGACCTGCTCGCCTCCGCCATCGGCAGGGAGGGCGTGACGCTGCTCGAGAGCCTGCGGCTGGTGCAGGAGGGCAAGATCCGGATCACGCCGGAAGTGCTCGTGCAGGGCGCTGGCGAGAACGCGATGAACGACGCGCTTGCCGCGACGATCCTGCGGCAACAGCTGCAGGTGAAGCCGGCGGCGAAGTGACTCCGTGCGCATACCTGACACCTCACCCGAGTGCCGACCGAATTCACCGTCCCCGAGGGCATCCGACGCGAGCGCGCCGACAAGGTGCTCGCGGCGCATTTCCCCGAGCACAGCCGCGCGGCGCTCCAGCGCGCGTTCGACGCCGGGCTGGTCTGCGTCGGCGGTCGCCCCGTCGAGCGCAAACACGCGGTGAGCGCCGGCGAAGTGATCGTCTTCTCGCTGCCGGAGGTGAAGCCGGCGGAGCTGCGCGCGGTCGAGATCCCGCTCGAGATCCTCTTCGAGGACGAGCACCTGCTCGCGGTCAACAAGGCCGCCGGCATGGTCGTGCATCCGGGCGCCGGTACGGGCGAGGACACGCTCGTCCACGCGCTCCTCGCGCACTGCAAAGGACAGCTCAGCGGTATCGGTGGCGTGGAGCGGCCGGGCATTGTCCACCGGCTTGATCGCGAAACCTCCGGCGTGATTCTCGTCGCGAAGAGCGACGCCACACATCGCGCGCTCACGGCGGCCTTCGCCCGGCGCGATGTGGTGAAGGAGTACCTGGCGCTCGTCGCCGGCGTGCCGAAGCAGGGGAGCGGGCGGATCGAGAAGCCGATCGCGCGGCATCCCACCCAGCGCCATCGCATGAAGGCGGTCGTCTCCGGCGGCCGCGCCGCGCGCACGGACTGGACGGTGGTCGAGGCGTGGGCGCCGCACGCGGGGCTGGTGCGCTGCCGGATCCACACGGGGCGCACCCATCAGATCCGGGTGCACCTCTCCAGCATCGGACATCCGCTGCTGGGTGACCCGGTGTATGGTTTCCGGGAGAAGAGCGTGCCGGTGCCTGTGCCGCGCGTGATGCTCCATGCGGAACACTTGGCGATCGTGCATCCGGTCACGGGTGCCACGCTCGACCTGCGCGCGCCGCTGCCGGAGGATCTCCTCGATGTGCGGGCGCGGCTGCGGCGTTTGGCGCATTGAGTCGACAACGGAAGGGCGGTGGCGATCGGTCCGAGTCAGGAACGGATTGCGCTGCGGCGCGGCTTCATCCACCGTCCGTGCCCCACATGTCGAAGGATTCGTCCCCCCACCCGCAGCCGCACTACTCCGGATCGCTCGATTCGGAGATCCTGCGCTCGTTGATGGAGACGATCCCGGACCGGATCTATTTCAAGGATCTGGAGAGCCGGTTTGTCTGTGTGAACAAAGCGCAGGCCGAGTGGCTCAAGGCGGAGTCGCCGGCGGCGATGGTCGGCAAAACCGACTTCGAGTATTTCGCACCGGCGCATGCGGAGCTGGCGCGACAGACCGAACAGGAGATCATCCGTACCGGTCTGCCGTCGGTCGGGCAGATCGAGAAACTGGAACTGACAGATGGCACGGTGTGCTGGGGCTCCGCGACGAAACTGCCGTGGCGCGACTCCACCGGCCGCATCATCGGGACGTTCGGGCTGACCCGCGACCACACCGCGACCAAGCAGATCGAGGAGAAGCTCAACCAGGAGCGTACGCTGCTGCGCACGATCATCGACCACCTGCCCAGCCGGGTCTTCGTGAAGGATCGGGCCGGCCGCTACATCCTCAACAACCGGGCTCATCAGCGCATGATCGGGGTGGACTCCCAGGACGACGCGCTCGGCCACACCATTCTCGACTACCACAACGATGCGCGCGGCGAACGGTCCATGGTCGAGGATCATCGTGTGCTCGCCGGCGGCCCCTCGATCATCAACCGCGAGAGCTCGGACCTGCTGCCCGATGGGCAGCGGCGGTGGGCGCTCACCACGAAGGTGCCGTTGCACGACCCGGTGGGGAAGCTCATCGGCCTCGTCGGCATCACCCACGACATCACCGAGCGCAAGCGGGTGGAGGAGGAGTTGCGCGACCGCACACTGGAGATGGAGGCCGATCTCCAGATGGCGTGTCGGATCCAGAACGTCTTCCTCACCCAGAGCTACCCCGTCTTCCCCCGGGGCGTGCCGGCGGAGGCGAGCGCGCTGCGCTTCGCCCATCGCTACGTGCCCGCCGCCAGTCTGGGCGGCGACTTCTTCGAGGTTGTCCAGCTCTCGGACACGAAGTGCGTCGTGCTGATCTGCGACGTGATGGGGCATGGCGTACGCGCCGGCCTGCTCACCGCGCTCATCCGCGGGCTGGTCGGCGAGCTCGACGAGCGGGCCGAGAATCCGGCGCATGTGCTCGCCGAGATCAACCGCGGCTTCCTGCCGATCTTCCGCCAGACCGGGCAGCCCGTCTTCGCCACCGTCTTCTGCGGGGTGATCGACACGGAGCTCCAGCGCATCTCGTATGCGAATGCCGGGCACCCGCCGCCGCTGCATGTCCGCCAGTCCTCCGGCACCGTGGTTCCGCTGGCCCTCGGCAACCCGGAGCCCGCCGCGGGCTTGGTGGACGATTTCGTGTACACCCGCGGCGAGTGCCCCTTCGGGGTCGGCGACAAGCTGCTCTGCTACACCGATGGCGTGCTCGAGGCGGCCGACGCCAATGGCGAGTACTTCGGCCAGGAGCGGTTGAGCAACCTCGCGGGCTTCTTCGGCCAACGCACAGGCGACGAGCTCATCGACAAGATCATGGCGGCGGTGCGCGGCTTCAGCGGCCGCGAGCAGTTCGAGGACGACCTCTGCCTGCTCACCATCGAATCGACCGGGATGACCTGCCCTCTGGTGGTGCTCAACTGGGAGATCTGACCGGGCGGTGGGCGCGAGTCCCCGTAACCGCCTTTCGTGTCCGGCGTCTCGTCCGCGGTCCCGGCCCTTCCAACACATGAATACTCCTTCGTCGCCGAGAACTTGGTTGTCGCCCTTTGTCGCCGTGGCCTTCGTTGTGCTCGCGGCGACGGGGGGGCTGTTGTTTTTCCACCTCAAGAACGGCCCGATCATGGCGCTGCACGAGTGGTTCGGCTGGCTCTTCGTGGTCGCGGGCATCGTGCATCTGCTGCTCAACCTCCGCGCGCTGCTGGCCCACCTCCGCCGTCCGGCGGGCGTGGGCTCTGTCGCCGCTGCGCTCGTGCTGGTCGCGTTCCTCTGGCTCGGCGGCGCCCGGCACGAAGGGGAGCACCACCGGCGCGGCTACGGAGCGGAGCGGCCCGGGGCGAGCAGTTCGTCGGCGATGCCGTAACGCAGGTTGTAGAATGAGTGCGTGAGTCGCTCGACGCCGGCGAGCCGCGCCACCTCGAGGATCGTCGCCAACGCAGTCGGGATAACGTCGGCACGCGCGGCGGGCAGCCCGGGCAGGGCGCGGCGCGCGGCGAGCGGCAGCGCCGCGGTGTGGGCGAAGAGTTGCTCAAGTTCGGCGAGGGCGACCGTGGTGTCGCTCCCCTCAAGTGGCTGGCCATGCATGGCGGCGCGCATCGCGCGGACGGTGGCCACCGTCCCGCCGGTGGCCACGGCAGGGGCGGGCGCGGGGAGGGCGAAGCGGAACGGCGTATTCACTTCCCCGGCGAACGTCTCCCGCACCACGGCGGCGATCGTTGCACGGTCGGTCGCCGAGAACGGCGCGGAGGGATCTTCGACGAAGCGTTCGGTGAGCCGCACGCACCCCAACGGCACGCTCGCGGATTGCACGGCCCGGCGCGCTCGGAACTCGAGGCATTCGAGGCTGCCGCCGCCGAGGTCGAAGAGATAGAAGTCCTGCGCTCCGGCCAAGGCAGGGTCGGCCGCGAGCCCACGGCCGATGTAGTCGGCCTCCTCCTGGCCGGTGAGGATACGTACGGCCAACCCGCTCTCCCGCCGGACGCGTTCCGCGAAGTCGCAGCCGTTCGCCGCATCGCGGACAGCGCTGGTGGCGACGAGGACGGTCTTGCCGGGCGAGAAGGGCTGTGCGACCGCGAGCAGTCGTGCCACTGCCGCGACGCCGCGTTCGATGCTTTCGGGGGCGAGGGTGGGGCGGGCGCTGCCGAGGCCGCGCCCGATGCGCGCCTCCTCGACGGCGAAGTGCACGGTCTCGATACCACCGGCCACCGAGCGGGCGGCGACGAGGAGCTTGATGGTGTTGCTGCCGATATCGATGACGGCGACGCGCATGCGGACAGGTTGGGCGCAGCAGTGGCGAAAGTGAAACCAGGAATCGGAGGTGGCCGGCGACCGCACAGAATCTTGTTCCGATCGGAACAAAATTCTGTGCGGTCAGGTCCGGCCGGCACGGGCGGCGAGTTCAGCGAGCTGTGTTCAACCCAGGGCTGGACGCCGACCTGCGTTTGCCTTTCACGCAACGCGCGGTTCCCCGGCGCCACCCCACCTCCGACCGTTTACCTTCACGGTCGTGAAGGTAAACGGTCGGGCTGGGGCTGGGGGAACTGGCGCGTTCGGCGTGCCGCGCACCGGAACTTCGAGTGGCGCGCAGCGCGGCGATAGGTGCGGGCGCCCTGGGCGGTGTCACCTCGCGTTCTTTTCTGGCGTTCCGGCCCGGCCCGCGCTCCCTGTTGATCCGGTGCCGCTGTTCACGCTCAAGTCCGACTACCCGCCGATGGGCGACCAACCCGAGGCGATCGCGAAGCTCGTCGAGTCGATCCGCGCGGGCCACCGCGACCAGACGCTGCTCGGCGTGACCGGCTCGGGCAAGACGTTCACGATGGCCAACGTCATCGCGCAGTGCGACCGACCGGTGCTGATCATCTCGCACAACAAGACGCTGGCCGCGCAGCTCTTCTCGGAGTTCAAGAACTTCTTCCCGGAGAACGCCGTCGAGTACTTTGTCAGCTACTACGACTACTACCAGCCCGAGGCGTACATTCCCTCGAGCGACACCTTCATCGAGAAGGACAGCTCGATCAACGACGAGATCGAGCGCCTGCGCATCTCGGCGGCGAGCGCGTTGGTGAGCCGGCGCGACGTGATCGTCGTGGCGAGCGTCTCGTGCATCTACGGCCTGGGTTCGCCGGAGGATTTTTCCGAGCTGCGCATCCCGCTCAAGGTCGGGGCGACGTTCTCGCGCCAGCAGTTCCTCGAGCGGCTGGTCGACAATCTCTACGAGCGCAACGACTACGAGCTGCAGCGCGGCCGATTCCGTGTGCGCGGCGACGTGGTCGACGTCATGCCGGCCTACCTGGAGCATGGGCTGCGCGTGGAGTTTTTCGGCGACGAGGTCGACGCGCTGAGCGAGTTCGACCCACTCACCGGCAAGACGATTCGCAAGCTCCAGCAGTTCGACCTCTATCCGGCCAACCAGTACGTGACGACGAAGGGCAAGCTCGAGGGCGCCATCGCGGGCATCCGCGCCGAGCTCGACGCGCGCGTGGCGGAGTTCGAGAAGAACGGGCAGCTGCTCGAGGCGCAGCGGATCAAGATGCGCTGCGAGTACGACCTGGAGCTGCTGCGCGAGATGGGGTTCTGCAACGGCATCGAGAACTACTCGCGCCACCTCTCGGGCCGGAAGCCGGGCGACCGGCCGTTCTGCCTGCTCGATTTCTTCCCGAAGGACTTCCTGCTCTTCATCGACGAGAGCCATGTGACCGTGCCGCAGATCGGCGGCATGTACGCCGGCGACCGCTCGCGCAAGGAGACGCTGGTCAACTTCGGCTTCCGCCTGCCTTCGGCGTTGGACAACCGCCCGCTCAACTTCGACGAGTTCCGCGCGGTGACCGGCCAGACGCTGTTCGTCTCCGCTACGCCGGCGAAGTTTGAGTTCGAGCACTCGGCCGTCGTTGCCGAGCAGGTGATCCGCCCGACCGGTCTGCTCGATCCGGAGATCCAGCTCCGCCCGACGAAGGGGCAGGTCGAGGATCTCATCGGCGAGATCCGCCGGGCAGTGGAAGCTGGCGAGCGCGTGCTCGTCACGACCCTGACCAAACGCCTTTCCGAGGACATCACCGCGTACCTGCGCGAGGCGAAGATCCGCGTCGAGTACCTGCACTCCGACATCGACGCGATCGAGCGGGTCGAGATCCTGCGCAACCTCCGCCTCGGAAACTTCGACGTGCTCGTCGGCATCAACCTCCTGCGCGAGGGGCTCGACCTGCCCGAGGTGGCACTGGTTGCCATTCTCGACGCCGACAAGGAGGGCTTTCTTCGCAGCGAAACGAGTCTGATCCAGACCGCCGGCCGCGCCGCGCGACACGAGAAGGGCCGGGTGATCTTCTACGCCGACGTGCAGACCGAATCGATCCGTCGCACGATCGAGGTGACGGCGAAGCGCCGTGAGAAGCAGATGGCCTACAACCTCGCGCACGGCATCACACCCCGCAGTGTGAAGCGCGCCGCGCAGAGCAGCCTCGCCACCTACGACGGCAGCGGGAAACGCGCCGAGGCGCCCGCGGCCGCTGTGGGCGAGGACAACGATGTGGCCGCGGTGATCGCGGAACTCGAGGACGAGATGCAGGAGGCGGCGGAGTCGCTGGAGTTCGAGCGCGCAGCGCTGTTGCGCGACCAGATCAAGGCGCTGAAGACCGGCGAGTATCGCAAGCCCGCGGCCGGGTCGAAGCCGGCGAAGCTCTACACCGCGCCGAAGCGCGGCACGGGGCGGAAGTGAGCGGGGGCCCGCGGGGTGGCGCCTTGTGGTTCCGGCGGGGCGGCACGGTATCCGTTCCGCGAGGAAGCGATGCGCGATGGCGGGCGTGATGCCTCCCCACCGCCCGGAACGGGGAACTGCGGCCGACTCCTCCCTGCGCATTGCGATCCGCGCCGGACGCGGCGTAGCCGATCGAACGTGACGCCTCGGGCGCAGTTCACGGTGGTCGAGCGCGCCGGCGACGCCTGGCGCAGCGAGCACCGCGCGGTCCCCGACGAGGTGGCGGCGACGATACGGCGGCACCGCGCTAGCGGGGGTCCGGAGGCCGCCGGGCCGCTGGCGGAGCCGTATCGGCGGGAGGCGCAGCGGCGGCGATCTTCCCTGCGATGGCGTCCCGGGAGTTCCTGGGCGAGGAGCCGGGGCGGGGGAGGGGCCGCTGGCGGCGGCGTTGGCGCGGCACGACGCGCAGCGCGGGTAACAAAAAACGCGAGCCGTGTGGCTCGCGTTCGGAGGTGTCGTCCACTGCGGACCGCCTGTCGGTCCGTATCTCCGTCACAGTCGACTATCGGCCGGACGAGAGATGGTGCTCGGGGCGGGACTCGAACCCGCACGCCTTACGGCACACGCCCCTCAAACGTGTGTGTCTACCAATTCCACCACCCGAGCATCGTGAACTGAAAAAGAAGAGGGGCGGATTGAGGTGAATCGGGTCGGGCTTGTAAAGACCCGATTTGGCGTTTTTTTTCCGGGCCTTCCCGCAGGCGGAAAACCGCTTGCCACCCCCGAGCCACCGGCGAGACTGCCCGCCCGCTTATCACTCTCACCCAACACGGTTTTCGCTGTGCGACCTGCCCCAAACCCACAGCCGCACGAGCGAAATGACCACCGCCAACCATATGGACCACGAAGTCCCTCAGGATAACCAGCCCGTCGAGAACCAGCAGCCGATCAATACCCCGGCCGAACCTGCGCCCGTCGCCCCGATCGAGCAGGAAACGGCACCCGCCGCCCCGGAGACCAAGCCCGCGGCCGGTATCGGAAAGATCGATCTGAGTGCGCTCGCCGGCTTCAGCTTCGGCACGCAGTGGACCAGCGCCCACGCCGGCGGCGGCGAGCGCCGCGAGTCGCGCGGCGACCGCGGTGGCCGGCCCGACCGGCGCAGCTT
>JAEWNN010000125.1 GCA_023457035.1 Verrucomicrobiota bacterium
GTGCTGGAGCGGCCGGCAAGAGGGTTGTGATTGGAATCGCCGCGCGCAAACCGCTGACGCTGAACAGTGCGCCGGGGGCGGTTGGGCGCGCCGGGGGCGCCGGTAGGTCTTTTGCAGGTTGAAAACGCTCCGGCGAAAGACCTACTCGCGCAGACATGGCCCGGATGGGGGAAAAGGCGGATCGGGAACGCCGTCCCTTGTCGTTCCCGCGATGGAAAGAATCGCTCGCGGCAGTGCCGCGGGCCCAGGCGAAGAAAACGGCCCATGCGCGGGCGATCATCGCGTTTTTGGGGTTCTGCAAGCGGAGCCATGCGCCAGCTTCGATCATTCTGATCAAGGCGTATCTGGTCGGGCTGCCGGAGCAAGAGCGGAGTGGCGCGAGAGAAGCATTACGCTGGTGGTACCGGGCGGCGCAGGGCGGTGGCCGGTGAACGGTGAGCGGTGGACGGTAGGCGGTTGCCGGTAGCCAGTGAGCAGTTGCCGGTGAGTAGCGGACGGACCGCGGGGGGCTGAGGACGGACGCCTGAGGACGGAGACCGGAAGGCGGACTATCTGCGCTCCGCGTGCTCCGCGGCTCCGCGTGAGGCCAGATCGGGCCCGATGGCGGACGGGGCGCACGCGGAGACGCAGAGGACGCGGAGGACGGATCGATGCCCTCACGGGCCTCGCTACGGCGGAGGGACGGAAGCTGGCCTGCTGTCACGGATCCGTGGATCCAGTGGTTTCCGTGGTTCAGGCCATCCGCCGCTTCGTTCCCATTGCCGACTTCTGTCGCTCCGAGGACGGCTGCCGGGGCATCGGTGCAGATCTGTGCGCATCGGTGGCCAATGCTTCCGGTCCACTGTGGGCGGGAGTTCTCGCGCAACGGCGCAGCGGCGCCACGGGCGGAGAACCGGCCTGGCACAACCCTGGGATCGACCGTGGCGAGCGTGGCGGCGTGAGCGTTAGCGGGCGCGCGGTACTCCGGGAAATTCGCCAAGGAGCGGCGGCTGACACTGCTTCAAGGCTCGGCCCCGGAACGAAAGCCTTGGTGGCTCTCGCTACGGCACGAACGTCTCACGATCATCGCCACGACGGAGCCGCATCCACGAGGGCGGATCGACGCTCTCACGGGCCGTCGCAGCGGCTCCGTCTTTCGAGCACCTACGGGCGCGGGAAGGGCGCGGTGAGGCGGAGGTCGCGCGAGGAGGCGCCGACGCGGACCTCGTAGAGCCCGGGGGCGGTGGTCCAGACGCGGGCGGCGGGATCGAAGTACTGGAAGGCGCGGGGGCCGAGCGGGAGCGTGACGGTGCGGGTCTCGCCGGGGGCGAGGGCGACGCGGGCGAAGGCCTTCAGTTCCTGCGGCGGGCGGGCCACGGGGGTGGTGGCGGGCGGGGCCACGTAGAGTTGCACGATCTCCTCGGCGGCCATGGGGCCGGTGTTGGTCACGGCGAGGGTGGCGGTGCACACGGTGTCGCCCGTGCCGGGCGCGAGGCGGAGATCTTCGTACCGGAACGTTGTGTACGCGAGACCGTGCCCGAACGGGAAGAGCGGGGCGAGCCCGTGGTGGTCGAGCCAGCGGTAACCGACGAAGACGCCCTCGGTGTAGCGCGACTTCAGGTCGGGCTTGCGGTAGTCGGCGAAGGCGGGCGATTGCTCGCGGTGCTGGAGGTAGGAGAAGGGCAGCTTGCCGGAGGGGGAGCGGCGGCCGAAGAGCAGGTCGGCCAGGGCGCTGCCGCCCTCCTGGCCGGGGTAGAACGCGGCGAAGACGGCGCGCACGTTGCCCAGCCAGTGCTCGAGCAGTTGCGGTACGCCGCCGTAGACGACGACCACGGTGTTCGGGTTGGCGGCGGCGACGGCCTGGACGAGTTCGTCCTGCCCGCCGGGCAACCGGAAATCGGCGACATCGTGGCCTTCGCCCTCGAGGAACGACGCGAGCCCGACGGCGACGATGGCGACATCGGCGCCGCGGGCGGCGGCCACGGCGGCGTCGAGGGTGGGGGGTGGGGTGCGGTCGTCGGGGGCGCGCCAGCCGCAGATCATGGTGGCGTCGCCGCCGAGTTCGCAGAACTCGATGCGCACGGCGTAGCTGTGGCCGGCCTCGAGCCGGATCGTGGCGGTCTTGGGCGCGAGGCTGTGCGCGCCCCAGTGGTCGATGACCAGCCGGCCGTCGAGCCAGAGGCGGGAGCCGTCGTCGCTGAAGAGCGTGAGCTCGTAGTCGTGGGTGACCGGCGGGGTGAAGCGCCCGGTCCAGCGGATGGAGAACAGGTCCTTGTTGAGGCGCGGGTCGGGCGAACCGCCGATGAGCTCGAAGCAGGCGCGGGGCTCGACCTGGGTGTAGAGGGGCGCGCCGGCGCAGTCGGCGTTGTCGAAGTACTCCGCCACCAGGCCCGGGCTGGCGCCGTCGGGGGTGTGGAAATACTCGGCCGGGATGGGCGCGGGGCGGTACATGTCGATGGAGACCCCCTCGGCGAAGGTGCACTCGGCGCGGTCGCCGAGCAGGGCGGTGATGCCCTCGAGCGGCGTGACGGTGCGCCAGGGCAGGACGAGCGAACTGCCGCCGCCACCGGTGCGGGCGTGGTTCATCGCCGGGCCGATGAGGGCGACTCGGTGCAGGCGCTCCGGTGCGAGGGGGAGCAGACCGTCGTTCTTGAGGAGCACGATGCCCTTGGCGGCGATCTCGCGGGCGAGGGCGACATGGGCCGCGCTGCGGATGACCGACTCGTCCTCGCTCGGGGCGGGGCGGTCGAACAGGCCGGCCTCGAAGCGGACGCGGAGGTGGCGGCGGACCTTGTCGTCGATCACCGCCTCGGATACGCGGCCGTCGCGCACGGCGGTGACGAGGGTTTCGCCGAACCAGAGGGCGGAGGGCATCTCGAGGTCGAGGCCGGCGCGGGCGGCGCCGACGTCGCTGTAGACGGATTCCCAGTCGGACATGACCAGGCCGCGGAAGCCCCATTCGCCCTTGAGGATGTCGGTGACGAGCGGGCCGCATTGGCTGGCGTGGGGACCGTTGATGCGGTTGTAGGAGGTCATCACGGACCAGACACCGGCCTCCGTCACGGCGGCCTCGAAGGCGGGCAGGTGGATCTCGCGCAGCGTGCGCTCGTCGACGCGGACATCGATCTCGCGGCGCTCCCACTCCTGGTCGTTGACGGCGAAGTGTTTCACGGCCGGGATCACGCCGCGCGCCTGCACGCCGCGGATGACGGCCACGCCCAGGCGGGAGGTGAGCCAGGGATCCTCGCCGAAGCTCTCGAAGTTGCGCCCGTTGAGCGGGAACCGGTGGATGCCGACGCAGGGGCCGAGGATGCAGGTGCGGCCCTTGGCGAGGGTCTCGGCCGCGAGGGCGTCGCCGAAACGTGTGGCCAGCGCCACATCCCAGGTGGCGGCGAGGGCGATGGGCGCGGGGAATGCGGTGGAACGTCCGATACGGATGCCGGCCGGGCCGTCGCCCATCGGAATGGAGGGGATGCCGAGGCGGGGAAGGCCCTGGGCGTTGAAGTCGCTCGTATCGCCGGAGAGGAGATGGACTTTCTCCTCGAGCGTGAGCCGGGCGAGGAGTTGCTCGATGCGCGGCTCGAAGTCGGCGGTGGCGAGCGCGGCGAGGGCGAGCGCGGCGAGGGCGGTGCCGGCGAGGCGGAGCGGGGGCAGGTGGGTATTCATGGCGTCCGGTCGGGGTGGGTGGACGGTTGGGGTGGGCGGGCGCCTTTTCGCACCGGTCGCGCGGCGGGGCGGGCCGGTGCGAGGAAACGCCTCGAGGTAGTCTATCGGCCGCTGGCGGATTTTTCGAAGTGGCGACGGCGAAAATTCGGTGGGCGGTGGGTGGTTGCCGGTGGGCGGTTGCCGGTGAGCGGAGGACGGATCGATGCCCTCACGGGCATCGCTACGGCGGAGGCGGAGCGGGCCCGCTGGAACGGCGCAACCGCGCGGCCGGCGACCGGGCACCGGGGCGAGCGTGGCCGATGGCGATTCCATTTGGGCGGCGGGGAAAGCGGCCGATGGGATAGGGCCGAACTCGGCCAGAATTGTGAGTGCCCCCACCGGAAACGAACCCAGGAAGATCCGCTCCGCCCGCCTGCGCGGCACCGCGGGCGGCGGCGGCGCGCCCGGGCGGCTGGTGTCGCGCTTCGTGGGGCGCGAGTCGCAACTGGCGCAGTTCATCGGGGCCGTCTCCGAGGATCCGCGTTCCGCGGCACGCATCGTGGCGGTCACCGGCGCGCCGGGCTGCGGCAAGAGCCGGTTCGTCGAGGAGGTGCTCGGCCGGTTGGTGCGCTTGGGGCGGCCGGTGTCGGTGGTGCAGCCCGACCTGCTGCCGGGGATGGACGAGGCGGCATGGTTGCGCGCCTTCGCGGCCAAGCTGCCGATCGGCGGCGGGTTGGTGGGCGGGGCGGCCGCGCGACTAGCCGGTGGCGGACCCGGAAACCGGCTCGACGACTCCTCGGCACGGGCGCTGGTCAACGCGCTGTTCCATGAGTTCTACGACTGCGGGATGGAGAAACGCGGCTTCGTGCGGCCGAAGTTCCAGATGGTGGCGCTGGTGCTCGACGACTTCGATGTGCTGCCGGCGGGCATCGCGCGGTGGCTGGCGGACGTGTTCCTGCCGCGGATCGACGAGGTGCGCGCGCACCTCGACTATGTGCTGATCCTCGTGGGGCAGCGCGCGCTGGCGACGGAGCTCGAGCCGGTGGCTTGGAACGCCCAGCCGATGCGCTTCTTCTCCGTCGAGATCCCGCCGATGAGCGAGGCCGAGAGCGTGGAACTGCTCGCGCTCTATGCGCGCCGCAGCGACGAGGCGAAGGCCTGCCACGAGGTCGGCGAGGGCCTGCCGGGAGCGATGCTCGAGCTGCTGCGCCATCGTATCCGGCCCATGGGTGAGCTGACGGCCGCGGTCGACCGCTGCGACGAGACACAGGCGACCGCGATGCTGGCGGTGGCCGGGCTAGGCTTCGCGACCGAGGAGGGCGTGCGCCTCGTGCTGGGCCCGGAGGGACCGGGGCAGGTCGCCGGGCTGTTGTCGGCGACCGTCACCGTGCCGATCTTCGGCAGCCTGCAGCGTGGCGGCTTGTGGCTGCCCGGGGCGATCGCGCGCCTGGTGCAGGAGAAACTGGTGCCGCGGTACCCCGAAGTCGCCCGTTGCGCCCAGGAGATGGGCGACCTGCTCGACGCGCTCGCCGGGTATTTCCCCTCCGAGGAGGAACGCGAGGACGCCGCGCGGCTGGTGGTGTTCCGGTTCTTCGACGGCGCGGTGTTGCGCGCCTGCTACGGTGCGGAGGCGGGGACGGAGCTGGAGCGTTTCGTGCGCACCCACGGCGCGGCTTTCGGAGCCACTCAGGCGGACAACTTCCAGCTCGCCGAGGAGCTGCGGCCATTGCTCGAACGTTATTCGGAGGCCCGGGGCGATCCGGCGCGCAGCGCGCTGCGCGAGAAGGTCGTGCGGCTCTGGGCGGAACGGGCCGGCGAGCTGCAGACCACCCTCAGGACCGCGGCCGATGGGCTGGCGCGGCTGGAACGCGACCGCGACGAGTTGTTCAAGGAACTGGAGACGGCGCGGGGCCAGGTCTCCGCGCGGGTGCAGGACACGCATCGGGAATGGCGCAGCCGCATCGACGAGGACGTGGTGCGGCTCGGCGCGTCGCTGTTGGCCAACGGCGTGGGCGTGGTGTGCTTCTGGGTGGCGCTGTTCACGGACAACCAGCGGCTCACCTTCCTGCTGCTGGGCGCGGTCCTCATCGGGGTCGGCATCGGCACACCGGCGATGAAGCGTGGGCGGCGTCCGGCGGCCACCGAGCCCGCGAACGCCGCCCGCCGGCAACACCAGGAGCGGGTCGAGCATGCGCGCGGTGTGGTCAACCTGCTCGAGGCGCGGGCCGCCGCGCTCCAGCAGCGGCTGGTGGAGGAGCGGCGCAAGGTCGAGCGGCTGCGCGGCGCGACCGAGGAGCCGTATTGCGATTGAGAACCGCCTCCGCGCGCGGGGACCGCGCGCTGCGTGCGCAACGGGGACGCCGGGCAGAGGTGGGCGCCTGCCGTCTTGCGCCGCGCGGGCGGACCGCGATGATCGCCGCGTGACGATTCCGGCGAAACTGCGGTTCGTGCTGGCGCTGGCGGGGGCGGCCGTGCTGGCGCTCCGGCTTGCGGCGCTCCCGGCCCCCGATGCGGCCGAGCGTGAGCGCGTCGTGATCGTGGCCAACAGCGCGGAGGCCGATTCGCAGGCGTTGGCCGGCTACTACGCGGCGGCGCGCGGCATCCCGGCCGACAACATTGTGGCGCTGCCGCTGCCGACCACGGAGACGATCACCTGGCCGGAGTTCGTTTCCAGTGTGTTCAACCCGCTTTTTGCCGAACTCGCCTCCCGCGGCTGGATCGACGCGTTGCCCTCGGGGCTCACCGACGCGTTCGGTCGCCGCAAGGCGATGATCGGCGGGCACCGGATCAGCTACCTGGTGCTGGTGCGCGGCGTGCCGCTGCGCATCGCCGAGCACGACGCGTGGAAGCCGGCGAAACTCCCGGCGGGATTGTCGCCGGCGCTCGCTTACAATCGGGCTTCGGTCGACGGCGAACTGGCGCTGCTCGCCGCCTCGCGTCCGCCGGTCATCGCCTTCGTGCCCAATCCGCTGCACCGCCAACGGGTGGTCGGCGGGGTGCTGGCCGAGGCGGTCGTGCGCGTGGCGCGGCTCGACGGGCCCACGCCCGGCGAGGTGCGCGCGCTGGTCGACAGCGCGCTGGCGGGCGAACGCCAGGGGCTGGCCGGCCGCGCCTATGTCGACATCGGCGGGCCGCACCAGCGCGGCGAGCAGTGGCTGGAGTCGGTCGCGACGCAGTTGGCGGCGGCCGGGTTCGACCTGGACGTCGACCGGGCGAAGACGACCTTCCGGCCGCTGGCGCGCTTCGACGCTCCGGCGCTGTACTTCGGCTGGTACTCCTCGAGTGTCGACGGGCCGTTCCTGGCGCCGGGCTTCCGTTTCCCCCCGGGGGCGATCGCCGTCCATCTTCACAGCTTCTCCGCGCAGTCGGTGCGCTCCGACCGGCAGTTCTGGTGCGGGCCGCTGGTGGCGCGCGGGGTGGCGGGCACGGTGGGCAACGTCTTCGAGCCGTACCTCGACGGCACGCATCACCTCGACCTGCTCGCCGAGGCGTTGCTGCGCGGGGACACGCTTGGGGCGGCGGCCTACTATGCGCTGCCGGTGCTGAGCTGGCAGGCGACGCTGATCGGCGACCCGCTCTACCGGCCGTTCGCTCGGTCACAGGAGGATCAGTACGCCGGGCGCGCCGCGCTCCCCGCCGAGCTGCGGCCGTACGTCGTGCTGCGCCATGCGCGGCTGGCGCGGCGGGACGGGCGTGCGGAGGAGGCCTTGCGGCTCGCCCGGGCGCTGTTCCGCGAGACGCCGTCGGTGCCGGTGGGGGTGTCGGTGGCGCGGCTGATCGGGGAGGTCGAGGGACCCGAGGCCGGGGGGCGCGCGCTGGGGTTTCTGGACCTGCTGTCGGGATATGCGGCTGGTGATCTTGGCGCAGTGCGCTCCGCCGCTTTGCTGCTGGTCGAGTGGGGGGCGCCGGAGCCGGCGCTCCGGCTCTACGAGCAGGCGCTGGCGACGCCGGCGCCGGCCGGCGAGGCGGCGTTGCTCGAGGAGGCGATCCAGCTCGCGCTCAAGACCGGGCAGGCCGCGCGCGCCGCGAAGTGGCAGGACCGGCTCGTGGCCCTCAAACCGGCGCCGACAACACCGCGGCCGAAGAAGTGATCCGGCACCGACATCAACCCGAGGCGCGGCCGCCACTCTTTCCCATGCACTCCCTCACCGGCAACATCGTCGATCTGGTCAACCGTCGCATCTTCCCGGGCCGCGTGGAGTGGGCCGAGGGCCGCATCGTGCGGATCGTGCCGACACCGGGCCGCCGCTACACGCGGCAGATCGCGCCGGGGTTCGTGGATGCGCACATCCACATCGAGAGTTCGCTGCTGCCGCCGAGCGAGTTTGCCCGGCTGGCGGTGGTGCACGGCACCGTGGCGACGGTCTCCGATCCGCACGAGATCGCCAACGTGCTCGGGGCCGCCGGCGTGCGGTACATGATCGCCGACGCGCGGCGCTCGCCGTTGAAGTTCAACTTCGGCGCACCGTCGTGCGTGCCGGCCACGGACCGCGAGACGGCCGGGGCCGTGCTCGACGCCGCGGCGGTGGCGAAGCTGCTCGCGCGGCCCGAGGTGCGCTATCTCAGCGAGGTGATGAACTATCCCGGCGTGCTCGCCGGCGATCCGGAGTTGCTCGCGAAGATCGCCGCCGCGCAGCGGCTGGGGAAGGTGGTCGACGGCCATGCGCCGGGTCTGCGCGGGGAGCAGGCGCGCGCCTATGCGGCGGCGGGCATTTCCTCCGACCACGAGTGTTTCACGCTCGCCGAGGCGCGGGACAAGCTCGCCGCCGGCATGAAGATCCTCATCCGCGAGGGTTCGGCGGCGCGCAACTTCGCCGCACTCGCGCCGCTGCTGCGCACGCATCCGGAGTCCTGCATGTTCTGCTGCGACGACCTGCATCCCGACCTGTTGCTGCGCCGGCACCTCGACGAGCATGTGCGGCGGGCGCTGGCCGCGGGGGCCGGCCGGTTGGATGTGCTGGCCTGCGCCAGCCTGAATCCAGTGCGGCACTATGGACTGCCGGTGGGCCTGCTGCAGCCGGGGGATCCGGCGGACTTCATCGTGTTCGAGGGGTGGAAGACCCTGCGGGTGCGGCGCACCTACATCGACGGAGCTCTTGTGGCGCGGGACGGGCGTTCGCTGCTTCCGCGGCAGGCGCCGAAGATTGTGAACGCCTTCCGCGCGCGACCGCGGCGGCCGGCGGACTTCCGCGTGGCCGCGGGGGCCGGGCGGTTCAACGTGGTCGAGGCGCTCGACGGCCAGCTGATCACGCGGTGGCGCAAATTGACGCCGCGGACCGAGGATGGCGCCGCGGTGGCCGACCCGGAACGCGACCTGCTGAAGATCGCGGTGGTGAACCGCTACGCGCCACGGGCGCCGGTGGCGGTGGGCTTCATCCGCGGCTTCGGGCTGCGGGAGGGCGGCCTGGCGTCTTCGGTCGCCCATGACTCGCACAACATCGTGGCGGTCGGGGCCGACGACGAAGCGCTGGCGGCGGCGGTGAATCTGGTGATCGCCCATCGCGGCGGGTTGGCGGCGGTGGGCGGGGGCGCGGCGCGGGTGTTGCCGTTGCCGATCGCCGGGCTGATGGCGGATGGCGAGGGCGGGGCGGTGGCGGCGGCGTACACGGAGATCGATGCGGCGGCGAAGGCGCTGGGCAGCACGCTGGCAGCGCCGTTCATGACGCTCTCGTTCATGGCGCTGCTGGTGATCCCGGACCTGAAGCTGAGCGACCGCGGGCTGTTCTCCGGGGCGCGGTGGGCGGCGGTGCCGCTGTTCGCAGAGGCGGACGAGTAGGTCCGGTCTGTGACCGGACCGATCGGATACGAACGGCGGAGGCGGAGGGGACCGGTCCGACGGGGACGGGCGACCCGCCGGTGCCGCGGGTTCTGCGGGGCGTGGCCGCGCCTCCGGCCGCGCCGCGGCGGGACTCAGGCGGCCGAAGGGGCGGCGGGTTTGGCGGAGGCGCGCAGGTTGAGGATCACATACAACGCGACACCGCAGACGATGCCGGAGTCGGCGACATTGAAGGTGGGGTAGATGTAGTCGCCGAAGTGGAAGTCGAGGAAGTCGACGACATGCCCGTAGGCGAGGCGGTCGATGAAGTTGCCGACGATGCCGCCGCAGAGCAGGCCGAAGGCGACCTGGACAGGCCGCTGGGCGAGCCCGAGGTGATGGCGAAACCAGAAGATCGCGACGAGGGCGACGAAGGCGAGCAGGGCGAGCAGGGAGCTGCGGCCGGCGAGCACGCTCCAGGCGGCGCCGGTGTTGCCGACGTGCACGAGGTTGAAGAACCCGGGCACGATCTCGATGTGGCCCGGGGCGCCGTAGGTGTTGAAGGGCAGGCTCGCCGCGATCCAGAGCTTGGTCAGTTGGTCGAGGCCGAGCACGGCGGTGGCGAGGCCGAGCAGCCAGCGGTAGCGGGCGAGGCGGGGGGCGAGGGGGCGCATGCCGGTTCGGGTGGGGCGGGGCGCGGCGGGTGAGCGCGCGCCCCGGGGCGGTGCTGGAGGGCGGAGGCTGGGTGGGCCGGGGGGCTCACTCGTCGCCGCCGCCGCTGTCGTCGTCCATCTTGGCGCCTTCCTCGCCTTCGCCGAAGAGGCCGGCGCGGGAGGCGGAGCGGCGGCGGGTCTTCTCGACCTCGGCCTGGCTTTCGACGGAGAAACGGGCGAAGGGCACGGCGAGCAGGCGGTCCTTGTTGATCGGCTTGCCGGTGAGTTCGCAGACGCCGTAGGTGCCGTTCTTGATCCGCTGGATGGCGGCCTCGATCTCGGCGAGGGCCTCCTGCTCGTTGGAGACGAGGCTGAGGGCGAAGTCGCGGTCGAAGGTGTCGGTGCCGGCGTCGGCCATGTGCTGGGCGTAGCTGGACAGGTCGCCGGCGTCGTCCTTGGAGGATCGTTTGAGGGTCTGCTCGGTGTGAGTGTCGAGGCCGGTGGCGACGTGTTCGCGCAGCTCGATGAGCAGCTTGTAGTAGCGCTGGAACTTCGGCTCGATCTGGCTGACGTCGAGGACGGTGGCGGGGGTCTGCTTGGCGGGGTTGAAGCCGAGGATGTCGGCGAGGCTGGCGGCCTTCACGAAGCTGGGCTGGGCCGCCTTCTTGAGCTTGGCCTCGAGTTCCTCGGCGGCGGTGCGGGGCCGGTTGGCGGCGGTCTTGGAGTCGGTGCCGTTCTTGGCGCCGGTCTGGGCGACATTGACCTTCGCGATCTCGCGAACCTCGTCGAGGGTGAAGGCGATGGGTTTGGCGGAGCGGCGTTCGAGGATGCGGGCGCGAAGGGCGTCGGCCTTGTTCTGGGCCTTGGCCGCGGGGGCCTTGGCAACGGGGGCCGCGGGTTTGGCGGCGGGTTTGTGCGTGGGGGCAGGCGCCGGTTTGGCGGGTTCGTGGCGCTTGGCCTCGGGCTTGTGGGCGGGCGCGGGTTTCGAAACGGGTTTGGCGGCGGGTTTGTGGGCGGAGGGCACGGGCGAAGGATGCGGGTGGTGCTTCGCTGGGGCGGGCTTGGCGGGTTTATGTTTCGCCGGGGTGGGCTTGGAAGGGACGGAGGCCTTGGCGTGGGCGGAGGCCTTGGCGTGAGGGGCTTTCTTGGCGTGGACGGAGGCCTTGGCGTGGACCGCGGCTTTCGGCGCTGCGGCTTTCGGCGCCGCGGCCGGCTTCTTGGCCGGAGCAGCCTTCGGGGCGGATTTTGGCGCGGCGTGCTTCTTGACCGGGGCGCGCTTGGCAACGGGCTTCGGCGCGGGGTGTTTCTTGGCCGGGGCGTGCTTGGTCTTCTTCGAGTTGGGCATAACGCAGTAAGAAAGCGGTGACTGACGTTGGGGGTTAGTGCAGCAGAGCCTCGGCGCAGCGGGGGCAAACGGCGCCGTGGTCGGGGGTGGGGGTGAGGGTGGAGACCCAGCGCCAGCAGCGCGGGCAACGTTCGCCGCCGGCGACGGTGGCGACGATCGAGACCTGGCCGGAGCCGGCGACGAGATCGACACGCGAGACGATGAAGAGCTCGGCGAGGCTGTCGCGGTGGCGGGTCAGGAGGGCGAAGAACGGGTCCGCCGCGCCGCCGGTGAGCTGCACGGCGGCATCGAGGCCCTTGCCGATCTCGCCGGACTGGCGGAGGCCCTCGAGCTTCTCGTTCACCTTCGCGCGGAAGGCGATGAGCTGGTCGAGTTCGGCGGCGAGCTCGGGCGCGCGCCACGCGGCGGGCACGGTGGGCCAAGTCTGGAGGTGGATCGAGTCGTCGGCGTATTCGGCCTTGTGGATGCCGAAGCTCCACGCCTCGTCGGCCGTGAACGTCGTGACCGGGGCCACGAGGCGCGCGAGGGCGGTGAACATCGCGTGGATCGCCGTCTGCGAGCTGCGGCGCTGGCGCGAGTCGGCCGGGAAGGTGTAGAGCCGGTCCTTGAGGATGTCGTGATACGTCGCCGACAGCGTGACCGAGCAGAACTGGTTCACGAGCTGGTACACGCGGTGGTACTCGTAGGCCTCGTAGGCGGCGGTGACGGCGTCGACGAGCTCGGCGGTCTTCTGCAACGCCCAGCGGTCGAGCGGGTCGAGTTGCTCGGTGGCGAGGGTGTGTTGCGCGGGATCGAAGTCGTTGAGACAGGAGAGCTGGTAGCGCAGCGTGTTGCGCAGGAGCCGGTAGGCCTCGCCGACGACGTTGAGGATGCTCGACGGGTTCTTGAGGTCGGGGCCGAGGTCGGAGACGCGGATGTCCTCGGTGAAGTCCTGCGAGGCGATCCAGAGGCGGATCACGTCGGCGCCGTACTGGGCGATGTAGTTGTCGGAGGTCGGCGGTTTCTCGTACTGGCCGGACTTGGAGATCTTCTTGCCGTCCTTGCCGACGATGAAGCCGTGGGTGAGCACGGTCTTGTAGGGCGCGCCGCCGTGGGAGATGACGCCGGTCCAGAGCGAGGACTGGAACCAGCCGCGGTGCTGGTCGCTGCCTTCGAGATACAGATCGGCGGGCCACTGCGTGGCGCCCTGGCCGCGCTTGAGCACGGCGGCGTGCGAGGAGCCGGAGTCGATCCAGACGTCGAGCGTGTCGCGGCCACAGGTGAGCTGGTCGGCGGCGGGCCAGCCGGCGGGGAGGGCGACGCCTTCGAGGAGTTGCGCGGGCGTGGCGTCGTACCAGAAGTTGGAGCCGCGTTCGGCGACCTTGGCGGCGACGGCGCGGATCACGCCGGCGTCGAGGTAGGCGTTCTTCTGCTCGTCGTAGAAGGCCGGGATCGGCACGCCCCAGGTGCGCTGGCGGCTGATGCACCAGTCGGGCCGGGCCTCGACGGCGCCGCGGATGCGCTTCTCGCCGGAGGCGGGCACCCACTGGACGTTGCCGATCTCGGCGAGGGCCTTGGTGCGCGAGGAGGAGCCGGCGGCGGTGGGCTGGTCGAGCGAGACGAACCACTGGTCGACCGCGCGGAAGATGATCGGCGTCTTCGAGCGCCAGCAATGCGGGTAGCTGTGCTCGATGGTCTTGGACTTCACGAGGGCCCCGAGCGCCTCGAGCTTCTTGAGCACGTTGAAGTTCGCCGGCGAGGTCCGCTTCTTCTCGATCATCTCGACGGTTTCGAGGGTGGAGAGACCGACGAGGTCGGCCGGCACGCGGCCGTCGTCGAGGTAGCAGCCGTTGTCGGAGACCGGGCAGTAGATCTCGAGCTTGTAGCGCAGGCCGGTCTGGTAGTCGTCTTGGCCGTGGCCGGGCGCGGTGTGCACGCAGCCGGTGCCGCTGTCGGTCGTGACATAGTCGGCGAGCACGATGGGCGACGCGCGGTCGATGAAGGGGTGGCGGGGCTGGAGGCCCTCGAGTTCGGCACCGCGGACGGTGCGCAGGATCTGAATGTTGCCCTCGAGACCGCACTCGGCGGCGAACTTCTGGAGCAGGTCGGCGGCGACGACGAAGATCTCGGCGCCGTGCTGGGCGAAGACGTAATCGAGCTCGGGGTGGACGGCGATGGCGAGGTTGGCCGGGAGCGTCCACGGCGTGGTCGTCCAGATCACGACGCTGGTCGGCACGCCTTCGGGCAGGCCGAACTTGGCGCACTCGGCGGCGGGAAGCGCGAAGCGCACCCAGATGGAGAGGCTGCGGTGGTCCTTGTATTCGATCTCCGCCTCGGCGAGCGCGGTCTCGAACGGGATGGACCAATAGACGGGCTTCTTGCTGCGGTAGACGAGGCCCTGCTCGACGAAGCCGG
>JAEWNN010000126.1 GCA_023457035.1 Verrucomicrobiota bacterium
GCCGGGCGCGGCGCACCGGCCCCGACCGGGCACGCCCGGCCGCTCTGGTGGCGGTTGCTCGCCGCCGTCCCCCTCGCCGCGACCGCCGCGCTCCTGTACTTCGCGCTCGCTGACAACAACGCCACCGCCTTCCGCTACGCATCCTTCACCAGCGCCGTCGTCCTTGGCGCCTTCTACGGCGGCTGGGTAACCGGCGGCACCACCGCATTTCTCGCCACAATTCTCACCCTGTTTTGGGCCCACCCCGGTCCCTTCACCCGGCACGATTGGCTCGGCCTCACCGTCTTTCTCTTCAACAGCCTGCTCATCGTCGCCCTCGCCGACCTGCTCCACCGCACCGCACGCCGCCTCCGGACCGAGAATGCCGAGCGGCGCCGCGTCGAGGAGCAACACGCCCGCGCCCTCCGCCATTGGCAGGAGACCTTCGACGCCGCCCGCGACGCCGTCTGGGTCGTCGATGGCGACCTGCGCATCGTCCACTCCAACCGCGCCGCCCAGACGCTCTTCGCCCAAACCGCCGCGGCGATGCAGGGCCGCTACTGCTGGGAGGTCGCCTTCGGCTCGCTCCAGCCCCGCCCCGACTGCCCGATCTCCCGCGCCGCCCGCAGCCTCCAGCGCGAGACCACCGGACTCCAGCTCGGCGACCGCTGGTTCGAATTGTCCGTCGATCCGATACTCGATGCCGCCGGCCGCTTCGCCGGCGCCGTCCAGACCGTGGCCGACATCACCGCGCACCGCCTCGCCGAGGAGGAACGCGCCCTGCTCGGCAACACCATCGGCGGCAGCCTCAACGAGATCTACATCTTCGACGCCACCACCCTGCGCTTCCGCTACGGCAACGCCGGCGCCCTGACCAACCTCGGCTACACCCTCGATCAGCTCCGCACCCTCACCCCGCTCGATCTCGCCCCCGAGTACAACGCCGCCACCTTCGCCGCACTCCTCGATCCCATGCGCCGCGGCGAGAAACCGTCCGTGCGCATCGAGACCCTCCACCGTCGCGCCGATGGCTCCACCTACCCCGTCGAGGTGCACCTCCAACTCCTCCAGCACGAGGGCCGACCCGTCTTCCTCGCCATCCTCAGCGACATCACCCGCCGCCGCCAGCTCGAGCAGGAGCTCCGCGCCGCCCAGGCCGACCTCGAACGGCTCGTGCTCGCCCGCACCGCCGCGCTCGAGTCCGCCAACGCCCTGCTCGACCAGACCGGCCGGCTCGCCCGCGTCGGCGGCTGGGAACACAACCTGTGCACCGACACCGTCAACTGGACCCTAGCCGTCCGCCAGATCCACGAGGTCGACGACAGTTACCGTCCCACCCCCGCCTCGCTCGTCGACTTCTACGAACCCGAGGCCCGCCCCCGCGTTGCTGCCGCCCTCCAGTCGCTGCGCACCGATGGCACGCCCTTCGACCTCGAACTCCCCTTCGTCTCCGCCCGCGCCACGCCCCTCTGGTTGCGCACTACCGGCCAGGCCTATCGCGACAACGGCATCATCGTGCGTATCGGCGGTGTCATCCAGGACATCACCACCCGTCGCCGCTCCGAGGACGAGCTGCGCCAGCAGCGCGACCAACTCGAACAACTGCTCGCCGAACGCACCGCCGCCAACGCCCGCCTGCGCGAACTCGACCGCCTCAAGTCCGAGTTCCTCTCCACCATGAGCCACGAGTTGCGCACCCCGCTCAACTCCATCGTCGGCTTCACCGGCATCCTCCTCAAGGAGCTCGCCGGTCCGCTCAACCCCGAGCAGCACAAGCAGCTCACCCTCGTCCAGTCCTCCTCCCGCCATCTGCTCGCCCTCATCAACGACCTCCTCGACCTCTCCCGCATCGAGTCCGGCCGCATCGAACTGCAACGCGAGCCCTTCGACTTCGCCGACGTCGTCGCCGAGGTTGCCGCCTTCCTCCTGCCTGTCGTCGCCCAGAAACCCGTCACCCTGCACCACGAGTGCAGCCCCCCGACCCTGCCCCTCGTCGGCGACCGTCGCCGCTCGCTCCAGGTGCTGCTCAACCTCGCCACCAACGCCGTCAAGTTCACCGAACACGGCGAGGTCGCGCTCGCGGCCCGCCTCGAAGCCGGCCGCATCGCCGTCACCGTCCGCGACACCGGCATCGGCATCCGCCCCGACCAGATGCCGCACCTCTTCGAGGCGTTCCGGCAGCTCGATGCCACCGCGCGTCGCCACTACGAGGGCACCGGCCTCGGTCTGCACCTCTCCAAGAAGCTCCTCGAGCTCCTCGGCGGCACGATCGCCGTCGAGAGCGCGCCCGGCGCCGGCACTACCTTCACCTTCACCCTGCCGCTGACTCCGCCATGAGCGCGCTGGTCCTCATCGTCGACGACAACGACACCAACAGCTACCTGCTCGCCTTCTTCGTGGGCCGGCTGGGCCTGCGCCACCACACCGTCTCCAGCGGCGCCGCCGCCCTCGCCGCCGCCGCCGCCGAACGCCCCGATCTCGTCCTGCTCGACCTGCACATGCCACAGATGGACGGATACGAGACCGCCGAACGCCTCCACGCCCTCCCCGGCCTGGCCACCGTGCCCATCGTCGCCGTCACCGCCAACACCGGCGTCCCGCACAGCCGCCTGGAGCGCGCCGGTTTCGTCGGCTGCATCGCCAAACCCATAAACACGGACACTCTCCCCGGCGAAATCTTCCGCCACCTCGGACCGCCCGCGCCATGATCATCCTCAACGTCGACGACCGCCCCGACAACCGCTACCTCTTCGACACGATCCTGCGCGCCGCCGGCCACGACGTCTACTCCGCCGCCGACGGCGTCGAGGCCCTCGCCCTGCTCCAGAACATGCAGTGCGACCTCATCGTCTCCGATGTCGTCATGCCCGGCATGGACGGCTTCCAGTTCTGCCGCGAGGTGAAGGCCAACCCGGCCACGCGCGACATCCCCTTCGTCTTCTTCACCGCCGTCTACACCGAGGCCAAGGACGAGCAGTTCGCCCTCTCCCTCGGCGCCGCCGGCTTCCTCGTCAAGCCGCTCGAACCCGACCAGTTGGTCGAGAAGCTCCTGCAGGCGGCCCACGCCCCCGCCGCCCCCGCCGCCGCCCCGCTTGTCGACGACTCCGCCGGCTTCCTCGAGGCCTACAACCGCCGCGTCGTCCAGAAGCTCGAGGCCAAGCTCGCCGAGATCGAGGAACTCAATACCCGGCTCCAGTCCTCCGAGGCCCGCCTCCGTGCCGTCGTCGAGGGCACCTCCGACGCCGTCTTCATCAAGGACCGCACCGGCCACTACGTCACCATCAACGCCGCCGGCGCCCGCTTCCTCGCCCGCTCCGTCGACGGAGTGCTCGGCCGGACCGACGCCGAACTCTACGATGAGTCGACCGCCCGCGCCCGCGCCGTCGCCGAGCAACGCCTGCTCCAGTTCGGCCTCGTCGAGGCCTACGAGGAGGAGCTCCGCCTCCCCGGCGAAACACCGTCCCGCCACTTCCACACCGTCCGCGCCCCCCTGCGCGACGAGGCCGGACTGATCGTCGGCTCCTTCGGCATCTCCCGCGACATCACCGCCCGCCTCCAGGCCGAGGCGCAGATCCGCAAACTCTCCCGCGCCGTCGAACAGAGCCCGATCTCCGTCGTCATCACCGACGTCGACGGCCGTATCGAGTACGTCAACCCCCTCTTCACCACCCTCACCGGCTACACCGCGGCCGAGGCGATCGGCCAGAATCCGCGCATCCTCAAATCCGGCCGCCATTCCCGCGAGTTCTACGCCGAGCTCTGGCAGACCATCAAGGGCGGCCGCGACTGGCAGGGTATCCTCGAGAATCGGCGCAAGGACGGCTCCCGCTTCTTCGAGCAGACCCGCATCTCCCCCGTCAAGGACGCCGACGGACGCCTCACCCACTTCATCGCCCTCAAGGAGGACATCACCGAACGCCTCCGCCTCGAGGACCAACTCCGCCAGTCGCAGAAGATGGACGCCATCGGCCGGCTCGCCGGCGGCGTCGCCCACGACTTCAACAACCTGCTCACCATCATCCAGCTCGAGGCCTCCGCCCTCGCCACCAATCCCGCCCTCGCCGCCGACGCCGACTCCACCGAGGGTATCCGCCAGATCACCGCCGCCACCCAACGCGCCACCGGGCTCACCCGCCAGCTCCTCGCCTTCAGCCGCAAACAGGAGAAGGAGGAGCAGGATGTCGACCTCGGCGAGACGGTCGCCAACCTCGCCAAGCTCGTCCGTCGTATCCTCGGCGAGGACATCCGCCTCACCACCGCCGTCCCGGCCGAACCCGTCACCCTCCGCGCCGATCCCGGCATGCTCGAGCAGGCGCTGCTCAACCTCGCCATCAACGCGCGCGACGCCATGCCCGCCGGCGGAGGCCTCCACATCGCCGTCGAAACCGTCGAGATCGACGCGGGCTACGCCCGCACCCACGCCGGCGCCACCCCTGGCCGGCGCGCCCATCTTCTCGTCTCGGACACCGGCACCGGCATCGCCCCCGAGCACCTCGGCCGCGTCTTCGAGCCCTTCTTCACCACCAAGGCGCCCGGTCAGGGCACCGGCCTCGGGCTGGCCACCGTCTACGGCATCCTGCAGCAACACCAGGGTTGGATCACCGTCGAGAGCACCGTCGGCCAGGGCACGACCTTTCACCTGTACCTGCCCACGCTGCCCCCCGTCGTTCTCGCCGCCGGCGAGGAGGCCACAGAACACCCGCTTCCCCGCGGCACCGAGACCGTGCTCCTCGCCGAGGACGACGATCAGATCCGCAACCTCGTCCAAGCCGCCCTCGAACGCCAGGGCTACAAGGTCCTCGCCGCCGCCACCGGCGACGACGCCCTCGCCACCCTCCAGCGCCACATCGGCCCCGTGCACCTGCTCGTCACCGACCTGATCATGCCCGGCAGCCTCAACGGTCGCCAACTCGCCGACCAGGCCCGCACCCTCCGCCCCGCCCTGCGCACCGTCTTCATCAGCGGCTACCCCGCCGACGTGATCAGCCGCCTGATCAACTTCAAGTCCGCCGGCGAGTTCCTCCGCAAGCCCTTCGCCGTCCGCACGCTGCTCGAGACCGTCCGCCGCCGGCTCGACGAGCCGCTCGTCGAGTAGGCCGCAGGCGTGCGCCCCTCGGCCCTCCGCCCGGCACACCACCATCGCGTCCTCAGGTTTGGCCGCCTCCAGCCGATAAGCATCCGTCCATTTGCCCCCCCAACGGGCCGCCCGTGCGGTCCGCTCCACCAACCAGTATCGGGCTCTCGCCCTCGTTCCTCATGAAAACGATCACCATCGGGCAACGGATCACTCTGCTCGTCGCACTGCTCTGTGTCGCGCTCACCGGCATCGGCCTCTTCGCCGTCAACCGCCTCGTCGTCCTCGCCCACAGCAGCGACACCATCGTCGAACGGGCCGTGCCCGGCCTCGCCATCATGGGCCGCATCAACTCCCGCCAGGCGGAAAACCAGCTGCGCGCCGAGCGTCTCCTGAGGACCACCACGACCGAAGCCCGCAAGAAGATCAAGGATGAGATCGCCTCCTTCGCCGCCGCCAACAGCGAGGACTTCGCCAAGTACAAGGCGCTGGTGGCCGACGATGCGGACCGCCGCATCTTCGATGCCCTCATCGCCGCCCGTGCCACCAACACCGCCGCCCGCACCCGCTTCTACGAATTGCTCGAGACCGATCTCGCCGCCGCCGCCGCTTACGCGGAGTCCACGGTCACCCCCGCCTACACCGCCTACTCCGATGCCGGCACCGCCGCCATGAAGCACGACGAACAGTTGGCCGACCAACTCGGCCACCGGATTCGGGCCCAGGTCACCACGGCAACTCGCCTGCTCCTCACCGCCACCCTTGCCGTCCTCCTCGGCGCCATCACCCTCGCCTTCCTCAACCTCCGCACGATCGTGAAGATCCTCGGCAACGTCGCCGACTCGCTCGCGGCCGGCGCCCACCAGACCACCTCCGCCGCCAGCCAAGTTTCCGCCGCCAGCCAACAGCTCGCCGAGGGGTCGACCGAACAGGCCGCCTCCCTCGAGGAGACCAGCGCCTCGCTCGAGGAGATTTCCAGCATGACCAAGCGCAACGCCGAGAACGCCCAGCGCGCCAAGGACCTAGCCGGCTCCGCCCGCCATGCCGCCGACACCGGCGTGGCCGACATGACCACGATGAAGACCGCCATGGCCGACATCCAAGCCTCCAGCGACGACATCGCCAAAATCATCAAGACCATCGACGAGATCGCCTTCCAGACCAACATCCTTGCCCTCAACGCTGCGGTCGAGGCGGCCCGGGCGGGCGAGGCCGGGGCCGGTTTCGCCGTCGTCGCCGACGAGGTCCGCAACCTCTCCCAGCGCGCCGCCCAAGCCGCCAAGGAAACCGCCGGCAAGATCGAGGGCGCCATCGGCAAGACCGCCCAAGGCGTGACCATCAGCAACAAGGTCGCCACCAGCCTCGAGGAGATCGCCACACGCTCCCGCCAAGTCGACGAACTGGTCGTCGAGATCGCCACCGCCTCGACCGAGCAGAACCAAGGCATCGGCCAAGTCACACAGGCTGTCGCCCAGATGGATCAGGTCACGCAGAAGAACGCCGCCAGCGCCGAGGAAAGCGCCAGCGCCGCCGAGGAGCTCAACGCCCAGGCCCTCGCCATGCAGGACATCGTCCACCAGCTCCTCGCCCTCGCCGGCCGCCGGCAACAGTCCGAACCCGCGGCGGAATCCACCCTCATCGCCCGTCGTCCGGCCCGCGCCCCGCACGCCAACACCCCGGCCGCGCAGACCACCCGGCCCAAACTCTCGCCCCACTCGGCCGCCGACACCCACTTCGCCGACTTCCCCGCCTCGCCGCACTCGCGCTGAGCGGTCCCACCCCAGCGCCCAAGCACCGGCACTCGCCGGCGTCCCTCCGCACCGGCCGGTCGCGCACCGCAGCCCATTCCACGCAGTGGTCGTAGGGTGCGAGCGAGCGCGACCCCTGATTGATCCTCAAGCAGTCGACTGCCCGCCGGTAGGGCGGGACCGCTGGGCCCGCCGGTTCGGCGAAGGGCGCGAAGTACCATCGATCCTTGCGCGAAAGGCTGACCGGGGGACGGACCGCAAGGCCGTCCGCTCAATCGGCGGGCCCAGCGGTCCCGCCCTACCACAAGGCGGCAGTTCGATGCGCGAGGCCCCAAAAGTCGGATCGATCGTCGCGCCATCCGGCACCTTACCGTAGCGCAGGCCTCCGTGCCTGCGGAATCGGGTGTCGCCGACACGGAGACCACCGCCACGAGCTGCGAACGCCTACTCCGCCAGGTCCTGCGCCACCGCCTTCGCGAAATAGGTCAGGATGAAGTCCGCACCCGCGCGCTTGATCGCCAGCAGCGACTCGTCGCGCGTGCGCCGCAGGTCCAGCCAGCCGAGCTTCGCCGCAGCCTGGATCTGCGAATACTCGCCGGAGACCTGGTAGGCCGCCACCGGCAGCCGCGTGGCTTCGCGCAGCTCGCGGATCACGTCGAGGTAGGCGCCGGCCGGTTTCACCATGAGCAGGTCGGCCCCCTCCGCCTCGTCGAGCAGCGCATCCTTGAGCGCCTCGCGCCGGTTGGCGGGATCGAGCTGGTAGGTCTGTTTTCCCAGCAGCTTGGTGCCCGCGGCCTGCGCGCTGCCGACCGCATCGCGGAACGGCCCGTAGTACGCCGAGTTGAATTTCGCCGCGTAGGCCAGAATCGCCGTGCCGGTGTGGTCCGCGGCATCGAGCTCGCGCCGGATCGCGCCCACCCGCCCGTCCATCATGTCGGAGGGGGCCACGATATCGGTCCCCGCCTCGGCATGCAGCACCGCCATCTCGGCCAGCGCCGCCACCGTCGTGTCGTTGTCCACGTCGCTCCCGTCGGGCGTGAGCACCCCGTCGTGCCCATGCGTCGTATACGGATCGAGCGCGAGATCGGCCACGAGCAGCAGGTCGGGCACCGCCTTCTTCACCGCGCGGATGGCGCGCAGCACGAGCGTGTCGGGATTGAGCGCCTCGGCGCCGTGCGGCGTCTTGAGCGCCTTGTCGAGCTTCGGAAACAGCGCCACCGCGCGCACGCCCAGCTTGTGCAGCGCCCGGCACTCCTTCACCAGGTCGGCGATGTTCAGCCGGTACACGCCGGGCATCGAGCCGATCTCCTCGGGCGCGGCCCTGCCGTCGACGACGAACAGCGGCGCGACGAGATCGTCGGCCGTCACCCGCGTCTCCTGCACAAGGGCACGCAGGCCCGCGCTACGGCGCAGGCGACGGGGACGCTGGAGAAGGGAAAGGCGCGATGAGTCGGGCATGGTGGGTGGGTGGTGGTGGGGATCGCCGCAGAACCTGCGCGGTCCGCGTCCCATTGGCAAACCCGCTCCCGCGCCCGCCGCCTTCTGCCCTCTTGCCACGCCCACCGGGCTCCCTAGCGTTCTTCGTCTTCGCCATGCCCGTCACGCTCTTCGACTCGCTCACCCGCAGCCCGAAACAGCTCCACCCGTCGCACCCCGACGGCGTCTACCGCTTCTACAACTGCGGCCCCACCGTCTACGCGCCGGCGCACATCGGCAATTTCCGCACCTTCGTCGTCAACGACCTGCTCCGCCGCGTGCTCGAGCTCGAGTTCGGCCCCGACAAGGTGAAGCACGTCCGCAACATCACCGACGTCGACGACAAGACCATCCGCCGCTCCCGCGAGGAGCACCGCGCCCTCGCCGAGGTCACCCAGCAGTGGACCGACAAGTTTCACGCCGACTGCGACGCCCTCAACTGCCTGCGTCCCCACGTCGAGCCCACCGCCACCGGCCACATCCCCGAGCAGGTCGGCATGATCGCCGAGCTCATGCAGAAGGGCCACGCCTACGCCACCGCCGACGGCTCCGTGTATTTCAAGGTCGGATCCTTCCCCGGCTACGGCGCCCTCTCCCGCGTGAAGGAACGTGAGCTCCAGCTCGGCTCCGCCCTCGCCGGCAAACCCCAGACCGCCGACGCCGACGAGAAGGAGGACGGCTCCGACTTCGCGCTCTGGAAAGCCTGGAAACCGGAAGATGGCGACGTGAAGTGGCCCGGCCCCGCCGGCGCCGCCGCCGGCCGCCCGGGCTGGCACATCGAGTGCAGCGCGATGAGCCGCAAACACCTCGGCGAGACGATCGATCTGCACACCGGCGGCGAGGACCTGCTCTTCCCCCACCACGAGAACGAGATCGCCCAGACCGAGTGCTGCACCGGCCACCCCTTCGCGCTCCACTGGTACCACAGCAAACACCTGATGGTCGACGGCGCGAAGATGTCCAAGAGCCTCGGCAACCTCTACACGCTCGACGACCTCAAGGCCAAGGGCTTCAGCCCGATGGCCCTGCGCTACGCCCTGCTCGCCGGCCACCCGCGCAAGCAGCTCAACTTCACCCTCGACTCCCTCCACGCCGCGGAAAGCGCACTCAAACAAATCCGCCAAGTTGCAGAAGGCCTGATGGCCACAGCAGGTATTGCTCCGGCTGAGTTCTTCGCTTGGTGCCAGAATCCTCCGATCGAAGACGGAGCCCGCTTCTGGGAAGTGAGCGAAGCAATGGCAGCACTTCGCGACGACCTGAACACGCCCGCTGCGCTCGGAGCGCTGTTCGTTTCGCTCGGGAACTTCAAACACGGCATCGGAGAAGCGTCGGCCCGCCAGAAGCTCGTCGGGTTGGCCAACATCCTCTTCGCCCTCGGCCTCGATGTTTCGGCGAAGCCGATACAGATTTCGGCTCCTGCCGAGATCTGCGAGCTCGCAGAGCGCCGTTGGGCCGCCAAGCAGGCCAAGAACTGGGCCGAGGCCGACCGTCTCCGCGGCGCCCTCGCCGCCCTCGGCTGGGCGATGCTCGACAGCAAGACCGACTACAAGCTCGAGCCCGCGAAGAAGTAGGGCCGGTCTCCGACCGGCCCCGCCCGGAAAAACGACGTGGTCCGGTGCTTTAGCTCGGGCCGGCGGGCTCGCGCCGGCACTTCGTCCGCAGCGGAGCCGGGGACTACGAAGCGGCATGTACTGCGGGCGAAGTCGCTCGGGCGGGGGCTGAAGCGCCCCGCCACCCGTCGAATCCTCCGTCCCATTCGCCCGATCGGTCCGATTCGACCGATCCCCCATCAGTCGCGGCGCCCCGCCCTCCGCACGCTGCACCAAACCCGCGTCGCACTCCGCCACGCGCCGCCCCGTGACCCGCCTTCGCGATTGAGCGCCGCGCTCCCGCGGCGAGACTCGCCGCTCCGCCCCATGCACCGCCCCCTCGCTATCGCCGCCCTGCTCGCCTCCGCCGTGCTCCCCCTCGCCGCTGCCGAGCCGGCCACCGCCAACCATCCACTGTCCACTGTCGACAGTCCACTGCCCACGGCCCACCGTCCAGTGGACTGGCGCGTCGACTACTCCCGCTGGACCGATGGCCAGCGCTACGCCACCGCCGAAGCCACGACCGACTGGCCCACGCTCCTCTGGTATGAGGAGCCCGGCGACGCGTGGATCCGCGAGTATCCCGCCGGCTCCGGCCAGAAATGGCTCGAGCCGCACTTCCGGGCCGGCACACACACCCGAGGCGCCCACGGCTGCAAGTTCGCCGCCGCACTCGCCCCGAGCGACACCTACACCGTCGAGTACGCCGTGCGCTTCCCGGCAGGCTGGGAGTTCAGCCAGAACAACACCATGCCCTACGGCGGCGGCAAACTCCCCGGTCTCAGCGGCGGGTCGCATCCCTCGGGCGGCCTCGGCAAACCCGACGGCATGAGCGCCCGCCCGATGTGGCGCCGCGACACGCGTTTCTCCGCCGAGCCCCGGAACTACCTCGAGCTCTACCTCTACTGGCCCATGCAGTCCGAGAAGTATGGCGACCGCTTCTTCGTGCAGGAGGTCGAAGCCGGCCAGACCTACACCATCAAGCTCCAGGTCGAGCTCGGTACGCCCGAGACCGACGGCGCCGTCCGGATGTGGATCGACGGCGCCCTGCGCCTCGAAAAGCGCTTCCGTTTCCTCCAGCCCGGCCGGGACTGGAAGCTCACGCAGTACATGCACAACGTCTTCTACGGCGGCAACGACCCCACCTGGGCCCCCGCCCGCGACCAGCACCTGCTCCTCGGCCCGGTCCACGTGAGCGCGCGACCGCTCTGAGCGTCGGCCCGCGGCAACCGGTAACCGGAGTCGCGCACGCCGGTCCCCCACGACGCAGCCGATCCCGGTGCGGGACCGACAGCGCCGCGAGCGGCGTATCAGGAGATCATTGTTCCTCGTGGCGACGCGTCCAGCCGCCCCACAGGCCGTACACAAACCAGACGAGCGCGAGGATGCCGGCTGCGAAGACGACATCACCAACCGTGCGCAACCAACGCAGCGTCTGCATGGTCTCGCTGCCGAGGAACTCGGCCGAACGGGCATACCACATGCCCACGTCGACGCTCGCCAGCGTCTGCAACACGCCGATCGGCAGAAGCGAGAGCACGACCATCAGGACCAGACCGGCGTTCAGCGCCCAGAACGCGAACCGCAGCGACGACTCCTTCCAGTGCTGCCCCGGCTGGGCAATGCGCAGGGTGAACAGCATCAGGCCGATCCCGAGCATCCCGTAGACCCCGAACAACGCGGTGTGCGCATGCACGGCCGTGGTATTGAGCCCCTGCATATAGTAGAGCGCCGCCGGTGGATTGATGAGGAAGCCGAACACCCCGGCCCCGAGCAGGTTCCAGAACGCCACCGCGACGAAGAACCGCAGCGGCCAGCGGAACGAGCGCAGCCAGCCCGAGCCCGAGGACAGTTTGAGGTTCTCCGCTGCTTCGTAGCCGACCAGAGTCAGCGGCACGATCTCGAACGCGCTGAACACCGCGCCGAGCGCCAGCACCGCCGTCGGCGTGCCGGAGAAGTAGAGATGGTGCATCGTCCCGATGATGCCGCCGAACAGGAAGACCGTGCAGGAGAAGATCACCGCGGCGCTCGCCGTCGCGACCCGCAGCAGCCCGAGCCGGCAGAACAGGAACGAGATCACGACCGTCGCAAAGACCTCGAAGAACCCCTCGACCCAGAGGTGCACCACCCACCAGCGCCAATACTCCGCCATCGGCAGCGAAGTGTGCTGCCCCCACATCAGCCCGGCCCCGTAGAACAACCCGATGGCGCCGGAGGCCACGAGGAAGAGCGCCAGCAGATGGCGGTTGGCGCCGGGCTCGCGAAACGCCGGGGCGATGGAGCGCACGACCAGCCCCAGCCAGAGGAACAGCCCCACGAAGAGGAAGATCTGCCAGAACCGTCCCAGATCCACGTATTCGTACCCTTGGTGCCCGAACCAGAAGTTCGCCGTCAGCCCGAGCCGCTGCCGGGTCGCGTACCAGGTGCCGAAGAGCGTGCCGACGACGATCACGAGCAGGCAGCCGAAGAGCACGTTCACGCCAAGGCGTTGGAAACGCGGCTCCCGTCCGGAGACCGCCGGCCCGATGAACAGACCCGTGGCGAGCCATGCCGTGGCGATCCAGAAGATGCCGAGCTGCGTGTGCCAGGTGCGCGTCACCGAGTACGGCAACCAGTCCGCCAGCGGAAAGCCGTAGAACCCCTCGCCCTCGACCCCGTAGTGCGCGGTGATCCCGCCCAGCACCACCTGCACCACGATCAACGCCGCCACCACCCAGAAGTACTTCAGCGTCGCGCGCATCGACGGAGTGACCACGAGACCGGCGAACGGATTGGTCCGCGGGATCGCGGGCGCATCCTCCTCGTGGAGCGAGGCGCGATACCAGACGAACCCGCCGACCCCCGCCAGCAGCAGCACGACGCTCACGACCGTCCACAACACCATCGAGCCGGTGAGCTGGTTGCCGACGAGCGGCTCGCTCGGCCAGTTGTTCGTGTAGGTCGGCCGCGCGGCCCCGCGGGACGGCTCGAGGGCGGCCGGCCGCTCGGTGCCGCAGGCCCAAGTCGCCCAGAAGAAGAACGCCGCGAGCTGCTCCTGTCGCTCCGCCGTCTTGATCGTGCCCTCGGCGATCGCATACGCATGGCGCAGCGACCGCGGGTCGAGGTGGTGGTCGGCGATGCGCGCCAGGTCCTCCGGAAACTCCGTCGCCCTCCCGAAGATGGCGCCGTAGTAGCGCCCCATCGCCTCCACCGCCTGCGCGCGGTCTTCCGACAGCGTGATCGCGCCGGTGGCGGGATCGTAGGTGTTCGTGCGGATCTCGGACCGCAATCGAACCCGCAACGCGGCCTGCGTCTCCGCCGGAAGATCCGCGAAATCGCGGGCCCCCGCCCGGGCCGCCCAGAGCTCGAGCAGATACAGGGACTGGCGATGCAGGTAGTCGGCCGTCCAGTCGGGCGCCACATAGGCGCCATGGCCCCAGATGCTGCCGAGCTCCTGGCCGCCGATCGATTGCCAGACGTTCTGCCCGTCCTGGATCGTGCGCGCGGAGAAGAGCACCCGGCCCGTCGCCGTTCGCACCTCCGCGGGCAGCGGCGGTTGGTGCTGCCAGATCTGTATCCCGTAGTAGCCGAGGACGCCCAGGGAACCGAGCGTGACGATTGCGAATGCAAGCCAGAGTTTCAGATAACGCATGGTGGCGGAGGTCGTGGGTTGAGCTATTCCGGATGTTTTCGTCCACTTTCCATCGGCCACCACATTGGCCTCGTCAAATCTTTTCCGGACATCATTGTCCGCTTTCTCGCCCATCCCTCCCGCCATGATCTTCTCCCAGACAGTGGAATACGCGCTCCGCGCTGCCGTCCTGCTTGCCGACGTCGAACGCGAGGCGAAGACCACCCAGCAGATCGCCGAAATCGCCCGGATTCCCCCGGACTACCTCTCGAAGATCCTGCAAAACCTCCGCCGCGCCGGCATCGTCGCCTCACGCCGCGGGGTCAACGGGGGCTTCACCCTCGAGCGTCCGCCCTCCGAGATCACCCTCCTGGAGGTGGTGAACGCCATCGATCCGCTTGAGCGGATCCGGACCTGCCCCCTGAAACTGCGCGCCCACGGGAGCAACCTCTGCCCGCTCCACCGCAAACTCGACCAATCGATCGCTTCCGTCGAAGGAACGCTCGCCACCAGCACCCTCGAGGAGTTGCTCGACACCGGCGCGAAGAGCCATCCGCTCTGCGACGGCGCCCGCTAGCGCCGTTTCCGGAAATCTGTGGCCGGCCGCGGCGAGGCCGGCACCTCTGGCCGGGTTCGCCGCGGCCGGCTGCCGCAGAACGCAAACCGCTCATCTCGCGCAGCTGCGCCGTGGCCCGGAGCCCGTTCCGCGCGATCGCCCAGCCGCTCCGAGCGGCCGCCGCACCGGCAGAGTCGACCGCCTGATAACCGCCTCAGCCGTGTCGATTCAGCCCCCACCGCAAAACGCGTTTTGCGGTGGGGGCTGCATCATTGGCTCAGAGCACCGTCAGCTCCGCGCGCAACGCAGCTTCGGCCTTCTGCATCCACTCGGCCACGGCGGCGTCGGTCTGCGCCTCGACGAGCACGCGCACCTTCGGTTCCGTACCCGAATAGCGGATCATCACGCGGCCCGTGCCGGCAAGCGACGCCTCGGCGTCGCGCAGCACCTGCTGCACGCCGGGGAGCGACTCCAGCGGCGGCTTGGCCGCGAGCTTCAAGGCCTTCTGCGCCTGCGGGAACTTCTTCAGCGCCCGGCGCAGCTCCGAGAGCGGTTTGCCGGTATCGCGCATCACGCGCAGCACCGCGAGCGCCGCGAGCAGGCCGTCGCCGGCCGGCGAGATCTTCGGGAAGATGAAATGCCCCGACGACTCGCCGCCGAGCGCCGCGCCCTCGCGCTGGAGCGCCTCGCTCACGTAGCGGTCGCCCACGTTCGTGCGCACAACCCGTCCGCCGGCGGCGGCGAGCGCGGCATCGACCCCGAGATTGCTCTGCACGGTCACGACCAGCGTCTTCCCCGGCAGTTCGCCACGCTTGAGCATCCCGAGCGCGAGGAACGTCAGCACCTCGTCGCCGTCGAGCGCCACGCCCTTCTCGTCGCAGAACACCGCGCGGTCGCCGTCGCCGTCGTGCGCGATGCCGAGCCGCGCGCCGGTGGCGAGCACGCGCGCCGCGAGCTGCTGCGGGTATTCGCTGCCCACGCCGGCGTTGATGTTACGGCCGTCCGGGGCGTTGCCGAGCAGCTCAAGTTCGGCGCCCAGCGACTCCAGCACCTCGCGCGACGTCTCGCACGTCGCCCCGTTGGCGGTATCCAGGACGATCTTCCATCCGGCCAACGCGCCGGGCGGCAATAGGCGCGCGGCCTGACCGATGTAGAGCATCTTCGCCTCGCCCACCTCGCGGATCGTGCCGCGCGTCGCGGCAGGCGCCGGCTGGTCTTCAAGGAGCGCCTCGATCGCCGCTTCCTCGGCGTCGGGCAGTTTGAAACCGGTGCTGGCGAAAAACTTCACGCCGTTGTCGTCGGCGGGATTGTGCGACGCCGTGATCACGACGCCCAGTTGCGACTTCGACTCGCGCACCGCGAGCGACACCTCCGGCGTCGGCACCACGCCGAGCAGGCCCACATTCCATCCCGCCGCGACGAGCCCCTCGGCCACGGCGGCTTCGAGCGCCGGACCCGAGGCCCGCGTGTCGCGACCAATCAACGCCCGCTTCGGCCCCGCGCCCAGCCTGGCGGCCATGTGCCGGCCGGCGGCGTTGGCCAGCTTGCGGACGAAGTCCGGATTCATCACCGCGTCGCCGAAGCGCCCGCGCACACCATCGGTGCCGAAGTAGAGTCGTTTCATGGGGAAGGAGAAGTAGGGCCGGTCTCCGACCGTCCATTATCGGTTGAAGAAGATTAACAACACCGGGGAGTCCGGTCGGAGACCGGACCTACTCGGAAGTTCCATCACAGGGGCCGGCAAGCGCGCCATCATCAAGTCACCCAGAACTGCCGCGTGCGCTCGACGTGGCGCTTCACGGCGCCGTTGCGCAACAGCTCCTGTACCTGCGCGACGCCGGCGGCGAGATCCTTGGCGCGACCCGTCACCCAGAGACCGGCGCCGGCGTTGAGCGCGACGGTGTCGGCGATGGTCCGCGGGGCACGGTTGTCCAGGAGCGCCTCGAAGATCGCGAGATTCACGGCGGCATCGCCGCCCTGCAGCTCGTCGAGCCGGCCGGGCTGCAGGCCGGTGGTCGCGAGATCGAGCGGCGTGAGCGGACCGCGGAGACGGCCCGCGCCGGCGCAGAAGTTCTCCGTGGCGGTCGTCCACTCGTCGAGCCCGCGGTCGGTGCCGGGCACGTGCCCGTGGATGGCGAGCGCGGCGGTCAGCCCGAGGTCGTGCAGCGCGCCGGCGAGCGGCTCGACCCAGTCCTTGGCGTAGACGCCGAAGAGCTGGAAGGCGGGGCGGCCGGGGTTGATCAGCGGTCCGAGGATGTTGAACACCGAGCGCCGGCCCTTCGCCGCGAGCGCCTTGCGCACCGGCGCAATCTCCTTGAACGCGGGATGAAAACCGGGGGCGAAGAAGAAGCAGAAGTTCACCTCGGCGAGCGAGCGCTGCATGCGTTCCAGCGGGGCATCGAGCGGCACGCCGATGGCGGCGATGAGGTCCGCGCTGCCGCACTTCGAGGTGATCGAGCGGTTGCCGTGCTTCATCACCTTCACGCCGGCCGCCGCGAGCACGAACGCCGTGGCCGTGGAGATGTTGAAGCTGCCCGCGTGGTCGCCGCCCGTGCCCACGACGTCGATCGCCTCGCCGGCCCACTGCGCCACGCCGGGATCGCGCGCGAGCGTGCGGAACTCCGCCGCGAACGCCGCCACCTCGGCCGGCTTCTCGCCCTTGGTGTTCAGCGTGTGGAGAAAACTCTCTTTCTGCTCGGGCGACACCTCGGCGTCGACCAAGGCGGCGACGGCGTCGGTCACCTGCTCCGGCGCGAGGTCGCCGCCGGATTCCATCTGTTTCTGCAGGCCAACGAGCGTGCTCATCGCCGCAACCTTGCCTGTTCCGCCCCGGGAGCGGAAAGGAAATTCTGCGGCGGGACGGGGCAGGCGCGCGGGCAGAACCGAGCGAGTGCGACCTCAGCGTGATGAGGCGGTAGACCGGGATTCACCGCGGGACCGCTGGATCGCCAATGTAGGGTGCGAGCTTGCTCGCACCGTCTGGGTACCGCTCATGCCGAGCGGTGCGAGCGAGCTCGCCCCCTACGCCGACTGAATGGTTGCGCCTCAATGCAGCAGGTACTCGCCCTCGATGCGCGCCACGCCGCAACCGCCGATGCACAGGACGCCCGCCGCAACGGCACGGATCGTGACGAGGTTTGGATTCACGCGGTCCGGGCCCTGCTCGATGGCGAGCGCTTCGCCCGTCCAATCCCCGCTGCGCCGCAGCCAGTGCGCCAGCGCGGCGTTGCCCGAGCCCGTCGCCGGATCCTCGAGATAACCGAAGGCCGGCGCGAACACCCGCGTGCGCAACTGGCGGTCGCGCAGGTGGGTCTGTTTCGAATGGAGGACCACGACCTCGATGCCGGTGCGATCGGCCAGCGCCCGCAGCGTGGAATAGCTCGGCGCGCAGGCGATCAGCGCATCGAGCTCGGTCACCGGCACGAGCAGGCACTTCTGCCCGCACTCACAGACCGGCAGCATGCTGTCGGGGCTGATCTCGTGGCGATTCAGCGCCGCCAACGGCAGCCCGAGCGCCGCCGCGGCCTCGCTGGCCATGATGCGGATGTCGGGAAACACGGGCTCCGGCGCGGCGATGAAGACGCAGCCCTCCGCCTCGATCCGGTTCTCGACCTCCAGCCGTCCCTTGCTCGTGTTCAGCGCGAGCCGCGGCAGCCCCCGGTACTCGGGCACAGCGGAAAGCAGTTGGTACAGGGAAGCCACGGTCGCATGCCCGCAGAACGGCACCTCGCGCTCGCAGGAGTAATAGCGCAGCGTCAGCTCGCCCGGGCCGACCGGGCGCGCAAAGGCGACCTCGGTCACGAAGCCGGTCGCTGCGACTTGCGTCGCCAACCGCTGCATCTCGGCGTCGCTCACGGAGTCGTCGGGCCGGAGCAGCACGAGCCCGGCGGGGTTGCCGGCGGAGGCGCCGGTGGTGAACGCGTCGAGTTTCCAGAATCTGAATCGCTTCATGGGTGTT
>JAEWNN010000127.1 GCA_023457035.1 Verrucomicrobiota bacterium
AGGGCGTCGACACCGGCGATCTGCTCGGTGCGGAAATCGGCGTCGGTCACGTCGGGCTTGAAGTTGGGCGCAAAGCCCATCGAGAGGTGTTTGCGGATCTTCGGCACCAAGGCTTCGAGCTGGCCGGGATCGTCGCTCGAGTAGTGGCCCATCATATAGACATCCATCCCCATCGGGGCGCCCCGCGGCACATAGTCGTAGTTGTTGCCGTTGGCGCGGCCGCGCCAGCCGGGGGCGCGCTTCAGGGTGTAGGGGAGGGGCAGCATTCCCTTCTCGAAGACCCAGTAACCGGTGTCGTGGTTGTAGCGCCACGTGCAGTTGACCTGCCGGGCGAGCACATCGAGGAGTTCCTGCCAGGTGGGCTGGTAGTCTTTGAGGAAGGGGCTTTCCACCGGGGTTTGCCCGATGCCCGTCCCTTGATCCCAGATCGCCACCGAGTGCACGGCGTAGAGCAGGCTCGAATAGGCATTGAAGGTGCCGAACATCTGCCCGCTGGTGCGCTGCCCGAGGTAGGCACGGAGCTGGTCGGGCGTTAGGCGGTTCTCCAGTACGGGGATCAACGTGCCCTTACCCTGATTCAGCTCCTCCGGCTTGGCCCCTTTGTAGATCTGGGCGGTGGCGGGCGTGAGCACGGCACAGGCGATGCCGAGGAGAAACAGGGCGCGAAGGAGCGAAGCGTTCGGCATGGTGGGTTTGCGGCGGACCAACCTGACCCGAAAGCGTGGGGAACGGTGGCCGTCGCGAAAATCGCAGCACTCCAAGCACGGAAATGCAAGGGACTTCCCGTGACGATGCGGGGCTTTCATGGGGCGCACCGGGTGACTGACGACAGACGACGGACGACGGAGGGCGGTGGGCAGGGGAGGGACGGCGGCTGACGACAGATGACAGATGACAGATGACAGATGACGGAGGACGGCGGAGCGGCGGAGGGCAGCGGGCGGGCCGATCGGTGACCGGTTGGCCGGTTCCCGGTGGACAGCTTACGAGGCGCCGGAGGAAGAGGGGAACCGTTCTTCCGTACGGAAGAACCATCGGCTCATCCACGCTCATGCCCGCTAATCCGGAGGTTCGGAGATCAGCGCCGATCAGCGTTCATCAGCGGTTGATCATTCCGGGGATTGGTCTGGATTGCGCCGGTTTCGGAATGGTCTCACGCGGAGGCGCGGAGGGCGCGGAGACGGAGGAACCGACGCGGCGTCGCGTGGCTGCGGCGTTCCCAGTGCGGACGGGCCGGGGTTGGTACCGGCCGTGGATCAACTCCGCGTTCTCTGCGCCTCCGCGTGAGCAACTCCGGGGTCGGATCAGCGCCCGTTCTCTTCCGGCTTTGCGTTCCTTGCGGTTCAACGGTCCGGAGGGGCTGAACGGCTGCGTCGTCCAGCTGCCTCGGAGTCGCCTGCAAGCAGGCTCCTACCTCCGGAGGACGGGAATCGTTCCGGATTTCCGGAGTTCCAGATTTCCACATTCCCGATCCGTCTTCGTGGCCACCGGGGACTCTGCTGTGCAGCAGAGCAGGCCGGTTCGCCCTACCGGCGGATGCTCGCGCCCCGCTCCTCGCTTCTCGCTATTTGTCCGGCATGCTTCGAGCCGGACGGAGTCACGCCGCCGGCGGATTGCCTTTCCCAGCCTTCGGTCCCTTGCTGGCTTCGCGCCCATGCCCATCTCCCGGAAACATTTCTTCCGAATTCCTGATCCCCAAGACACGACGATCTACGTGCGGCCGGGCTACAACCGCGTACTGGCCGAGGAGTTCGAGGCGCTCAAGGTCAAGCGCGTCGGCCTGGTGCAGGACAAGATCGAGGCGCACAGCCAGGGCGACCTGCGCGAAAACTTCGGCTTCAAGGCCGCCAAGGAGGCGATCCGCGCGGTGGACCGCAAGATGACCGCGCTCGACCGCTTCGTCGCCCGCAACACCTTCATCGAGGTCGACCCCGCCACCTGGCTCACCAAGCCGACCGACACCCTGCAGCTCGGGCATGTGGTCACGATCGAGAAGCAGGATCTGCCGTCCCGACGCAAAAACGTGTTCACGTTCCTGGTGACGACGCACGGCGAGACCGCGAGCGACCCCGACTCGGGGATCGAATGCCTGCCGCACGATTGTCCGCTGGCCAAGGTCGCACTGGGCATGGCGGTGCAGGAGAGCCGCGAGGTCGCGCTGCCCGCGGGCGAAGCGATCCTGACGATCCTTGCGATCCGCAATCCGACCCAGGCCGAGCTCGACCGCCTGCTCTCGGAGATCAAGCCGCCGCAGATCGACGACGAGGCCGAATAGCGGCGGGTTGGGGAACGGCGGCGGGATCGCCTGCAAGCAGGCTCCTACCTCGCTCGATCCGACCTTTGTGAACTCCTCCGCCTCCGTGCTCTCTGTGACGTGCCGAGTCCCGCCGTCGGTGTCCCGATTTCCGCTCAAGCAACATGAACCAGAAACCACTGATTTCACGGACGTACACGGATCGTCCCGCGATCATCCGTGCCACCCCGTGTGATCGCCGCCAGGAGTTCGCGCGTGATGTGATTAATGTATGGAGTTGAGCCGAGCAAGGGCCGTGGCAGGATGCCGGTGTGCGATTGGATTACAGCAGGTTTGTGGTGGGCTACCATGGCTGTGATGCGGCGCTGGCACGGCGCGTTCTGCTCGGTGAGACGGAGCTGATTCCGAGCGACAACGATTACGACTGGCTGGGCCGCGGCATCTACTTCTGGGAACACGGGCCGGCACGGGCCTTCGCCTTTGCAGTCGAGGAGGCACGTCGCAAGCCCGCCAAGGTCAAGGAGCCGGCGGTACTCGGTGCCTACATCTTTCTGGGCGAGTGCCTCGATCTGCTCGATGTGCGGTACACGGCGCTGCTGGAAATCGTCCATTCCCGCATGGCGGAGGATCTTCGGGCCCGCGGTGAGCAGATCCCCGTCAACTCTCGTGAACGCCCGGATGGTACGCGACTGTTCCACGCACTCGATCGTGCGGTGATCGAGTATGCCATCGAGTTGTCGGCGAGCGAACGGCAGTTCGACACCGTGCGCGGTGCCTTCTGGGAAGGAGGCCCGGCGTTTCCCGGGGCGCAGATCGCCAAGCAGTCGCACATCCAGATCGCCGTGCGAAATCCCGGCTGCGTGCTGGGCTACTTCCGGCCGAAAGAAATTGACCGGCCAACGCCCTGAGCGATTTTCCCGCCATGACCGCGAAGACCAGAACACTGATGGCCAAGCTGCAGAAGGAGCAGTTTGCGTTGCGCGATCATGTGGCGACGTGGCTGGACAAGAGCACGCCGGCGGAGCGTTCCGAAATGATGAAGCGTGCCGGTATTCTGACGAAAAAGGGCAAGCTCTCGGCGCGCTATCGTTCCGATCGCAAGGTCGCGTGATGTGCGCCGGACCGGCGGGCTGAACGGCGGCGCCGTCCAGCTACTTCGGGCCGGGGTCGACGCCCCCGGCTACAGGGCGGGCGTTTCGTTCCTGACTTCCTGAGTCCCAAATTTCCACATTCCCGATCTCAGGACGCGAGCGCAGCGAGCTTCTCGCGCAGGTGGGTGCGGCGGTCGCGGGACTCGTTGTTGCGCACGGCCATGCCCCACGCGGCGGGCTCGCCGACGATGAACACCCGCCTCTTGCCGCGCGTGATCGCGGTGTAGAGCAGGTTGCGCTGGAGCATCATGAAGTGCGCCTTCAGGAGCGGCACGATCACGACCGGGTATTCGCTGCCCTGGGATTTGTGGATCGAGCACGCGTAGGCGAGGGCGACGTCGCCCAGGTCGCCGCGGTCGAGCGTCTGTTTGGTGCCGTCGAAGTCGGCCTCGAGCGTGCCGGCCTCGGGGTCGACGGCGGTGACGACCGCAATGTCGCCGTTGAAGATGCCCTTGTCGTAGTTGTTGCGGAGCTGGATGAGCTTGTCGCCGGCGCGCAGTTCGCCGGCGGGCGAGCGAAGCGCGGCGCCGCGGGGATTCAAGGCGGCCTGAAGCTCGCGGTTGAGGTTGCCCACGCCGGCCACGCCTTTGTGCATCGGAGCGAGTACCTGGACTTCGGCGACGGGATCGAAGTGGCGGAGCTTCTGCGGGATGATCTTCGTGCAGAGCTCGACCACGCGCGCGACGCACTCCTCCGCCGAGCCGACGGGGAGGAAGAGCAGGTCGTGGTGAAGCGGGTGCGCGGCGAGGTCGGCGATGCAGGGCGGCAGGGCGGCGTCGCCGTTGTTCACGGCGTGGGCGGTGACGACGATCTGGCTCTGGTGCTGCTGGCGGAAGATGACGGCCAGCCGCGTGACCGGCGCGAGGCCGGAGGCGATCAGATCCTTGAGGACGTTGCCCGCGCCGACGGAGGGGAGCTGGTCGACATCGCCCACGAGCAGGATGTGCGCGGAGGACGGCACGGCCTGGAGCAGCGCGGCGGCGAGGCGGGCGTCGAGCATCGAGGCCTCGTCGACGACGAGGAAGTCGGTCGGCAGCGGCGAGGCGGAGTCGTGGGCGAAGCCGGACTTGGCGGCGTCGTATTTGAGGAGGCGGTGGATGGTCTGCGCGAAGCCGCCGGTGGTCTCGGCGATGCGCTTGGCGGCGCGGCCGGTGGGCGCGGCGAGATGCACGCGGACTTTTTTGGCCTTCAGGATGCCGACGAGCGCGCGGAGGGTCGCCGTTTTACCGGTACCGGGTCCGCCGGTGAGGATGGAGATCTTCGAGGTGAGCGCGGCGCGCAGGGCGGCGGCCTGTTGTTCGGCGAACTGGATTTGGGATTTTTCCTGCGCCCAGACGATCGCGGCATCGACCTTGATCGGCGGCAGGCAGGAGGTGCAGCGCAGGACGCGCGTGAAGGCGGTGGCGATCTTCTCCTCGGCGCGGTGATAGAGCGGGAGCTGCACGGCGGTGGCCGGCTGGCCGGCGTCGCCGTGGCGGACGAGCTCGCGCGTCTCGACGAGGGCGTCGATGCGTTTGGCGAGGAGCGCGGGATCGGTCTGGAGCAGCTCGGCCGCGTAGGCGCGGAGGTCGTTTTCGCCGTAGGCGGTGTGGCCCTCCTCGGCGAGCTCGGCCAGGGCGAAGAGCAGGCCGGCGTCGAGGCGCGGCGGGGCGTCGTTGGCGAAGCCGAGGTTGATCGCGATCTTGTCGGCGGTCTTGAAGCCGATGCCGTCGATCTCGCGGGCGACGCGGTAGGGCTCGGCGAGGAGGATCTGTTTCGCCTGCGGGCCGTACTTGCCGACCAGTTTCACGCACTGCGAGGGCGTGACGCCGTAGGTCTGGAGGAAGATGAGGATCTCGCGGAGGGCGCGCTGGTCCTCCCATGATTTCTTGATCGCGGTGGCGCGGGTGGGGCCGATGCCCTCGACCTCGCGCAGGCGCGTGGACTCCTCGCTGATGACGCGCAGGGTGTCGGCGCCGAAGCGGTCGACGATCTTGTTGGCGTAGGTTTTGCCGATACCCGGCACGAGGCCGCTGCCGAGGTACTTGCGGATGCCGTAGACGCCGGCGGGGAGCTCGGAGCGCCAGGCGACGATCTTGAACTGCGCGCCGTGCTGCGGGTGGTGGACCCACTCGCCGTCGAGCGAGAGCGTCTCGCCGCATTGGACGCCGGGCAGGAGGCCGACGACGGTGACCAGCGCGGGATCGGGGGCTTTGGCGCGGGCGGGGGCGTTCTTCGACTTCGTGCGCTTCGGCGGCGGCTCGTCGAGGGAATCGGGGCGGAGCTCGGCGATGGTGTAGCTGTTTTCCTCGTTGAGGAAAATGATGCGCTCAAGGACGCCGCGCAGGGAGCTGGGAGGGTTCGCCGGACCGGACACGAGGGAACGGATGCCGGACCGGGAGGCGAGAGGCAAGAGGCGAGAGGACAGAGGACGGGCGACAGACGATAGAAGACGGAAGACGGAGGGCGGAGTGGCGGTTGCCGGTGACCAGTTGCCGGTAGGCGGTGACCGGTAGCCGGTGGGTGGTAGCCGGTGGACGGAGGACCGCGTAAAGGGCTTCGCCCCACGCGGCTGCGCGGGAGGGGCGCGCCGTGGTTGAAACGGAAGGGGCGGTTCAGCGGTACGACTGCATGAACTCCTGTTGGCCGAGCCAGGCGATGAGTTCGTCGGCCATCGCGCGATCGTCGGCCACACGCGGGTGCGGCCCGGACCAGTGGTTGAAGACGAAGTGGTGGACCTTCGCGTCCTTGGCCTCGAGCTGCTCGACGGCGGCGGACCAGGCGGCGCGCAGCTCCTCGTGTTTCGCGCCGTTGAACATGCCGCCGCGCAGGATCACGATGTGCGCGTGCGGATAGGCGGCGCGGATTGCGCCGACGAGCGAGACGTAGCCGGCGGTGAACTCCTTGGCGGGGAAGGGGAGCTTGTTCACGGTGGTGAACGAGCCGTCGTTCTCGCCGTAGTTGAGGCAGATCACGTCGGGCGTCCAGGTGGCGAGGTCGGCGCGGCGCGACTTCTCGGTCGGATACACGCGGTCCCAGACGTTGCCGATCACCTCGGGATAGTAGCCGATGGCAATGCCGATGCCGCTGACGGCGATGTTGCGGTAGTCGGCGCCAAACGCGGCGGCGGTGAGGGCGGCGTAGCTCTTGGCGTTGTTGTGCGTGGAGCGGTCCTCCCACTGGTCCTCGCCCGCGTCCTCGTTGCAGGCGCCGGCGGTGATGGAGTCGCCGAAGAACTGCATCCGGAGCTTGTAGACGGGGGCGGCGGGCACCCAGGCGTGGGCGCCGTCGGCGATCTCGATGCCGCGGAAGCGCGCATGGCCGGCGGAGGCCTCGGAGCGCTTGAAGACCGTGAGCCGGTGGCGGCCGGGCCCCAGCGGCTGGGGAAAGGCGAGGCGCGACTGGCCGGCGTGGCAGACTCCGAGCACGGCGGTGGTGCCGTCGACGGTAACATCGAAGAAGCTCTGGCCCTCGCCCCAGTCGAACCGGAGCGCCAGCGTCGGGCCTTCGAAGTCGATGGCGATGCGGCTGGCCTGCCAGATCACGGCGGGGGCCGCCGGCTCCGAGGTGTCGAAGCGGCCTTCATAGCGGAAACGGGAGTCGTCGGCGGGGATGGTTTGCATGGCGGTGGCCGGGGCGGTGGCGCGCAGGGCGCAACCGCAGAAACCGAGGGCGAGAAGCAGCGGGACGAGCAGGTTCTTCGCAGCGATCATCGGCGGGATCGTGCGGTCGGGCCGCGGGCTGGCAAACGCAGAGTCGCCGCAAAAGCCGGGCGACTCCGCGCTTGCGGCGCCGCAGCGCGCTGGGCACGTTCGCGCCACCATGGGCAGCAGCTTCGGCAAACTCTTCACAATCTCCACCTGGGGCGAGAGCCACGGGGGCGGAGTGGGTGTCGTCATCGACGGTTGTCCGCCGAACCTGCCGCTGACCGTGGAGGAGATCCAGGCCGAGCTCGACCGGCGCCGGCCGGGCCAGAGCGACATCGTCACGCCGCGCAAGGAGGACGACAAGGTCACGATCGTCAGCGGCGTATTCGACGGACTGACGACCGGCACGCCGCTTGCGATGGTGGTGGGCAACACCGACCAACGGCCGGGCGCCTACGACGAGATGCGCGACAAGTTCCGCCCCTCGCATGCCGATTTCGCCTACCAGGCCAAGTACGGCGTGCGCGACCATCGGGGCGGCGGGCGCTCCTCGGCGCGCGAGACGATCGGCCGCGTGGCGGCGGGCGCGGTGGCCCGCAAGCTTCTGGCGAAGGCCGGCGATGTGCAGATCCGGGCGTTCGTGACACGGATCCACGACATCGCCGCGCCCGATGGCCTGGCGTTCCCGAGCCTCGCGGAGGTCGAGGCCTCCGCGGTGCGCTGCCCGCATGCCGAGACGGCGGCGCGGATGATCGAGCGGATCAAGGCCGTGCGCGCCGAGGGCGACTCGGTGGGCGGGGTGATCGAGTGTCGTATCCGCAATGTTCCGGCCGGGTTGGGCGAACCGGTGTTCGACCGGCTCGAGGCCGACCTTGCGAAGGCGATGCTGTCGCTGCCGGCGACCAAGGGCTTCGAGATCGGCAGCGGCTTTGTGGGCTCCTGGCTGAAGGGGTCCGAGCACAACGATCTGTTCGAGTCCCGCGACGGCCGCATCCGCACGAAGACCAACCGCTCGGGCGGCGTGCAGGGCGGCATCAGCAACGGCGAGGAGATCGTCTTCCGCGTGGCCTTCAAGCCGACCGCCACGATCCTGCAGCCGCAGCAGACCGTGGATCGCGAAGGCCGGGCCGCCGAACTCGTCGGCCGCGGCCGGCACGACCCCTGTGTGGTGCCACGCGCGGTCGTCATCGTGGAGGCGATGGCGGCGTTGGTGCTGGTCGACCACTGGATGCGGCAGGAGGCGCAGCGCTCGGCGTTGCGGTTCTGAGACCGCGCCCCGCGTCTTCCCCACACTCATGCCCGTCGAACTCTATTTCATCCTCGGCAGCGCCGGTGCGCATCGCCGGATCGTGCTGGCGGACCTTGTCGCCGAAGGGCTGATGCCCGACGACCGGGCCGCGGTCCTGCTCAGTGCCGACGAGGCGCCGGATGCCGGGGGCGATGCCGCCCTCGCGAAATGCGGCGCGGTCGTGGCCCGCTGGACCTGGGCGAAACCGGAGATGGGCTTCGAGGTGCCCGAGGGCATTACCCACCTCTTTCTCGTCGCCGACGGGCGGAGCAACCCTGTCGACCAAGTCGAGGCGCTGCGCGAACTGCTCCTGCTGCGCACCGATCTGCGGCTGGCACGGGTGCTCTTCGTGGCCGATGCGGCGCTGTTGCACGCAAAGGCGGAACTCCAGCCGTGGTACGACGCCTGCGCGCACTATGCGGACGTGGTGCTGCTGACCAAGGTCGGCGGGCTCGACCAGAAGTGGATCGGGGCGTTCGAGAAACGGTACCGTGAGCAGTATTATCCTTTCCTTTACGAAATCGTCTGGCGCGACCAGTTGAAGAACCCGGCGGTGTTGCTGGTGCCCGAGGCCCGGCGGGTCGCGCAGGTGTTCGACGAGGACATCGCGTTGGCCGACGAGAGCGACGAGGAGATCGAGGCGGCGAAGGCGGAGAACGACAAGTACTTCGCCCGCACGCGCGGTGGCTCCCGCGTGGAGCAGATCCCCGCCATCGCGGCTTTCCTCGGGTAGGCGACGTTGTCGCGAGAGGCGGGCGAGCGTGAAGGGGAATCCCGCGAGGCGGGATTCTCTGGGAACCATGACACCCTCATTCGCCACCAAAGCCACCACGCTCACTTTCACTCTTTGCTGCCTCATGCACACGGCGTTTGCCGCCGCTGATCAGGCGCGGTCCGGGACCCCGGCGGCGCCGGTGGCCGCGAGTGCCGCGCGGCCCACCCTCGAGGCCGGTATGCCCGCCGAACAGATCGTGCAGATGGTCGGGAAACCGAAGCGAGTGAAGAAGCTCAAGCAGGATGCGATCGGGGCCGAGGTGTGGTACTACTCCTACGACCGTCCGTACGGGATGCGGCAGATCGCGACCCGGATGCGAGAGGTTCCGTATGTCGACCCGATCACCGGTGTCATGAAGATGCTGCAGGAGCCGGTCTACAGCGATGAGCGGAGCTTTCTGGTCGAGACCACCGAACTGCTCATCATCGACGGCACGCTGGCGGAGTGGAAACGGTACCGGCAGATCCGCCGCGAACTCGCCGACTGATTCCGGAAGACGATCCGGTGACGATGACGACCGTGCCCGCCGGCCCCGGTTGCCCTGCTCAGTGACGTTGCGGGGCCGTGGTGGGTTCGGCGAAACGGAGCCTGAAGTGGGCGGTGGGCGACCAACTGGGAGCGTCGTCGGTGGCGAGTGTCGCCAGACAGCGGTTGCGCAGTTCATCGACCCGCGCGCAGTCGAGTGGAAGGGGGCACTCGTGCCATGGCGAGGCCCGGTCGGGGCGGACCTCGGCGACGATGCGGCGCTGCACCCAGGTGCGGACCCGATAGAAGGCGAGATGGTGCCGACCGGCGAGGTGGGCGCGCAATACGAAGAGCAGGTGGATGCACTGCTCGGCGTCGGCACCGTCCGTCATGGCGCTGCGCAACTCGAGGGCGAGATCGAGCAGTTCGGGCGAGTCGTGGCGGAGTTCGCCGAGCAGCAGGTCGATGGTCTGCGGGCCGTCGTGGAACGGACAGACCGACGGGCGCATGCCGGGGGCGTCCGTCGGTGTGGAGTCGCGGAGCGGAGAGTGACCCATGGGATGGTGCGCCACCCGGGTAGGGACGGCGCACGAACGCGGGCGCCTGTTTACTTCAGGTAGCTCTTGAGCATCCAGAGGGTCTTGCCGTGCCAGCTGATGCGCCCGATGGCGAGGTCCTGGGTCTCGAGATCGCGGGCGGACTCGGCGGTGTCGCGCAGGGTGATGGCGTCGGCGAGAGTCTTCTCGTGCGCGACGACGAGCGCGGCGACGAAATCCTTGGCGGCGGCGGTGACGGGGAGTTCGTCGATGCCGGCCTGTTTGGCGAGGGTGGCGAGGCCACCGACGGGGAAGACGTCGATGATGCGCGCCTGCTCGGCGATGTCGTCGATGGCCTCGAAGAGGTTCTCGTACTGCTCCTGGAAGGCGGAGTGGAGCTGGAAGAAGTCGGGGCCTTCGACGTTCCAGTGCGCGTGGTGGGTGATGGACATCAGCGCATAGGAATCGGCAAGCAGTTGCTGCAGCGCGGTGGCGACGGGCGTCGTATGACGGGTTTTGGCGGTGGTCTGGGTGGTTGTTTTCATGTTCAGGAATTGGGTGGGCCGAAGCTATGGGAGGTGGGTGGTGCGGCAAGTGCGAGCGGCATCGAAATCATTCATGCCCTTCGCGCCTACGTAGGCAATCGCACCGGACTAACTCCGCGGAACGGCGTGCGACCGAGCAACGCATGCACCACGGCGCGTTGTATGGCCGGGACTGGCGAGTAGGCGTTGATCACGACCGGGCAGCCGGCGAGCTCGCGGACCTGCCAGGGGTGTCCCAGCGAGATGAACACCGTGGGCAGTTCCGGCCACGTGCGTGCCATGCTTAGCGGAAACGGCCCGAGCAGTTCGGACCAGGGAACGCGGAGCGAGTGTTTCCCGGCACCGGCCTCGTCCGCCGTGACCCAGATCGCGGCATCGTACCGCTCGCGAGTGATGTCGGCGGGTTCGGCGTAGCGCTCCACGGCGAAACCCGCCGCGCGCAGGCCCGCCTCGATCTGCAATGGCGGCAGGGTACCCGCCCATCCGGCGCGTCGTTGCGGTTCGATGAGCAGTAGCCGGTGGTGGCGGCGCGGATCCAACGGGAGGAGGTTTGCGTCGTCGCGCACGAGCGTGACCGCGGCCCGCGCCGCCTGCTCGGCCCACCGGCGGTGGCGGTCGCGGGCGGCGCGCGAGAGCGGGCGTGGTGCGCGGTTTTCGCGCGGCAAGCCCAGGGCGGCCTTGAGGGCGAGGACGCGCAGCACGGCTTCGTCGACCCGTTCGGCTGGTAACCGCCTCGCGGCGACCGCGCGCACGAGATAATCGAGGTCGACCTCGGGATCCACCGGGAAGAGCAGCAGGTCGCAGCCGTTGGCGATCACCTGAGGCACGAGTTCCTCCCTCGGGGCCTGCGTGGTGAGTCCGGCCATCGAGCTCGCATCGGAGAGGATCACGCCGTTGAAACCGAGTTCCTCGCGCAGCAGGCGGAGGTTGAGCTGCCGGGAGAGAGTGGCGGGCGTCCGCCCCGCGCCTTTGCGGCCGGGCAACGCGATGTGTCCGCTCATCATGGACAGCACGCCGGCGCGGATCGCCGTGCGGAAGACGTGTCCGTAGGTTCGTTCCCACGTGGCCGGCGGGAGCGGGTTGATCGCGGTGGTGTTGTGCTGGTCGAGGTCGCCGGCGCCGTCTCCCGGCCAGTGCTTTGCGCAGGCGGCCATGCCGCGGCGCTGAAGCGTCTCAATGTAGCGGCGCACGCAGCGGGCGACGTGGCGCGGATCGGCGCCGAAGGCGCGGGTGCTGACCACGGGGTTGTTGCGATCGAAATCGAGATCGGCCACCGGCGTGAGCGACCAGTTGAAGCCGGCCGCGCGACCCTCGTCGGCCGCAACCTGCGCCATCCGTGCGATGGCGGCGAGCCCGGCGGCGGAGGCGGCCAGCGGATTGGGAAACGCCGTGCCTTCGGCGCCGCCGATTGCGCCGAGTTCGCCGAACTCGAGATCCGCGCAGAGCAGCGGCGGCACGGCGCTAGCGGCGCGCAGACGTCGCGCTTCTTCGCGCAGCTGCGCTGGCGGGCGAGTGGCGGTGCGGAAGAGGCCGCCGACGCCCAGCGACGCGAAGCGTTCGAGGTTTTCGGCGCTGGTGTCGACCGCGAGCGGCACGAGCAGTTGGGCGAGCCGTTCGCGCGCACTCAGGCGGGTGAAGGTTTGCTCAACCCAGGCGAGTTCGGCGGCGCCGAGCCGGAACGGTGCGCGTTGCAGGTGCCGGAGGTTCATGGGCTGCGGAGCGGGCTCGAGGCCGGGAGGTGGCGCTGGAGTAGGTGGTAGGCGAGCCCGGAGTCGGCCACGCCGTATCCGCTTTCTCCAAGGCCGGCGACGAACATGCCGCCCTGGGCGCGCCGCCATTCGGTCGGGGTGGTGCGAAACTGGCGTTGGAACGCCTCGTTGTAGCTCTTCACGTTCGGGAAACCGCAGGCGAGCGCGAGGTCGAGCACCGAGACCTTGCCGGCGGCGAGGTGCGGGAGCGACTGGCGCACGCGCACCTGCCGGAGATAGCCACCGAAGGTTGTGCCCAGCCGCTCCTTGAAGAGGCGCGCGAGGTAGCTGACGGAGACGTCCTCCGCCGCGGCCAAGCCTGCGCTGGTGAGCGGCTCGGCGCTGTGCGCCTCGATGTGGGCGACGATCCGCTCGAGACGGCGGCCGAGCGCCTCGTCCGACTCGCCTTCCGGGAGCTCGCGTGGGGCGGCGCCCAAGGTCGACGGAATCTCGCGGACGAGCAGTCCGAGCAGTAGCAGGACACCCGACTCGGCGAGGAACCGGTAGCCGGGGCGACGCAGCCGCATCTCCCAGAGCACTTCCGCGATCAGGGCCCGCGCTTTCTGCAGGCGGGGATCGTCGGGGCGTCGCCGCGCGAGGTCGTTGAAGCCGGAGTGGCGGCGGCGGAAGTCGGGATCGAGCCGGGTGGCCACGGCGGTATCCGCCTGCAGCGCCGCGATGAGGTTCGGCTCCGCCGAGCCGCGGGTAAGGTGGAGCTCGTGCGGGTGCACGAAGAAGAGGTCATCCGGGCCGAGTTGCGTCTGCCCGGTGGCGGTGGTCACGACGACGCTGCCGCGCAGGCACAGGAGAAACTCGCAGTCGCCGTGGTGGTGGCTGGCGCATTGGCGCACGCTGTGCACGAACGCGCGCAGCGGCAGGCCTTCCTGGTGCTCGATGCGTTCGATCGGGATGTCGAGGCGACGGGGCGGCATGGCCCGGACTTTAGGGGGCGCACGGACGAACGGTAGCCTTTTTCGCGGCGACCGTTCCGATCCCGTCTGCCCAGCTCAGTGCGTGGCGCGGGGCGGGCTCCGGCCGGCCGCCCCCGGGGGAAGGCAGGCCGGCCGGAGTTCCGCGTTTCGCGCAGCAGCGCAAATGAGGCGGAGCGTTACGGCTGCTGGTTCGCGCGCTCCAGCATCTCCGCGAGTTTCTCCTCGGTGATCTGACCGCGGCTCGACGCCACCAGCTTCCACGCCTGCATCTCCTGGATGAACACCGTCATCATCGCGCGGGATTTCTCCTTCGCGGCGATCTCCTCGGGAGTGCCGGTGAGCTCGCCCGCGAGGCCGAGACCGCGGAGCGCGGTATTGAGAATCTCGTCGAACACGATCCGGCCGCCCGGCGTCTCGCGGAAGCTCTTGAGCAGCGAGTCGCGGGTGAGCTTGGGATGCACCACGTGGCGCGCCCGCACCTCGAGCGCCAAGGTGAGCGGTAGATCGCGCGAGGAGCCGCCGACCTGTACGTCGAACGTGCCGGACTGCACGGCCCAGTCGTGGATGCGCACGTCCCAGTAGGCGAAGTCGCGGCGCGCCAGCGCGAAGGCGACGGTCTTCTCCTCGCCGGGCGCGAGGCTGACCTTGGCGAAGCGGCGCAACTGGCGCGTGGGCTGGGGCACGCGCGGCGAACGCTCGTGGAGGTAGAGTTGCACCACTTCCTGGCCGGCGCGGGCGCCGGAGTTCTTCACCGTCACGAACACGCGCGCGCCGTCCTCGTCGTCCACCGACGTCGCCTCGGCGCGGATCGCCGTGTAGGCGAACGTGGTGTAGCTGAGACCGTGGCCGAACGGGAACTGCGGCTCGATCTGGCGGGAGTCGAACCAGCGGTAACCCACGAAGACGCCCTCGCCGTAGCGGGCCTCGCCATCGAGACCGGGGAAGTAGGGGAAGCTCGAGGTGTCCTCGAGCCGCTGCGGGAAGGTCTCGGAGAGTTTGCCGGAGGGATTGACGACGCCGGTGAGCACGTCGGCTAGCGCGCCGCCACCCGCCTGGCCGCCGAGCCAGCCCTCGACGATCGCCGGCACCTGGTTCGCCCAGGGCAGGCGCACGGCGGAGCCGTTCATCAGCACAACCGCGCAACGCGGCTGGGCGGCGGCGACGGCGCGGATCAACTGATCATGCCCATCCGGAAGATCGATGCTTGTGCGGTCGTAACCTTCGGACTCCACCGAGTCGGGCAGACCGGCGGCGATGATCGCGACGTCGGCGTCGCGCGCCGCCTGCACGGCTTCGGTGACGAGCGTGTCGTTGGTCGTGCCGTCGGCCAGATAACCCGGAGCGAAAGCGAGACGCGCGGCGGGGCCGGCGAGCCGGCCGAGCTCGGTCCAGAGCGTGTCGATCTGGGTGGGGCGAACCTGCGAGCTGCCCGCGCCCTGGTAGCGCGGCATCTGTGCGAAGGCTCCGATCACGGCCACGCGCACGCTCTTGTTGAGGTCGAGCGGCAGGAGGGCGCCGTCGTTCTTGAGGAGCACGATGCTCTCGCCGCCGACGCGGCGGGCGAGGGCGTGGTGGGCGACCGGGTCGAACGTCGCGCCGGTGCGGCGGGCGTCGTGGGCCCGCAACGTCACGGCGAGCGTCTCCGCGACCACGCGGTCGAGTTGTTCCTCGCTCAGTTTGCCCGCGCGCACCGCGGCGACGATCTCGGCGTCGGTGCGGCCCATCGACGAGGGCATCTCGAGGTTCAGGCCGGCCTGCACGCCGCCGACGCGATCGCTGACCGCGCCCCAGTCCGAGACCACGAGGCCGCCGAAGCCCCACTCGCGGCGCAGAATTTGGTCGAGCAGCAGGGCGTTGCGCGAGACGGGCACGCCGTTGAGCTGGTTGTAGGAGCACATCACCGTCCACGGCGAGGCCTCGCGCACGGCGATCTCGAAGGCGCGCAGGTAGAACTCCCGCAGCGTGCGCTCGTCGACGATGGAGTTGCTGAGCATGCGCTCGTACTCCTGGTTGTTGGCGGCGAAGTGTTTCAAGGAAGTGCCGACGCCGCGACTCTGCACGCCGCGGATGAAGGCCGCCGCCATCTCGCCGGAGAGTTGCGGGTCCTCGGCGAAGTATTCGAAGTTCCGACCGCCGAGCGGCGAGCGCTTCATGTTCACGCCGGGACCGAGCAGGATCTGCACGTCGTTGGCCTGGCACTCGTCGCCCAGCGCCACGCCAACTTCATGCAAGAGCGCAGTGTTCCAGGTCGAGGCGAGTCCGGGCGCGGTGGGAAAGCAGGTGGCGGCCACGCTCTCACCGATCGTGGCGCCGGAGGCCTTGCGCAGGCCGTGCGGGCCGTCGGTCATCATGATCGAGGGCACGCCGAGGCGTTCGATCGGCTTGGTGGTCCAGAAGTCGCGCCCGGAGGCCAGCGAAGCCTTTTCCTCGAGGGTCATCTGAGCGACGAGGGTGCGGGCGCGGGCGAGGTCATCGCCGGTGGGTTCGGCGGCATGGGCCGCGGTCAGGCTGGCGACGAGGCCGAGGGCGGCGCTCGCGAAGCGGAGAAGGGATGGGGAGTTCATGGAAGGGGGCGCGGAGTGGAGGCTGCGCGGAATGGGAGTGGTGAGTTGGGAAGTTGGCGCCGCCGGGCGGTGTGTCGCCGGCGGCTGGGTACGGAGGGCGGCTCGGAGTCCGCCCCGAGAGGCGGTACTCAGCGGGCGGCGCCGACGCGGTCGAGGAACTGGTAGCGGGCCTCGACGGTCGACGGGGCGGCCTGCGACTGGACGTCGATGGTCATCACCGGCGGCGCGGGATCTTCGGCGGTGGCGGCCGGCCAGTTGGGCACGCCGGGGCCGTTGGGGTTCCCGGTCTTGATGAACTGGGCGAACGCGGCCTGCATGGTCGCCGAGACGGTGTAGTCGTCATCGGTCCAGGGGATGTCCTGGATGAGGGCGAGGTTGCCGAGGCAGTACGGGATCTCGCAGGCGTGGGGCGCGCCGATCGGCTTCAGGGCGAGCATGGGCGGGGCGCCGAAGCGGGCCGGAGGCGGTGCGACCTGCGGCGGGATGCGCGAATAGAGGTAACGGAAGGTCGGCTGACCGCCGTGGCGGCGATGGAGGTCGAACCACTTCCACGTGCTGTAGGAGATGAAGCGGTCGGAGGCGAGGTCGGTGGCGGAGCGCTCGAGTTCCTCGGGCGTGCCGGCCGGGTAAAGCTGCAGGGCGGTTGCGTGGTCCTGGGGGAAGGCCTGCTGGAGTTTCTCGATGTACCCGTCTTTCGAGTATGTCGGCCCCTGCATGAAGGCGAGGCCGGGGATTTCCGCCGAGTTCCAGCCGACGAGCAGCGGCACCCGGGCCTGTTCGCCCGCGCCGAAGATCTCCGCGACCGGTTTCGGCAGGAAATGGCCGTCGATCACAGCGGGAAAACCCCAGCGGCGCGACTCCTGGTAGAGCTCGAACAGTTCGCGTGTGCTCAGGGCGCGCAGTTGATCGAGCGTGAGGTTGCCGGCCTTCTGGGCGAACTCCGAGCCCTGGCGCTCGGCTTCGGCGAGCGGCACGGCCGCCAGCGAGCTGCCCATCATCGAGCCGCTCTCGCCGATCGCACCGGCGATCAGGTCGCGGGAGAGGGGCGAGGCCATATGGGCGCTGACCGAGAGCGAGCCGGCCGATTCGCCGGCGATGGTGATGTGCCGCGGGTCGCCGCCGAAGGCCGCGATGTGGTCGCGCACCCAGCGCAGGGCGGCGTTCTGGTCGAGGAATCCATAGTTTCCGGACGCGTGGTAGGGCGCCTCGGCGCTCAGCGCCGGGTGGGCGAAGGAGCCGAAGATGTTGAGACGGTAGTTGCAGGTGACGACCACGATGCCCTTCGCGGCCATGCTGGCGCCGTCATAGCGCGTCTCGGAGCCGTCGCCGGCGACGAAGCCGCCGCCGTAGAAGTAGAGGAGCACCGGCAGACCCTTGGTGTCGCGGCGGGCGGGCGTCCAGACGTTGAGATACAGGCAGTCCTCGCTCATGCCCTCCGAGCGGAAGACGATGTCGGGAAACACGATCGTCTGCACCGGGCTCGGGCCGAACTTCGTGGCCTCCCGCACGCCGGACCACGGTGTCACCGGTTGGGGAGCCTTCCAGCGCAACGCGCCCACGGGCGGCTGGGCAAACGGAATGCCCAGGTAGCGTTGCACACCGGTCTGCGCGTCGTAGCGACCCTCGAGCATGCCCGGCGCGATCCGAGTTTGTACCGGGAAGTGCCGGTTGGAGGGGGTCGCTTGCGCGAGAGCGAGCAGGGGTAACACCAAGAGGAGCGCGGAGGCGGCGAGGCCTCGCCGTGCCGGGAAGAGACGAAGGGGTAGATCCATGTACCGAGTGTAGCATGAACCCCTCGTTCTCAACTAGTCGCGGATTGAACCGCGGTTCAGAACACCGGCAAGGGCAGCGCGCGACCTCGAGGCTGAAGTGCTTGGGTTCCTCGTGGGTGCAGATGCGTTTGCGGTACTCGGCGGCGCCGCGGTCGTTGTGTGTCGCACGCGTGGCGACGACGGCGCACTGGCCGACGGCGACGGAGAGGCGGACGTTAGGAGCGAGGCGTTCTGTCGGACGATGAACCTGGTTTGCCGAGGTGCGGCGGGAGCTTGGGCGAACAGCAGCCGCCGGCGCAGGGCGGAGCGCCGGTGGCGGTGCGCTTGCGGCGGGCGGTCCACCAGAGGTAGGCGACCGCCGCGGCGATCAGCGCGAAGACGAGGAGTTGGTCGAGCCAGGCGGGCATGGAAGGAAACTCGGAACTGCGAACTCGGAAGGCGGAAACTAGACAGTGGGCCGGAGGGAGGAGCCTGCTTGCAGGCGAATTTGTGTTCGGGAATGGGAGGAGGTTTAATCGCCTGCAAGCAGGCTCCTGCAGGTGAAGACGGCTCAGGAGAAGCCGAGAAGGCGGCCGCCTTGGTAGACGAGGAAGGCGGCGGTCCAGGCGAGGGCAGTCATGTATCCGAGTTGGAAGAGCGGCCACTTCCACGAGCCGGTCTCGCGGCGCACGACGGCGCTGGTGGGCAGGCACTGCATCGCGAGAACGTAGAAGACCATGAGGCCGAAGATCACCAGCGGCGTGTAGACGGGCGTGCCGTCGGGGTGCGTCTCGGCGAGCATGCGGTCGCGCATGGAGTCGGTGTCCTCCTCGCCGCCCTCGACGGCGTAGATGATCGACATCGTGCCGACGAAGACTTCGCGGGCGGCGAACGAGCTGATGATGCCCACGCCGATCTTCCAGTCGTAGCCGAGCGGCTTGATCAACGGCTCGATGGCGTGGCCGAGCTGGCCGGCGTAGGAGGCGGCGAGGGCCTCGGAGGCGGTGGCGTCGGGATTGGACGGTTTCGGGTAGGTCGAGAGCGCCCAGATGACGATGGAGATCGCGAGGATGGCGGTGCCGGCGCGCTTGAGGAACATGACACCGCGCTCCCACATGCGGAGCGCGGTGGCGCGCAACGACGGGCGACGGTAGGGCGGCATCTCGAGCAGAAGCAGCGAGCGCTCGCCCTTGAAGAGCGTGCGGCGGAACAGCCACGCCATGCCGAAGGCCGCGCCGAGCCCGAGCGCGTAGAGGGCGAGCATCATGCCGGCCTTCTGCCACGCTCCGCCGGCGGGGAGGAACAACGCGATGAGCAACGCGTACACGGGCAGGCGCGCGGAGCAGCTCACCAGCGGTGCTACCAGAATGGTGACGAGCCGGTCGCGCGTGCTGTCGATCGTGCGCGCGGCCATGATGCCAGGAATCGCGCAGGCGAAGGAGCTGAGCATCGGCACGAAGGATTTCCCGTGCAGGCCGACGCGGCTCATGAGGCGGTCGACGATGAACGCCGCGCGCGCCATGTAGCCGGTGTCCTCGAGCAGGCCGATGAAGAAGAAGAGAATCAGGATCTGCGGCAGGAAGATGACGACGCCGCCCACGCCGGCGATGGCACCGTCGATCACGAGATCGCGGAAGTCGCCCTCGGGGATGGCGGCCGTGGCCCAGCCGGCGACGACTTCCTGACCAGCCTCGATCCAGCCCATCGGGATCTCGGCGACGCGGAAGATCATGAAGAACATGAGCGCCATCACGCCGACGAAGAACAGCCAGCCCCACACCCGGTGCGTGAGCACGGCGTCGAGCCGGTCGCTGACGGAGGCCTGCTCGGCGTTGTTGGCGTGTTGGGTGGCGGCGGCGAGTTCGGCGGCCCAGGTGTAGCGCGCCTGGACGGCGGCGGAGAGGCGGTCGACACCGGCCCGTTCGATCTGTGCGCGCCCGTAGGCGACGGTCGCCGGGAGTGCGCCGGGGAGCGTCTTGACGAGTTCGTCGTCGACGGCGGAGAGCAGCAGCAGCGCCTCGGCGATGGCGAAACGCGAGCCGACCACACGCTCGCGCACGAGCGCATCGCCGAGGGTGCGCGCGGCGGTCTCGAACGCCGCCGGCAAGGGCGCGCGGTGCGGCGCGGCGCCGGCGAGTTGGGCGCCGATGGCCTGCTTGAGCTCGACGAGTCCTTTCTTCTGCGACGCGACGATCGAGACGACCGGACAGCCGAGGCGCGCCGAGAGCGCGGCGGGATCGGTGACGAGGCCGTTGCGCTCGGCGAGGTCCATCATGTTGAGCGCGACGACGAGCGGCAGACCGAGCTCGGCGAGCTGGGCGACGAGGTAGAGGTTGCGCTCGAGGTTGGCGGCATCGACCACGCAGAGGATGAGGTCGGGCGCGGCGGTGTCGGCGAGGCGGCCGAGGAGCACGTCGCGCGCGACCGCTTCGTCGGCCGAGCGGGTCTGGAGCGAGTAGGTGCCGGGGAGGTCGAGCAGGTCGAAGGGTTCGCCGTGGGCGCCGGCGAAGCGGCCGATCTTCTTCTCGACGGTGACGCCGGGATAGTTGCCCACCTTCTGGCGCAGACCGGTGAGGGCATTGAAGAGCGTGGTCTTGCCGCTGTTCGGGTTGCCCGCGATCGCGATGGTGCGGACGGTGCGGGCGGCGGAGGTGGCGGGAGCGGCGGTGGGTGTGGGCATGGCGGCGGGACGGTGGACAGTGGTCGGTGACCGGTGAACAGAGAGCGGAGGGACGGAGGTGCGTTGGTTCGAGGGTGGGGCGGGCTTCAGGCCCGCCAGTTGGACTCGAGCGCGGATGGCGGGCGTAAAGCCCGCCCCACCACAGGAAGGATGCGTGAGTGCACTACTTGAGGATCTCGACGCTCACGCCGGCGGCTTCGCTTTGGCGCAGGGAGAGGTGGTAACCGCGGACGCGGATCTCGATGGGGTCGCCGAGCGGGGCGTAGCGGACGACAGTGCACTCGGTGCCGACGGTCAGGCCCATCTCGAGGAGGCGCTGGTGCGTGGCGGGCGGGAGTGCGATGCCGGTGACTTTTGCGCGGGTGCCGACGGGCTGGCCGGCGAGGACGGTGGCGGATGACGCGGACATGGAAATGCGGAGTGCGGATTGCGGAATGCGGAATAGCCGGAGGGCGGAGGACGGTGCGGTAGACGGAAGAGGAGAAATGTGGAAATCAGGGAATCAGGAACGGCGGACGGAAAAGGGAGGGCGGGTGTAGGGCGTTCCTTCAGGAGGCACTGGCAGATGGAGTTCTCGTGGAAGGTGCGAGTGCGGTGCCGAGCGGGGCGGGCTGAAGCGCCGCCCCACGGGTCAGAAGGTGAGTTCGGCGCGGAGGGCGAGGACGGTGGCGGCGTGACGCGAGCCGTCGTCGGCGGGAAGCGGGTTGAAGTGGCGTTGGACGATGGCTTGCAGCGCGAAGCGCTCGGTGAGCTGGGCGCGATAGGTGAGTTCGAGCGCGGTCTCGGCGGCGGCGAGGGCGGGATCGAGGCGGCGGTAGGCGTCGCCGTACTCTGTGTACGAGACGGCGAGGCCGGCGATGTCGTTGGCGCGGCCGGGGATCGGGGCGAACCAGTTGAGACCGGCGTCGGCGTAGCGGCGCACGGCGCTGCGGTCGTGTTGCGGGCTGAGGCCGGCACGCCAGAAGGTGGCGAGGGTGGGGTGCTCGGCGTCGCGCGCGAGGAGCACGAGATCCTGGGTCAGGTAGAAGCTGTGGAGGCCGCGGACCTCGGGCGCGCTGGCGTTGGTGGCGAGGGCGGCGAAGTCGTCGAAGCGGCCGGTGTGGAGTGCGCCGCCGGCCCGCAGGGTGGACGGTTTGCCGGCGAGGGAGAAGGTGTAGGCGCCCTCGTAGAAGAAAACGGCGCCTTGGCCGGAGCCGTCGTCCCAATCGAGGCCGTGGTTGCCTCGGCGGTCGTGGCCCGGGCCGCCGTGGTAGGCGCCGAGCTGGAGGGAGAACGTGTTGTTGAGTGCGCCGGAGAAGTGCACGCCGGGTGCGGCGACGGCGAATATCGGGTACGCGCAGCTGCCGCCGGTGTGCCCGCTGTGGCCGGTGGCAACCTGCGAGGGCATCGCGCCGAGGGCGGAGTGGGCGAAGAGGCCCGCGTAGTCGGAACCCATGAAATCGTCGTCGATCGCGAGTTGGCCGAATTTGAGGGCGAAGCGATCGTCGGCCCACGACTGGCGGTAGAAGAGGTTGAAGAGTCGCCAGGCGTCGCCGGCGTTGAGGCCGGAGACGGGGTTGGTGGCGCCGGTGAGATCGGCGAAGTCGGCGGAGGTCTTCTGGTTCTCGATCCAGAACAACTGCGCGGAGAGCGAAGCGCCGGCGGGGGCGCCGAGGCGGGCGAGGTCGATCTCGACGACGAGGTCGGCGAGGGAGTTCCAGCGCGAGCCGGTGGCGAGACCGCCCGAGGCATTGTGCCAGAGTTCGCCGGTGATCGTCAGCGCGGGCTGGACGATGGGCGCGGCAGCTTCGACCGCGGCGGCCGGTTGGGCGTGTGCCGAAGCGAGAAGGACGCCGAGGACGGCGATGGTCAGGAGGGGGCGGGTGGTCGTGCGCTGGCGGTGGTGCATGGCGATGTCGGGTGCAGGCGGGCGCCCGAAGGTAGTCGGCCGGTGGTAGCGGCGCGAACGGAGGCGCGGGCCCAGGTTGTGGGTGACATCGGTGGAACGCGGAAGAGGAGAGGCGGAGCAGGAGGGAACCGGTCGGAGACTGGTCCTACGGGGTGACGCGGCGGAAGAAGCGGCGCCAGGAGAGGGCGAAACCGGTCCAGACGAGGACGAGGCCGGCGGCGGAGGCGAGGGCGGCGACGAGCTGGCCGGGCCAGCCGAGGGCTTCGCCGGTGTGGAGGAAACGCGCCCAGCTGCGCAGGCGGCGGGCGACGGGTTGGTCGGAGAACGTATCCGTGCGCAGGACGGCGCCGGTGAACGGGTCGAGGTGGAGCGTGGTGGGGGCGAACCGCGGCGACTGGTCGGCGGTGTGGACGGCGACGGCCACGGCCTGCGGGCTGCGGGGGCGGGGCGGTTCGGCGGTGGACGGTTCGGAGGTGCCGGCCGGGGAGGACGCGGCGGGTGTGGCGGCGGCGGTGGGCGCGGTTGCCGTGCTGGGAGGGAGTGTGGCGGTGTCCGGAGCTTGGCGACGCTGGCGGTTGACGCTGGGTTCGGGACGTGAGCCGGCTTCGCGGCCGCCGCCGAGGCGCAAGGTGATCTCGGTCCAATTGTGCGTAGCGGCGCGGGCGGCGGCGAGCAGCGCGTCGAGGCTGAGCGGGCGGGCGCCGGGTGGCGGTTGAGGCACGTCGGGGCTGGGCGGTTGGGCGCTGGGGCCGGCGTTCTGCGCGGGCGGAACGGCGCCGGTGAGCGTGTAGAGGAGGTTGTTGGCCCAGCGGTAGGAGATCGGCAGCGCGGTGAGCGTGAGCACGATGAGCACGGGCGCGGACCAGAGGCCGAGGGCGTTGTGCCAGTTCCAGTCGCGGGCTTTGCCGCTGAGGCGGAGGTTGAGCGTCGCGACGGCTTTGAGTCCGCGCCAGGACCACGTGCGCGGCCACCAGAGGTAGAGGCCGGTGATCGCGAGCACGAGGAACGCGACGTTGGCCGCGCCGGTGATCGCCTTGCCGACGGGGCGTGTCGCCTCGGCGTGGAAACCGAGCGTGCGGTGGAGATCCGTCATGAGGTGCATGAACGCGTGCGTGCGGGCGGCGCCGGGCAGGCGGAGTTCGCCGGTGTACGGATCGGCGAGCAGTGTGGTTTCGCGGCCGAACGCGAAGGTGACCCTCGCGGCGGGATCGGGGCGAACGGTGATCGCGGTGAGGCGGGCGTCGGGCTGCGCGGCGCGGGCGCGGGAGGCGAGTTCGTCGAGCGGGAGCGGGGTGGCGTTGGCGGGGATCGAGACGGTGGCGGCGTCGCGGCCGACGTAGGCGACGATCTGTTTCTCGAAGGCGAGGACGACGCCGGTGAAACAGAGCAGGGCGATCAAGAGGCCGGCGACCAGGCCGGCGACGAGGTGGAGCCAGAAGAGGGCACGGCGCATGGATTTTCGATTTTGGATTGCCGATTTGCGATTGGCGGAGCGGCGCCCGGGGGCGGGGCGAGGGAGCGGGCGGAGTGCGGGAATAGGTCGAATGGGTCGGAGGGGGAGAGGGGCGCCCTGAAGGGACTCCGCACGAAGGAAACCTACCAGGTGCGGGTGAGGCGGAGGGCGTAGCTGCGCGGGTTGGCGGGGCTGAGCGCGAGACCGGTGTTGCCGGCGAGGAGGTAGTATTCGTCGGTGAGGTTCTCGATGTTCAGGGCGATCACCCAGTCGCGCCACGGGTAGCTCACGCCGAAGTCGATGCGGTGGTAGGCGCGGAGGCGGAGCGGGTCGGGCGCGGCGGCGGTGG
>JAEWNN010000128.1 GCA_023457035.1 Verrucomicrobiota bacterium
ATCGGCGGGCACCTTCACCCGCTCCAGTCCGGCGAGCCGCTCGATGATCCGCCCTTCCCGCTCCAGATAGCCCCGATAGCGGATGCGGTAGAGCACCTCGTCCCGCACGGTGGCGTCTTCCTGGAGAAACTCGGCCGGCAACTCCGGTTCGTTGCCCACGCGACGAATCAGGTCACCGAACGTAACGCCGTGACTGCGGGCGGACTCCAGTTGGGCGCACCAGTGCCCTACCCGCTCGGCCTTGTGCTCAATTCGCTCCAGCCGCCCTACTCCAACGAGTCCAGGCAAGCGCCGCAGGTGAGGCAGCAGGCGCAGCTCGGCCGAGCCGTGGTTGAGCAGCAGTCGGTGCTCGGCGCGGCTGGTGAACATCCGATAGGGCTCGTTCGTCCCCTTCGTGACGAGGTCGTCGATGAGCACCCCGATGTAGGCCTCGTGCCGTCTCAAAACCAGGGGCTCACCACCACGGACTTTCTGGGCGGCATTGATTCCCGCCACAGCCCCCTGCCCTGCGGCCTCCTCGTAGCCGGAGGTACCGTTAAGTTGACCAGCACAGAACAAGCCTTCGACGATTCGCGACTCCAAGCTCGGCCAGAGCTGGGTCGGCGGGGCGTAGTCGTACTCCACAGCATAGGCCGGACGCACGACCACGGCGTTCTCCATCCCCGGGATGCTGTGGATCAGCTCAAGTTGGACGTGGAACGGCATGCTCGTGGAGAGGCCGTTGATGTAGTACTCGTCGGTATGGCGCCCTTCCGGCTCCAGAAAGAGCAGATGTCGCGACTTGTCGGCGAAGCGCACAAACTTGTCCTCGATGCTTGGGCAATACCGCGGCCCCACCCCTTGGATCTGCCCCGAGTACATCGCCGAGGTGTGCTTGTTGGCCCGCACGATCTCGGCCGAGCGCTCCGTCGTGTAGGTCATCCAGCATGAGAGCTGGTCGGAACCCGGCGCCCAGCCCTGTTGGCACTGCCCCGCGTGTTCCACGTGGAACATCGCCTCCGGGTCGCGAGTGTCGTGGAACGCGAAGAGCGTGGGCTGAGCGTCGCCCTTCTGCTCCTCCATCTTTGAGAAATCCAGGCTGCGGCCAAGCACCCGCGCAGGCGTTCCTGTCTTGAACCGCCGCAACTCGATCCCGGAGGCCTCCAAGCTCCCCGACAACGTCCTCGCGCTGAAGTCTCCGAGGCGTCCGCCTTCATTCTTGTTCGTCCCGATGTGCAGCAGCCCGCGAAGAAAAGTTCCGGTGGTCAGCACGACCGTCCGCCCATGGAAGTCGATGTCGAGGTTGCTGTGGCAGCCGACGACCTTACCGCCTTCGACGATCAACCCAGTGACCGTGGCCTGGAAGATCTGGAGCCCGGGCTGGAGCTCCAGCGCGTGCTTCATGCGGAACTGGTACGCTTTCTTGTCGCACTGCGCGCGGGGCGATTGCACCGCTGGTCCCTTGGATTCGTTGAGCAACCGGAACTGGATGCCTGTGGCGTCCGTGTTGACCGCCATCTCGCCGCCGAGCGCATCAATCTCACGCACGATCTGTCCCTTGGCTTGACCTCCGATCGCCGGGTTGCAGCTCATCTGGGCAATGGTGTCGAGGTTGCCGGTAAGCAACAGGGTGGAGGCCCCGAGCCGCGCAGCCGCCAGTGCGGCCTCGCAACCGGCATGGCCGGCGCCGCACACGATCACATCGAAGACATTCTCTTGGAAAACGTATGCCATGGCAGTGCTAACGAAGCTCGCAGGGTAGGGGACAGTGCCGGCTCATTTGCCGATGCAGAAGCTGGAGAACAGCTTGTCCAGCACGCGCTCGTGATCGACGCGCCCGCCGATTCGGCCGAGCGCGTCCAGCGCCCCGCGCAGATCCGACGCCATCAACTCGTCCGGGGCCGTCCCCGCATCCCCGAGTTTTTCCTCCGCAAACGCCAGACATTGCGTGGCCTCCGTGAGCGCAGCGGCGTGGCGGGCGTTGATCGCGATAAGGTCGCCGCATATACTAAGCTGCTCTTTATCAATCAGTTCCGATACGATCTTTTCAAGATCACCGACGCCATCACCGGTGAGAGCCGACATCGCCACCTGTCCATACTCCCGCCACGCCTCCGGCAGCGGGACGCCCGCAGGCTGGGCCAAGTCCGTCTTGTTCCACACCAGAACCGTATTGGATGCCGTAAGCCGGCCGGTGATGGCCGCCGGCAGGGCAGGGCAGGGGCGGGTGGAGTCGAGCACGACAAGGAAGAGGTCAGCCTCCGCGGCACGTTCCAGCGTGCGTTCGATTCCTCGGCGCTCCAGCGGGGCAGGGGACGGGTTCAAGCCAGCTGTATCTACTAACCGGATCTTATGTGCGCCGAGCACGCGCGGCTCCTCGAGGTAGTCGCGCGTCGTGCCCGGCTCCGGGCTCACCAGCGCGCGGTCCCAGCCCACGAGGCGGTTGAGCAGGCTGCTCTTGCCGGCGTTGGGCTCGCCCACGATCACCGTGCGCACGCCGTCGCGCAGGAGCGCGCCGTAGTGCGCCGTGGCGAGGAGCCGGCCGAGGTCGGCCCGCAGCGCCGCCACCTCGCCGCGTAGCCGCGCGCGGTTCTCCGCCGGCAGATCCTCCTCGGGGAAATCGATGTAGGCCTCCACCTGAGCGACCACGCCCACGAGCCGCTCGATCGCCGCCTCGATCTGTCGGCCCAGCGCGCCGCGGAGCTGGCGGTTGGCCGCCTCCAGCGCGCGTTCGCCGCGGGCGTGGATGAGATCCATCACCGCCTCGGCTTGGCTGAGGTCCATCCGACCGTTGAGAAACGCCCGTTTCGTGAATTCCCCCGGTTCCGCCGCTCGGCAGCCGCGTGCGAAGAGGTCCTCCAGCACGCGCTGCGCGATGTACGGGTTGCCGTGGCAGGCAATCTCCAGCGAATCCTCGCCCGTGTACGACGCCGGCCCGGCGAAATACGTGAACAACACGTCGTCGATCACCACACCCGCACGGTCACGGTAGTCGGCATGTCGCGCCACGCGGGGTGGGAGCAGGCGACCCACTACCTCCCGCGCCACCCGCGAGCACTCGCCACCCGACACGCGCACAAGGGCCACCGCCGACTCTCCGTGTGGTGTCGCGAGCGCTGCGATGGTGTCCTCTTGGGTGGCGGGCATCGCGCCCACGTTGCACGCAGCCGCGGCGAAAACAATCTCGCAGGAGGTCGACCGACGATGAAGCCATGCCGCCGCCGCACTATGGGCTTCTCGGCGCATCCTCCGCGGCCACGTTCTTCGGATTGCCGAACAGCCAACCGCGAAACGCAAAGCGTCCCTTGGCGCCCTTCACATCGAGCTCGATCGTGTAGTCGTTGTCGCTACGCCAATCGATCACGATGTGCCCAGTCAGCTCCTCGACCCCCGGCACTCCGCCTATCTTGTCCGCATCCACGGTCTCGAAGCCGTCGGGCAGCGCCAGCCTCCGTGGCGCCTCGACGATCCAGAGCCGGAAGCGCCGATCACCGCCCCCGGTGGTGAATGCCACCGGATCCCACGGCTTCTCAAGGTGGAACACCAGCGCCCCATCCGGCGCGATCCAGAGCGTGTAGAGCCGCCCGGTGGGCGTCTTGTTGAAACCGTCGAACGGGATCGTGCTGCGCGGAATCGCCGCAGAATCCCCAGCGCGGACGAGCACGCCCTGGATGTCGTGGCCATGGGCAACGGCCGCCAGAAGCAGCATCGGCAAAAGAAAGTGTTTCATCGTCCGGACATGGTTGGCACTCGCCCCACGCCTCCGTATTCCACCCCTGGGTGCGCCGGGCGCAAGCCCGCACTCGGGTGCGGCCGCGGCAATCGCGCACGGTCGGCCACTCCGCCCCACGATTCGACTGGGCAGGGGACCGGCCGCCGGCTTTCCTCCGGGCCATGGATACGCTCGACACCCAGCGCCTCGACTTCATCCGCCGCAGTGCCGGCTTCTCCGCCTTTCCCCTCGCCGGCATCGTGGCGTGGACGGTGCTCGGCCTTGCCAGCCTGTTCGTGCCCGCAACCACGGCGCTCTACGTGATGCTCTTCGCCACAGGGGCGATTTTCCCGCTCGCGCTGGGGATCGCTGCGTTGACCGGGCAGCAGGTCTTCCAGAGGGGCAACGCGTTTGCGGCCCTGATCGGCCAGTCAGTGCTCATGGTAAACCTGCTCTGGGCGCTGCACTTCCTGCTCATCCTGAGGCAACCCGAACTCGCCCCCCTCTCCCTCGCGCTCGGCCTCGGCCTGCACTGGATCGTGTTCGGCTGGATCATCCGGGCGCCCCTCGGGCTGATCCATGCCATCGTCCGCACCACCGCTTGTACCGCGGCCTACCTGCACGGCGGCGAGCACCGGATGGCCGCGATCGCCGCCGCAGTCGTGGCAAGCTACACCCTCACGCTGGTCCAGCTGCGCGCCTGGTCCCGCCGCACCGGTTGAAGAATCCAGACCTTCGCGGGAAGGACCAACCCGCGGCCGCCCGCTCCAGCAGGTGCGACCACCAGCCTGCGTAGGCTCCACTCGGACAACCGCTATCTCCTCGACCGCAGGCGCCGGCGGGTTTTCATTCGCGGACCATGAACGCCCTCGACGCCATGCACGCCCGCCGCTCCATCCGCGAGTTCACCGATGAGCTCGTGCCGGCGGAGACCATCCGCCAGCTCGTGGAGGCCGCCGGCCGCGCCCCGAGCTCGAAGAACACCCAGCCATGGCGCCTGTATCTCGTGCAGGGCGCCGCGCTCGACTCGCTGCGCAGCGACTATCTCGCGGCCTTCGACGCCAAGTCCCCGGCGAAACCCGGCTACCAATACTCGCCCAATCCGCTGCCCGAGGCATGGGCGGCGCGCGCGAAGGAGTGCGGCATCGGCATCTTCAAGCACAAAGGCATCGGCCGCGACGATACGGCCAAGCGGTCCGCGCACGACCGCGAGAACTTCCGGTTCTTCGGCGCCCAGCAGGTGTTCTTCCTCGGCACGCAGGCCTCGGCATACGCGCACGGGACGTTCTTCGACTGCGGCTTCGTGTTCGACAACCTGATGCTCGGACTCACCGCCCTCGGCTACGGCTCCTGCCCGCAGTACAGCGTGATGATCTATCCGGACCTGCTGCGGAAGCACATCCCCGGCACCGAGGACACGCTCTTCATCGCCGGCCTGCCCTTCGGCCGCCCGAAGCCCGGCAGCCTCGTCAACGATTTCCAGCCCGCGCGCCTGCCGGCCGAGGCCTGGTTCAAGACGGTGGAGTGAGCGGCGCTCACGAGCGCCGCGGCCGGCCGAGCGGCAGTGGGTCGCGCCGGCATTGAGCACAAACAACCCCGCGCCGGAATGGACGCGGGGTTGTTGCCAAAAGGAGCGGCGCCTTACTCGGCGGCGTTCTCGTTGCCGACACTTTCGCCCAAGGCGGTGCCGCCGGACACGGTGACTTTCTCCATGATCGTGGCGCGGATCTTCTCGGCCACCTCGGGTTTCTCAGCGAGGAAGGTCTTCGCCGCCTCGCGGCCCTGGCCGATGAGGTTGCCCTCGTAGGCGATCCAGGCACCCTTCTTCTCGAGCACCTTCTGCTCGATGCCGAGGTCGAGGAGCGAACCGGTCTTCGAGATGCCCTCGTTGTACATGATGTCGAACTCGCACTCGGTGAACGGGGGCGCGATCTTGTTCTTCACCACCTTGATCTTGGTGCGGTTGCCGATGACCTTGCCGCCCGGGTCCTTGATCTGGCCGATCCGGCGGATGTCGATACGGATCGAGGAGAAGAATTTCAGCGCGCGGCCGCCGGGGGTCGTCTCCGGGTTCCCGAACATCACGCCGATCTTCTCGCGGATCTGGTTGGTGAAAATGCACACGCACTTGGTCTTCGAGATCACGGCGGTGAGGCGGCGCATGGCCTGGCTCATCAGGCGCGCCTGCGAACCGACGGTGGCATCGCCCATCTGACCGTCGAGTTCCTGCCGGGAGATGAGGGCGGCGACCGAGTCGATGACGATGACATCGATCGCACCGGAACGGATGAGCGTCTCGGCAATGGTGAGCGCGTCCTCGCCGCTGTCCGGCTGGGAAACGAGGAGGTCGTCGAGGTTCACACCCACGACTCGGGCATACTTCGGATCGAGGGCGTGCTCGACGTCGATGAAGGCGGCGAGGCCGCCCTTCTTCTGGACCTCGGCGATCACGCTCAAGCAAAGGGTGGTCTTGCCGGAGGACTCGGGGCCGAAGATCTCGATGATGCGGCCGGTGGGCAGACCGCCGGCGCCAAGGGCGAGATCGATGGCGATGGAACCGGTGGAGACCGTCTCGACCTTCATCTTCGTCGCATCACCAAGCCGCATGATCGAGCCTTCGCCGAACTCCTTGGTGATGGCGGAGAGGGCAAGGTCGAGGTTCTTGCGGGCGGCGGCATCGGCGGCGACCTGGGCGGACGCCTTAGATTTTTCGGCGGGAGCGGCGGGCTTGGACATGGTGGAAATTTCGGCGACGGGTTTGCGCGGGGAACGAGGGGCGACGCTTGCCGAAACGAGGGGAGTGGCAAGTGCGATGTCGGGGGAAGACTCGAGATCGGAGATCATGCGCCCACTCTAACACCACGGGGCGGACAAGGGCCGTCCGAGGGGGTGGGGCAAGCGACGATCGCAGAAGCACAACGGACGAAGGCACTGCCGCCTCGGCAGCGCGCCAGCCCAGCGATCGGCCTCGTCCCCCAAGCAAACGCCATCCGTTCACCCCCTAAGCCACGCGATCCACGCGACGCCAAGCAGGAGCGTCAGTAGCGCGATCGGCGTGCCGGCCTTCAGGTACTCGACGAACCCGAGATGCACCCCGCGCCGGCGCGCCGTCTCGGCCACGATGAGGTTGGCCACGGAACCGAGCAACGTGAGGTTGCCGGCGAGCGTCGTCGCCATGGCGAGCGTCAGCCATGCTTGGTGCGGCTCGGCGAGCCCCGGCACAACCGGGCGGAAGAGCATCACCGCGGGCACGTTGGAGACGATGTTGCTGAGGATCAGCGAGACGACGGTGAGTGAGCCCGTACCGGCATCCGCATAGGGGCGGAGCCACCCGAAAAGCCGCGCGCTCAACCCACTGTGCTCAATGGCCCCGGTCACGACAAACAGCCCCGTGAAGAACACCAGCAGCGACCAATCGATCTCCTGGAATACCTTCTCGGGCTCCAGCCGTCGCGTCACCAATAGCAGCGCCGCGGCGACCGCGGCGGCCAACGGCACCGGCGCGCCGCACACCAGCGCGAAAAGCATGAGCCCCGTCGCGACCATCGATTTGCGCAGGAGCGGGCGGTACTGCTGCGGCGGCAGTTCGAGCTGCTCAGCGAATCTCTCCGTGCGGAACTCGTGCCGGTAGACGAGCACGATCACCGCCCACCCGATCACGAGCCCGCACAACGCTATCGGTCCGAGCGCCCGCGTGAAGTCGACGAACGAGATGCCCGACGCCATACCCACTAGCATATTCTGTGGATTGCCCGTGATCGTCGCCACCGAGCCGATGTTCGCAGCGGTCACGAGGCCGACGAGATAGGGCAGGGGGTTGCGTTTCAGCCCGATCGTGAGGTCGAGCACCAGCGGCGTGAAGACGAGCACGATGGTGTCGTTGAGGAAAATCGCCGAAAGCACGCCGGAAACGAAGACGATCAGCGCGAGCAGGCGCCGCGGCGTGCGTGCAAAACGGATGACGTGCGAGTTGATCAGGTGGAAGAAGCCCGCGATGCGCAGATTCACATTGAGGACCATCATCCCGAAGAGCAGCAGGATGGTGTTCCAGTCCACCGCCCGGTAGGCCACCTCCAGCGGCATCAGGCCACACGCGACAAACAGCACCGCGCCGACCAGCGCAATCGTGGCGCGATTCATCTTCAACGCCGGGTACCGACCGACCGCCACGCCAACGAGCGTTACCGTGGCCAGGGCGGCGACGGCGAGTTGGATCCAGTTCATCGGGTCGCAGGCTGAGGCACGGCCCCGCGGTGGGCAAATCGGCAATCACGCCGGGATTGGCGTCAAGTGAACCGTCGGGCTGCCGATAGGAAGGAACCGCCAGCACGTTGCGCATGAAAGAGATCGAGATCACCGAGATTCCCCCGCTGTCCCCCGGCGAGCTGTCGCTGCTGGACATGCACAGCATCGCCAATGTCCTCAACGTCCTGCGTTGCGAACTGACGGTGCTCGGCCTGCTGGCGGCGGACCGCGACAACTATTTCCACGACGGGCTGACCGTGTGCGACTCGCTCCGCGCCTCCATGCGGGACCACGAGGCCGCGTTGCGCACGGCCTCTCGTATCGAGGAGTTCGAGCACATCGTCTTCACCGAACTGACGATCAAACTGGAGGCTCCGCCCCGCCAGCCCGACCCCGCCGACATCTCCGAGTCGCTGGACAATCTCCGCGCCGTCTTCGCCATCCTCAAGGTGCGGGCCGCGGAGATCCTCGCCCGGGCCGCCACCCCGGACCGCTGGGCGCCGTTCGACCTCGACAAGCTCCGGGCCGACTTCCTCGACGTGTTCGCCGCCATCGAGCGGAACAGCAAGGGCCGCTACCGCATCCTCTACAACGCGGCCCGGAAGGAGGCGGACGACTACTACATCGACTTCAAGTTCGAAACCGCCGGCGGCGGCGCGCTGCTCATGCCCCCCGTCTTCCAGGACACGATGCGCGATCTCGTGGCCAACGCCCGCAAGTACACCACCCCGGGCGGCAGCATCACCGCCGCGCTCTACGAGGACGACCGCGAACTGCGCTTCGTTGTCGCCGACACCGGCCGCGGCATCCCCGAGGCGGAGCTGGCGACGGTGGTCGAGTTCGGGCGGCGCGCCTCCAACGTCGGCAACGTGCGCACGATGGGCGGAGGCTTCGGTCTCACGAAGGCGTTCATGGTGACCAAACGTTTCGGCGGCCGCTTCTGGATCGCGTCGGAACTCGGCCGAGGCACGCGGATACGCATCGCCATCCCGCGACCGGAAGCCAGCCCGCGCAACGCCTGACCGCGCGCCCTCTGTGCCCGCCACAACCGGGTGCGGGGACGGGCAAATCCCCGCTGCGGGATTATACTTGGCGTGGCGCCAACGGCGCATCCCGCGATGGCCCTCGCCGTCGCCCGCCCGCGGGAGCCACAATGATCGCATCGGAGGGAACGTTATGCAGACGACACCCACCGCCCAACCGCCGGTCCCGGGTTCCACCCCAAAGCCGCGCGTGGCTCCGCTTGTCGCCACCTTGCTCCTGCTCGCGCTGCCCCCCGGCACCCAGGCGGAGCCCCCACCCGCAGAGCCCCCAGCCGTGGCAGCAACATCGACCGCCGACAGCTACCGCCTACCCGAGGACGCAGGTGAACTGCTCCGTCTCGACGACGAGATGCGGGCATTCTTCGCCGCACGCGTGGGGCAGGGCGCCCCCAGCGACGAACGCCTCACCGCAATCCTCGCCGCCATCGTCGGGGAGGACGGCCTGAATTTCCGTTACGAGGAATTCGGCCTGTATGACGTGCGCGAGGCGTTCCGCCGGCGGCGGGGCAACTGTCTCACGATCTCGGCTCTGATCGTCGCCGTCGCCCGCGAGTTCCGGATGCCGGCGCAGTTCAACAATGTCCCGGTCCGGCCGAGCTGGAGCCGGGTCGGCCGGATCGTGCTGGAGGAGAATCACGTCAACGTCCGCATCGAGACCGCCGGCGTCCTCTACGAGATCGACTTCGATCCGCGCATCAACCGGGCCGCCGCGCGCGGAGGGCGGCTCATCGCCGACCGGCGCGCATGCGCCACCCTCTACAGCAATGCCGGCGTGTATCGCCTGATCTCCGACGACATCGCCGGGGCGCTCCGGTTCATGCAGCTGGCCACGCAGACCGACCCCACATACGCGGCCGGATGGACCAACCTCGCCGGCGCGCACCAGATCGCCCACGACCCAGCCGGCGCCCGCCGCTGCTACGAGCGGGCACTCGCCACAGACCCCGCGCACCTCCCGGCAATCGACGGGCTCGCCCGCCTCAGCCGGGAGGCCGGCGACACCACACGCGCAGAGAAGCTGGAGAGCAAGGTCGCCCGCTATCGGGAGCGCAATCCCTACTACCTGTTGTACCTCGCCCGCGGGGAACTGGCCGAAGGCGACGCCCAAGGTGCCCACCGACATCTGTCGCGGGCGGTCCGCCTCAAGGACGACGATCCCGAGATCCTCGCCGCGCTGGTCGAGGCTTCCCGTCGTCTGGGCCGCAACCGGGAGTCATCCCGCTGGTCACGGCGGCTCGCCGCCCTGCCCGCGGCGCAGGCCACCGCGGGGCCCTGAGCCGCAACCATCCTCCGCCCCGCCTCCGTTCTCACTCCGGGGCAGCGCCGTCCGGCCCGTAGTATTCACGGACCCAATCCACCAGGCGGCGCAGGCCGTCCTCGATCGGCGTCCGCGGCTCATAGCCGACGGCAGCCCGGATGCGGGTGAGGTCGGCGCAGGTCTCGGGCATCTCGGTGGGCTGGGGCGGGAGCAGCTCCACCTGGGCCTTCTTGCCCAGCAGCGACTCGAGCATCTGCACGAACGCCAGCATCTCCACCGGGTGGTGATTGCCGATGTTGAAGACGTCGTACGGCGCGGGGGGCGGCGACGCGGCCGCGCCGGCGGGTCGTTCCGGCGGCAGCGGGCGAGGGGAGAGTGCAATCCGCAGGATGCCGTCGACGATGTCGTCGACGTAGGTGAAGTCGCGGCGGTATTTGCCGTGGTTCCAGAGCTTGATCGTCCGCCCGGCGAGGATGTCGCGGGCGAACAGGATCGGGCTCATGTCGGGTCGTCCCCACGGACCGTAGACGGTGAAGAAGCGCAGGCCGGTGCAGCGCAGCCCGTGGACGTGCGCGTAGCTGAAGGCCATGTGCTCGTTGGCGCGCTTGGTGGCGGCGTAGAAGGAGAGGGGTTCGCTCACCGCGTCCTCGCGAAATGGAGTCGGCACGCCGGCGCCGTAGACGCTGGAGGAGGAGGCGAAGACGAGGTGCCTGGGCGGGTGACGCCGCGCGGCCTCGAGGATGTTGCCGAAGCCGACGAGGTTGCTGTGCACATAGGCCTCGGGGTGCGTGAGACTGTAGCGCACGCCAGCCTGCGCACCGAGGTGGACGATGTAGTCGGGCCGGAAGCCGTCGACTAGGCCGAACAGCGTGGGCGCATCGGCGAAGTCGGCGCGCACGAAGCGAAAACCCTCGCGGCCTTCGAGGCGGGCGAGGCGCGCCTGCTTGAGGGCCACCGGGTAGTAGTCGTTGAGGTTGTCGATCCCGAGCACCTCGGCGCGACCGGGCTGGGCGAGGAGGCGCTGGCACACTGCCGAGCCGACGAAGCCCGCGGCACCGGTCACAAGAATCTTCATGGTGGTCGGTGTAGGTGAAGCCGCACCGCCCGGCTAGAAAATTAGCCGGCGCCGAGCCGGGGCGTGGCAGTTGCGCTCGGGCAAGTTTCGCCAAGGTTGCGCTTGAAGGCCCCACCTGCGGTGCCTTTTCCTAGACAACAATCCGTTCCCCCACAGCCCGCATGAACATCAAAGCCTACCTGAAGCCGCACTGCGGCTGGAGCAAGGGCGTCCGCGCGATCCTGCGCAAGTACAGTCTCCCCTTCGAGGACTGCGACATCTTCAACAACCCGGACCTGTACACGGAGATGGTGCGCAAATCCGGGCAGCCGCTTTCGCCCTGCGTCGAGATTGATGGTGTGATGCTGGCCGACGTGAGCGGCGAGGAGGTCGAGAACTACCTGCTGGCCAACAGCCTCGTGCAGCCCAATCCGACCCGGCCCGAAGCCCCCATCTCGACTGGCTGTGCCTCGCCGGAGCAGCAGGCCCGCCTTTCCGGGGAGCCGATCCGGTTCTTCTAGACACGCCGTCCGCCGCGGCCCCGTGCGCCCCAGCGCCACCCCAGCCTCCTGATCCACCCTTGAGCGTGGGAGGGGTAGGAGGGCTCCGCATGAAAACGTTTCATCCCGCTGGCACGGTTCCGGCTCGACTGATCGGCCGCATGAAAACTTCCCTTTTTGTTCCGTTCCCAGCCATGCCGCCATGGTTCAGCCAGCCTTGGTGATCCATTTTGAACATCACTGCCCAGTTCTCGTCCGCCTTCACTGACCTTTTCCCGTCGTCCGGCCAATGAGCAGCTCCTCCAGCACCTCCCCCCGTCTCAGCCCGCAGGGTCTTCCCGCCAAGCAGGGCCTCTACGATCCGTTCTTTGAGCACGACGCCTGTGGCGTCGGCTTCGTGGTCGACATGAAGGGGCGCAAAACCCACCGCATCGTCGAGCAGGCCGTCGAGGTGCTGGTCAATCTCGACCACCGCGGCGCTGCGGGCAGCGAGGTGAACACCGGCGACGGCGCCGGCATCCTCGTCCAGATCCCGCACAAGTTCTTCGTCGCCGCCTGCGCCAAGGCGCAGATTCCGCTGCCCGCCGCCGGCCAGTACGGCGTCGGCGTCGCCTTCCTCCCCAAGAACGTCACCAAGCGCCGCCGCCTCGAGGAGAAGTTCGAGCAGATTATCCGCTCCGAAGGCCAGACCTTCCTGGGCTGGCGCACCGTGCCGGTGAACAACAAGTCGCTCGGCGAGACCGCCAAGGGCAGCGAGCCCTGCATGCGCCAGGTCTTCATCGGCCGCGACCCCGAGCTCACCGACGACCTCGCCTTCGAGCGCAAGCTCTACGTCATCCGCAAGCGGGCCTACAACGAGATCCGCAACACCACGATGGACGGCGCCGAGTACTGGTACCTCTGCAGCCTCTCCGCCCGCACCATCGTCTACAAGGGAATGCTGCTCACGCTGCAGATGTCGGAGTATTTCCCCGACCTCTCCGACCCGCTTTTCGAGTCCGCGCTCGCCCTCGTCCACTCCCGCTTCTCGACCAACACCTTCCCGAGCTGGAGTCGCGCGCATCCCTACCGCCTCCTCGCCCACAACGGCGAGATCAACACCCTCCGCGGCAACATCAACTGGATGCACGCCCGCGAGGCGCTCTTCTCTTCCGAAGTCTTCGGCGACGACATCAAGAAGGTCCTTCCCATCGTCGACCCGCACATGTCCGACTCCGGCATGTTCGACAACGTGCTCGAGCTGCTCGTGCTCGCCGGCCGCCCCATCGCCCACGCCGCGATGATGATGATTCCCGAACCGTGGTCCCTCCACGAGACCATGGACGACGCCCGCAAGGCCTTCTACCAGTACCACTCCTGCCTGATGGAGCCGTGGGATGGCCCGGCCTGCATCGCCTTCACCGACGGCAAGCAGATGGGCGCCGTGCTCGACCGCAACGGGCTGCGCCCCGCCCGCTACTACGTCACCAAGGACGACCTCGTCATCCTCGCCTCCGAGGCCGGCGTGCTCGAAATCGACCCCGCCAACGTCCTCAAGAAGGGCCGTCTCCAACCCGGCCGCATGTTCCTCGTCGACACCGAGGAGGGCCGCATCATCGAGGACGAAGAGATCAAGGCCAAGTTCGCCGCCGAGCGCCCCTACCGCCAGTGGCTCGACCAGTACCTCGTCCACCTTGAGGACCTCGCCGACGCCCCCAAGGTCCCGGCGCCCGACCGCGCCACGCTCCTCCAGCGCCAGATCGCCTTCGGCTACACGCACGAGGACGAGCGCATCCTCATCACCCCCATGGCGCGCGATGGCATCGAGGCCACCGGCTCCATGGGCAACGACGCCGCGCTCGCCGTCCTCTCCGACAAGCCGCGCCTGCTCTACGACTACTTCAAGCAGCTCTTCGCGCAGGTCACCAACCCGCCCATCGACTGCATCCGCGAGGAGATCGTCACCTCCGCCGAGACCCGTCTCGGCTCCGAGGGCAACCTTCTCGATCCCACGCCCACCGCCTGCCGCCGCGTCGAGCTCAAGTGGCCCGTCCTCACCAACGAGGAGTTCGCCAAGATCCGCCGCCTCGAGCTCCCCGGCCTGAAGGTCGGCACGCTCCCCATCCTCTTCCGCGTCACCCGCGGCGAGCAGGGTCTGCGCAAGTCCCTCGAGGAACTCTGCCTCATGGCCCGCCGCATGATCGAGGAGGAGGAGGTCAGCGTCCTCATCCTCAGCGACCGCGGCGTCACCGCCGATTTCGCCCCCATCCCGGCCCTGCTGGCCGTCGCGGGGCTGCACCACTACCTCATCCGCGAAGGCCTGCGCACCCGCCTCAGCCTTGTGCTCGAAACCGGTGAGGCCCGCGAGGTCCACCACTTCGCCCTGCTCATCGGCTACGGCGTCAGCGCGATCAACCCGTACGTCGCCTTCGAGACCATCGACGACATGATCCACGAGGGTCTGTTGCCCAACCTCGACCACAAGACGGCCTGCATGAACTTCGTGAAGGCCGCCGCCAAGGGCGTCATCAAGGTCGCCTCGAAGATGGGCATCTCCTCGCTCCAGAGCTACCGCGGCGCCCAGGTCTTCGAGGCCGTCGGCATCCGCCAGGACGTCATCGACCAGTACTTCACCTGGACGCCCTCCCGCGTCGGCGGTATCAGCCTTTCCACCATCGCCGCCGAGGTGCTCCTGCGCCACCATGCCGCCTATCCCGCGCGCCCGGTCGAAAGCCCGGTCCTGCCCTCGGGCGGCCAATACCGGTGGCGCTCCGACGGCGAGCATCACCTCTTCAACCCCGAGACGGTCCACTACCTCCAGAAGGCCGCCCGCCTCGGGAGCTACGCCGTCTTCAAAACCTACTCGCAACTCGTCGACGACCAGTCCAGGACCGCCGCCACCCTGCGTGGCATGCTCGAGTTCAAGCCCACCGCCGCGATCCCGCTCGAGGAGGTCGAGTCCGTCGAATCGATCATGCGCCGCTTCAAGACCGGCGCCATGTCCTACGGCTCCATCTCCCAGGAAGCCCACGAGACGATGGCGATCGCGATGAACCGCATCGGCGGCAAGTCCAACACCGGCGAGGGCGGCGAGGACCCCGCCCGCTTCCAGCCCCTGCCCAACGGCGACTCCAAGAACTCCGCCATCAAGCAGGTCGCCTCCGGCCGCTTCGGCGTCACCAGCGAATACCTCGTCAGCGCCCGCGAGCTCCAGATCAAGATGGCCCAGGGCGCCAAGCCCGGCGAAGGCGGCCAGCTCCCCGGCACCAAGGTCTACCCGTGGGTCGCCAAGACCCGCCACACCACCGCCGGCGTCGGCCTCATCTCCCCGCCACCCCACCACGACATCTACTCGATCGAGGACCTCGCCGAGCTCATCCACGATCTCAAGAACGCCAACCGCCAGGCCCGCATCAGCGTCAAGCTCGTCGCCGAAGTCGGTGTCGGCACCATCGCCGCCGGCGTCGCCAAGGCCCACGCCGACGTTGTCCTGATCTCCGGATACGACGGCGGCACCGGGGCCTCGCCGCTCACCTCGATCAAGCACGCCGGCCTCCCCTGGGAGCTCGGCCTGGCCGAGGCGCACCAGACCCTCATCCTCAACAACCTCCGCTCCCGCATCGTCGTCGAGACCGACGGCCAGCTGAAGACCGGCCGCGATGTCGTCGTCGCCGCGCTGCTCGGCGCCGAGGAGTTCGGCTTCGCCACCGGCCCGCTCGTCGCCATGGGCTGCGACATGATGCGTGTCTGCCATCTCAACACGTGCCCGGCCGGCATCGCCACCCAGGACCCGAAGCTGCGCGCCTACTTCAAGGGCAAGCCCGAGCACGTGGTGAACTTCATGCGGTTCATCGCCACCGAGGTCCGCGAGCTCATGGCCCGGCTCGGCTTCCGCACCGTCGAGGAGATGGTCGGCCGCTCCGACCTGCTGGAGATGCGCCACGCCGTCCAGCACTGGAAGGCCAGGGGCCTCGACTTCTCCAACATCCTCTACCAGCCGGAGACCGGGCCGGAGGTCGGGCGCTTCTGCCGCGAGCAGCAGGACCACGGCCTCGAGAAGTCGCTCGACGTCACCACCATCCTCCCGCTCTGCCAGCCCGCCCTCGACCGGGGCGAGAAGGTCGTCGCCGAGCTGCCGATCCGCAACGTCCACCGCGTCGTCGGCACCATCACCGGCAGCGAGATCACCCGCAAGTACGGCGCCGCCGGCCTGCCCGAGGACACCATCTCCCTCAAGTTCACCGGTTCCGCCGGCCAGAGCTTCGGCGCCTTCATGCCCCGGGGCATGACCTTCACCCTCGAGGGCGACGCCAACGACTACGTCGGCAAGGGCCTCTCCGGCGGCCGCATCGTCGTGTATCCGCCCGCCGGTTCCACGTTCCCCGCCGAGTCGAACATCATCGTCGGCAACGTCGGCCTCTACGGCGCCACCTCCGGCGAGGTCTTCATCCGCGGCATGGCGGGCGAGCGCTTCTGCGTGCGCAACTCCGGCGTCAACGCCGTCGTCGAGGGCGTCGGCGACCACGGTTGTGAATACATGACCGGCGGCCGCGTCGTCGTCCTCGGGCTCACCGGCCGCAACTTCGCCGCCGGCATGTCGGGCGGCGTCGCCTACGTGCTCGACGAGGCCCGCGACTTCGCCTCTAGGCTGAACAAGCAGATGGTCTCCCTCGACAAGCTCTCCGACCCCGCGGAGATCGCGGCGGTCCGCGCGCTCATCGAGAAGCACGCCAAGCTCACCGGCAGCGACCGCGCCTGGGCCATTCTCGCCGGCTGGGGCACCTACGAGTCCCTGTTCGTCCGCGTGATCCCGAAGGACTACCAGCGCATGCTCGCCTGCCTCGCCCGCGCGCAGGGCCAGGGCCTCACCGGCGACGAGGCCGTCATGGCCGCGTTCGAGGAAAACTCCCGCGACCTCGCCCGCGTCGGCGGCAACTGAGGCGCTGCGCGCATCCCACACCACCAATCTCACATCCCAGACCGCCTCCTCCTCCCATGGGCAAGCCAACCGGTTTCATCGAGTACCTGCGCGAAATTCCCGTCGACCGTCCGCCGCTCGAGCGCGTGCGCGACTGGAAGGAGTTCCATCTCCACATGGAGGAGAAGAAGCTCCGCAACCAGGGCGCGCGCTGCATGGATTGCGGCATCCCCTTCTGCCACACCGGCAAGCTCATCGCCGGCATGGCCGCGGGCTGCCCGATCCACAACCTCATCCCCGAGTTCAACGACCTCGTCTTCCGCGGCCTCTGGCGCGAGGCACTCCTGCGCCTCGGCCGCACCAACAACTTCCCCGAGTTCACCGGCCGCGTCTGTCCCGCCCCTTGTGAGGGCTCCTGCACGCTCGGCAGCATCAACCCGCCCGTCACGATCAAGAACATCGAGTGCGCGATCAGCGACCGCGGCTGGGAGGAGGGCTGGATTCTCCCCGAGGCCCCGAAGGCCCGCACCGGCAAGAAGGTCGCCGTCATCGGCTCCGGCCCCGCCGGCCTCGCCGCCGCCGCCCAGCTCAACAAGGCCGGCCACACCGTCACCGTCTTCGAGCGCGCCGACCGCCCCGGTGGCCTGCTCATGTACGGCATCCCCAACATGAAGCTCGACAAGCAGGAGGTCGTCCTCCGCCGTATCAAGCTCATGGAGCAGGAGGGCGTGCGCTTCATCTGCAACGCCAACGTGGGCGACAACGTCGAGCCCGAGATGCTCCGCAAGGAGTTCGACGCCATCGTCGTCTGCACCGGCGCCACCCAGCCGCGCGACCTCCCCGTCGAGGGACGACAGCTCAAGGGCGTGCACTTCGCCATCGAATACCTCACGGCCAACACCAAGGCCGTCATGGGCCTCAACGCCGACTCCTCCGCCATCCACGCCCGCGGCAAGGATGTCGTCATCATCGGCGGCGGCGACACCGGCACCGACTGCGTCGGCTCCGCCATCCGCCAGGGCTGCAAGAGCGTCACTCAGATCGAGATCCTCCCCAAGCCCCCGCTGGAGCGCCAGCCCGACAACCCTTGGCCCGAATGGCCGAAGGTCCTCAAGGTCGACTACGGCCAGGAGGAGGCGATCGCCAAGTACGGCGCCGACCCGCGCACCTATCTCACCACCGTGAAGAAGTTCGTCGGCGACGCCGCCGGCGCGCTCAAGGAGCTCCACACCGTCCAGGTGAAGTGGGAGAAGAACGACAAAGGTCAGTTCATCCCGAAGGAGCAGCCCGGCACCGAGAAGGTCCTGCCCGCCCAGCTCGTGCTTCTCGCCATGGGCTTCCTCGGGCCCGAGCAGGCCCTGCTCAAGGACCTCAACCTCGAGACCGACCCGCGCACCAACATCAAAGCCGAGTACGGCAAGTATGCCACCAGCGTCCCGGGGGTTTTCGCCGCCGGCGATTGCCGCCGCGGCCAGAGCCTAGTCGTCTGGGCGATCAACGAGGGGCGCGAAGCCGCCCGCGAGTGCGACCGCCACCTGATGGGCGCGACCGATCTGCCGTAGACTCCGGCCTCATCCATCACGTTCCCCCGAAGGCCGCGGCTCTCCCGCCCCGGCCTTCGTCGTTCCTGCCGGCAGCGAACTCGGGGCCCTCGTCCCCGCCAGTGGGGAGCTACCCAACGGCTGCTTCGGCCAGAGCGCCGCGGAGGCCCTCCGCCATGAACCGCCGGGCCGGCCATGGCGAGGCCTGTCGGCTCTCCTCCCATGTGGCGACAAACGAAGGCCAGCGGGGCCACACGGTGTTGTGCTACGAAGACTCCGGGCGCACCCGAGTGTACGACCCCGCGGATGGGCACACGACTGCCGTTCATGGCCTTGTCACCGCGCCGGAAGGCGATGAACCTGGCCCGCGCCGTAGTGCCTGAGCGGTTGCTACACGGCCTGACCAAAGCCGCCACGATCACCCTGCGCTAGACGCCCGCGCGTCGCTCACACCGCGGGTTTGTCCACCGGGTCGACGTGGTCCGCCGCCCGCCGGCGCTTGAGCACCGCGTTGATCTCACCCAAGAGCCGCTCGACGGTCACCGGTTTCGCGAGCACCACATCGGGGGTGGGATCCTCGGCGGTCCCGGTCCAGTGGTCGATGTAGCCGCTGAAAAGGATGAAGGGGACCGAGGCCAGTTCCGGCAGGCTGGTGCGCAGCTCCCTCAGCAACGCCGCGCCATTCATCCCGGGCATGTTGTAGTCGCTCAACACGAGATCGGGCACGAGGGTCCGCGCAGTGATGAGCGCTTCGGGACCGTCCTCCGCTTCGACGACGCGGAACCCGAAACGCTGCAGCAACGAAGCCAGCGTCCTTCTTGCCCCGACATCATCATCTACCAACAAGATTGTGGTACCCATGCCTTCTCCTCCAAGGGCGCGAATCTCCACTGGATTGGAGCTGGAGGCAAGTATGGTTGTGGGCGCGGCGGAAAGCTTTCTGCTCCGCGCGGGGGAGCTCCTCGCTCCGAAGGCGGGCTCAACGGTAAGTGACCGGTCGGCCGAGGTAATTGAGCATCCAGATCTCCTTCCAGACGCGGTAGCGTCCCTCGGTCGAGATCTTGCCATACTCCTCGCGCTCCTGGTGGGGGAGCAGGAAACCAAGCTCGGTGTTCACCTTCTCGAGCTGTCCCTGTTGCCGGTTGAGATCGTCGAGCGGTTCCGTGGTCCACGGTTGCATGGCGGTCCCGGCACGCTCCAGCCGCCGCCGATGCCTTGCGACCAAGCGCCTGATGTTCCGCATCCATGGCCGCCGCTCGACCATCCAGTTCTCCGGGTAGAAGCCGCCAAAAGGCAGATGGAGATTGTCGGTCACGTAGCGCACATCGTCCGCGGTGCGGGAGGACAAGGTGCAACACAGCGCGATCGCCCCGCCGGGTTGCGGCAGGAACGCGATCTGCGCCCGGATCTGATCGCTCGCATCCTGGTAGATGGATAGCCGGAGGAAGGCCCCCGGGGCGATCTCGGACTTGAGCGACTGCACGAGATGAAAGCGCTCGCGCCGCAACCAGTCGCGCAGGGCGAAGAGCCGGCGCTGCGTCGGCCACTCCTCGCCACTGGTGTTGACGACAAACCGGGGGAAAAGCGGGAGCGGACTCAGGCTAAGCGCACGGATGGCGAGCCAATGGTAGACCGACTCGACCAGAAACCACCCCAGGAACGCGACCGCCGCAATCGACCACAACGGCCGGTCGCTCCAGCCCAGCTCGTCGGACAGAAAGGCCACGCCGAGCGAGAAAAGGATCCAGCGCACCCAGCGGTTGGCGATCGTCACAGCCGGCAGCAACACCCGCGAGTTGAGCAGATGCAACAGGAGCGAAATCACCGAGAAGCCGACAATGATCCGACCGATATCCATCGTGAATGATCGCAACAGGCTACCGTTGTGGCCGAAAGCGGGAAATCGCCCAACGAAAACGCCGCCGACTCCAAGGCCAGCGGCGCAGGCAAGGCGGGCGGGCGCTGATCAGCTCAACCGCACCGGCATGATGACGCAGAGGAAGCTTTCCAACGTCTTGAATACGCCGGGGCTCACCTCGTCCTTCAGCTCGAAGAAAACCTGGTCCTTGTTCAAGGCACGCAGCGGATCGATGACGAACTGCGGATTGAATGCGACCTGCAGCTCCGGCCCGCTGTACTCGATCGCCATCGACTCGTGGGCATCGCCGAAATCCGGACTCGAGGCGGTGATCTCAAGCAGGTTGTTGCTGAGCTTCAGCTTCACCGAGTTGGACTTCTCGCTCGTCACAAGTGCCGCGCGGTGCACGCACTGGAGGAAAAGCTCACGCTCCAGCTTGATGCGCTGGTGTGTCTCCTTCGGTACCACCTGGTTGTAGTTCGGGTAGTTGCCGTCGACGACCTTCGAAAAGAGGTAGATGTTGTCGATCAGGCCGTTGTCTCCGACCTTGTCGGTGCCAATCTGGAAGGCGGAGCGCTTCTCGGAAACGGCGAGCCGGACTTTCGTGCCCTTGTCGAGCATGCGCACCAACTCGGCTACGGTCTTTGCCGGAAGGATGATGCTACCGGCGCCTTCCGGCGTGGTGAGGTCCTTGCTCGTCAGGGCGAGACGGCGCCCATCGGTGGCGACGAGGGTGAGCTTGTCGTCGCGGAAGTTGAAGTAGACGCCATTGAGGATGTAGCGTGTCTCGTCCGACGACTGGGCGTAGGAAACACTCTTGAGCATCGTCGCGAGCTCCTCCTGCTCCAGTGCAACCGCCTTCTCGTCGGCGAACTCGGGCATCGGCGGGAACTCCTCCTTGCCCATGCCCATAATCTTGAAGACCGAACCGCCAGAAGTGATTTTCGCCTGATGGTTCGGGGTGGTCTCGATCGCGACGTCGATGTTGGGCAGCTCGCGCACGATGGTGGCAAGGCGCTTGACCGGCAGCGTGATCGCGCCCGCCTCCTTCACCTCGGCCTTGATCTTGCAGCGGATGCCGAGATCGAGATTCGTCGTGGCCAGCGAAATGTGGTCCTTGTCCGCCTCGATCAGCACGTTGCTGAGGATGGGCATCGTGGCCTTGGAGCCGACGACATTGAGCACCTGGGCGAGGCCGTTGCTGAAGTGATCGCGGTTGATTTTGAATTTCATGCGCGGCGGGGCGATGGGGTGGTTGCTGACACGAGAGTGGATTGGGAAAAGAAGGAACTACAGATTATTCTTCTTATTATGGGGTGTGAACAACGCCGATTCCGTGGACACAAGGGCGTTTTTTCAGAGGAGCGATGAGGATTTGGGTATGATGTGAGCAACTTGGGCGGGGGTGTCGGCTAAAGCCGGGTTCGGCACGCCGATCCGGTTATCGGGAATTTGTTGGGCGGTTGCTCACATCCTGTTTGTGGGGAACTCCAGGGTGTTTGCCGGTCACGTGGCGGCGGACATGGCGCACAATGCCGAAGCCGATGTAGCCGAGGAAAAGCACAAGAAACGAGATCTCTTGCAGCTTCCAGACCAGTGCCCCGACGATGAGCAGCAGGATGAATGTCCAGAGCCGGGTCTTGGTCTGCCAGTCGATCTTCTTGAAGCTGGGGTACCGGATGGTGCTTACCATCAGAAACGAGATGAGCAACAACAGCACCGGCAGGGCGAAAGTGGTCTTCTGCAGCGAACGCTCGTTGTCCGCCAGATGCAGGAGAAAAAGTACCAGCGAGGCGACCGCTCCGGCGGCCGCCGGCACGGGCAGACCCAGGAAATCCTTGTTCGACTCGTGCTCGGCGCGCTGGAGCAGAGGATTCGTGATCACGTTGAAACGTGCCAACCGCACCGCGGCGCAGAGCAGATAGATGAAGGCGACGAACCAACCGAACTCGCGAAACCATTGGTATCCGTCCTTGGGCGCGAGGATGAGGAAAAACACCATCAGGGCCGGAGCGATGCCGAAGGAGACGACATCGGCGAGCGAATCGAACTCGGCGCCGAACAGCGAGGTTCGCCCCCCCATGCGTGCCAGGCGGCCGTCCAAGGAATCGAAAAGCACCGCGGCAAGGATAAGCCACACCGCCTGGATGTAGTATTCGCGCGGCGAGGCACTGCCGTGGACCGACGCGTAGATCCCGGCATCGGCGATCAGCCGGGCTTGGATGCATTTGATCACCGCCACGAAACCGCAGAACAGATTTCCGGCCGTCATCAGGTTCGGCAGGAAATAGATCCGGCTGGCCTGAGTGACGTTGTAGGGATTCTCGCGGGAATGGAGATCCGACGACATGGCGGGTGGTTGGCGGAATGCGGAGCCTACTTGGTCAGGCTCTCGAGGTACTTCCAGAACTTCGAATGCTGTTCCACCAGTTGCTGGTCGGTCACCGGCAGCTTCGTGCGAAAAAGGAAGTCCTCAAGGGAGTTGCGGTGCAGAATCCAGTGCACGTGGAGAGTGTCGCCCTGGCGCTCGAAGTAGAACCGGAAGTCCCCCGAGCGCAGCCGGTAGAAGGTGTGTCCGGCACGGGAGAACTGGCCGAGCGGTTCGCGCGGCTGCGCCAACTGTGCGGCCGTCAGGCTGCCCAACGGTTCGATGACCCCGAGTTGGGCAAGTTGGTCGAGCTTGTTGAGCTCGCTGACGCTCTGATCGGAAAACGTGACCTGAAACATGGCGAGGGCGACCCGAGCACGGATCGTGTGCCCCGCACTGTCGGCGCGTGTTTTTCCTGCCGCAATCCCAAATCGGGCGCGGTGGCGCGCGCCACGGGCCGGTCCCATGGAGATTTTGGTGACGGGCTGCACCGCGTGGCGACAAACGGGTAAACAGGATTGTAATACCCACCGCGCGCGGTATCTGCAATGATGCTTCCGGAGGAAACCCCATGACGACTCTCGCCCTCATCGAACGCCTCAACGGTTGGTGGACCGAGCTCTCGCTCGCCAAGCAGTTCTTCTACGGCATCGGGCTCGTCGCCGGCATCGTCTGTGTGGTGCTCATGATCCTCTCCTTGTTGGGCATGGACCACGACGATGCGGTCGATGCGCTCGGGTCCGCCGATGCAGCCGGCGCGCACGATGGCGACAGCGGTGGCGGCATCTTCTCGGTCAAGCCCCTCACCGGCTTCTTCCTCGGATTCGGCTGGGCGGGCGGCCTCGCGCTCGATGCGGGCTTCTCCTTTATCGCCGCGCTCGGCTGCGCTCTCGGGGCGGGCGGAGCGATCATGGCGGTGATCGTGCTGATGTTCCGCGCGATCTTCGCCATGCGCAGCGACGGCACCGCACGCATCGAGGACACGGTGGGGGCCGTCGGCACCGTTTATCTCACTCTTCCCGCCGCCAAGGCCGCCGGCGGCCAAGTGATCGTGAACTTCAAGGGACGGCAGGAGACCTACGCCGCCTTGAGCGCCGCCGCGAAGGCGATCCCCAGCGGCGACAAGGTGAAGGTCGTGGCCATCGTCGACAGCCGCACGGTCCTCGTCGAACCGCTGGGCTGACGCCCGATTCGACCCGCGGGCGGCAACGCCGCTGCATCCCTCCCTCTCGCCCGGCCTCACGTCTCTTTCCCAACCCTCCGACCATGGACATCATCAACATCCTCCTCGTGGCCTTCGCCATCGTCTTCGTCCTCATCGTGGCGATGACCCTCGTGTCGCGGTACCGCATGTGCCCGCCCGACCGCATCCTCGTGGTCTACGGCAAGCTCGCCAACGGCCTGTCTTCTAAATGTTACCACGGCGGTTCTACGTTCGTGATGCCGATGTTCCAGAGCTACTCCTACCTCGATCTCACCCCGATCAACATCGAGATCGAGCTCAAGGGCGCCCTCTCCAGTCAGAACATCCGTATCGACGCTCCGGCTTCGTTCACCATCGGCATCTCCACGGAACCGGAGGTCATGCAGAACGCCGCCACCCGCCTGCTCGGGCGCACGCTTGACGAGGTGCAGCAACTCGCCTCTGAGATCATCATGGGCCAGATGCGTGTCGTCTTCGCCTCGATGACGATCGAGGAGATCAACAACGACCGCGAGAAGCTCATCGGACTGATCACCAAGGGCGTCGAGGTCGAGCTCCACAAGGTCGGCCTGCGCATGATCAACGGCAACATCCGCGACATCCGCGACGCCTCCGGCTACATCGACGCGCTCGGCAAGGAAGCCGCCGCGAAGGCGATCAACGACGCCCAGATCAAGGTCGCCCAGGAGAACCAGCGCGGCGCCATCGGCCGCGCCGAGGCCGAGCGGGAGCAGGCCATCCGCGTGGCCAACGCCCATGCCGAGGCGCGCAAGGGCGAGAACACCGCCCAGGTCATCATCGCCAAGTCCGACGCCGACCTCGCCTCCGAGCAGGCCGAGGCCAAGCGCCGCGTCGAGGCCGCGCAGAAAGTGGCCGAGGCACGCGCCTTGCAGGAAGGCTACAAGGCCCAGCAGGAGGCCGAGCTCGCTCGCGCCGATCGCGAGAAAGCGCAACAACAGGCCGACCTCATCGTGAAGGCCGAGATCGAGAAGGAGCGCATCCGCATCGATGCCGAGGCCAAGGCCGCCCAGGCCCGCCTCCTCCAGGAAGGCCAGTCCGCCGCCTACCTCATCCAGAAGCAGGCCGAGGGCGATGGCGTGAAGCGCGTCGCCGAGGGCGAGGCCGCCGGTATTCGCGCCAAACTCGTCGCCGAGGCCGAGGGCACCCAGGCCCTTCTCGATGCGAAGGCCGCCGGATTCGAGAAGCTCCTCAAGGTTTCCCACGACACGCAGGGCGCCACGCAGCTGCTCATCGCCGAGAACATCGTGCGCATCGCCGAGATCCAGGCCACCGCGATCAAGGGGCTCTCCTTCGAGAAGATCGTGGTCATGGGGGGCGGCAATGGCGGCGCGGCCGGGCCCGGCCAGTTCGTGCAGGACCTCTACAAGGGCGTGCTGCCCATCAACGAGCTCGCCAAGAACGTCGGACTCAACCTCCCGAGCTTCCTCGGCACCGCCCCCGCCGAGAGCAAGCCGGAGCCGAAGGCCTGATCCTCTGTATCCTAGTTACCCTTGCGTGGGCGCCTTGTTCGGGGCGCCCGCGCCTGTATCCGGGCGGTCGGACCAGCGTGGTTTCCCGAAGCTTCGTTCGCAGACCAGCCACCGGAGGCGGCTCCGGGCGATGGTGGACTTGCCCCGCCGGCCCCAGGCCCGCGGGGCAGGATCCCTTCGCGCAGCAGGCACCTCTCGCGAACCATCCGGAGGCGGTGGGATTTGGGAAGTTCCTGCCGCCATCGCCAGACTCGACGACGCACCGGACCGGCCGCAGGCTCCCGCGCTGATGACACCGGCAACAATCCCCCCTCCGCTGGCGTGGGCCTTCTCGATCGGCCTATCCGCTCTGGCGGGCTGGTTCGTGCCGCCGCTGCGGACCGTGTGGTTCCACTCGTTGTGGCTGGCGTGGGCTGTCGCGTTGGGCGCACTCCTCTGGTGCGGATGGGCGGCGCTCGAGTTCCGGCGTCACCGCACGACGATCCTGCCGCAGCGGCAGCCGACCGCCTTGCTGTGCCGGGGACCGTTCCGCGTCTCCCGCAATCCGCTCTATCTGGCCATGCTGCTGCTCGCGGTGGTGCCGTGGTTGGGGTGGGGCCGCATCGGCCTGCTCCTCGCGCCCGCCCTCTTTTTCGTCTTCGCGAACTGGGTGATCATCCCCGCCGAGGAGGGGACGCTCCGCGCGCTCTTCGGCGACGCCTACGCCGGCTACTGCCGGCGGGTGCGGCGCTGGTGCTGAGGCCGCGGGGGCGATCCCTGCCGCTGGCTAGAACCCGAGGCGGGCGCGGACGGCGGCGAGGTCGAGGCCGTCGATGCGCAGAAGCTTCTGGCGGGAGGTGTCGCCACGCACAAGTGACAGGGCACGGCGGGGCAGGTCGAGCCGCGCTGCGAGGAACTCGACGAGCGCCTCGTTGGCCCGGCCCTCGACGGGTGGGGCGCGCAGCTTGATCTTCACGGCGTTGCCCATCGTGCCGGCGACCTCGTCGCGCGAGGCGCCGGGGATGACCTTCACCTCGAGCCGGCAGGAGGCGGGCGCGGGGATCGAGGCGTTTCTCGGGGCGGCCATGGAGGAGGTGCGGAGGGAACGACCGGTGGGTGGGGCGCGGGTGGCGGCGCTCCCAAGGTCGCGCCCTCCCGGGGAGGACTCAGGCGGCGTCGAAGACGGCGATGCGCGTCCAGCAATCCTTGTGGTCGGCGACGAACTTCAGGTGCGTGGGGTGCGTCTGGTAGGCGCCGTGGCCGGCGAGGTCGTCGAACAGCACGGTGAGCGCGAAGGCGTACTCGGAATCGAGTATCGGACGCGCGGGCACGGGGGCGGGGGTGCCGACGAAGAGCTGGCGCACGGAGGGGATGGTGCGCAACGTTTCGAGGCCGGCCCGCAGGGCGGCGCGGCGTTCGGCGGGGAGCTCGGGGCTCAGGTAGAAGCGGACGCTGTGGACGAACATGCCGCGCAGCGTGGCGGTGCGGCCAAGGTCGCGCAAGTTTCGCGAGTGCGGTCGGCGGGTTGGCGAACAGCGGCTGGAACACGCCGCCGGTTTTCGCTCGCCGCCCGGGCGGCGATGCGGCTTGGCTCGGCGGCGCATGAAGCTCGTCAGCTGGAACGTCAACGGCGTGCGCGCCACCTTGAAGAAGGGTCTGCTCGAGTGGATCGAGCGCGAGCAGGCCGATGTCGTCTGCCTGCAGGAGACGAAGGCGCGCGAGGAGCAGGTCGAGGTGATCTGGCCGGAGGGCTACGCGGCGCACTGGCACAGCGCGGAGAAGGCCGGCTACAGCGGCACGCTCACCCTGACGCGACGCCCGACGCTGGGCGTGCGGCGCGGGCTCGACGGCCTGCTCGAGGACAAGGAGGGCCGCGTGCTCACCACCGAGTTCGACGACTTCTTCCTGGTGAACTGCTACACCCCCAACGCCAAGCGCGAGCTGGAGCGGCTCCCGTATCGCCACCAGGCGTGGGACCCGGCGTTCCTGCAGTACCTCAAGCGGCTCGAGGCGAAGAAGCCGGTCGTGTTCTGCGGCGATCTCAATGTCGCGCACGAGCCGATCGACCTCGCCAACCCGAAGAGCAACGAGCGGACCCACGGCTTCACCTGGGAGGAGCGCGAGGGGTTCTCGAACCTCGTGGCGGCGGGCTTCGTGGATACGTTCCGCGCCCTGCATCCCGGGCTGGCGGGCCAGTACACGTGGTGGAGCCACATGAGCAACGCCCGCGCCCGGAACATCGGCTGGCGCATCGACTACTTCGGCCTTTCCGCGGCGCTGCGCCCGCGGCTGAAGAACGCCTTCATCCAGCAGCAGGTGACGGGTTCGGACCATTGCCCGATCGGGGTCGAACTCGCCTGAGGGCGACCGCCCTCCGCCGGCCTGCCTGCCCATGCGCTACCTGCTCCGCTTCAGCCTCGCCTTCGCCCTGATCGTCGTCGTGCTCGGGCTGGTCGGCCTGGTGTTGCCGCGGACGTACCGCGTGGTGCGCGCGGTCGCGGTCGCCGCCCCGCCGGCGACGGTGTACCCTCTTGTTGGTGATCTGGCGCGTTGGCGCGATTGGAGCCCCTGGGCGGCGCGCGACCCGCGGATGGAGACGACCTTCGCCGCGACGACGACCGGCCCCGGCGCGTGGACGCAGTGGCGCAGCACGAGCCAGGGCGGCGGCCGGGCCGAGATCCTCGAGGCGCGGCCGCCCGAGCTGCTGCGGTACCGGATGTCGTTTGTGGGGTTGCCGGTCGATTGCGACGGCACCTTCGCGTTGGTCGGCACCGGTGGCGGCCGCGGCACGCATGTGACCTGGACGAGCGAGGGCCGGCTGGGCTGGAGCCCCTTGGCGCGCTGGTTCGGCTTGCTCCTGCGGCGGGCGGAGGGCCGGGAACTGGAGCAGGGGCTGGAGGCGCTGCGGACCCGGGCCGAGAAGGAAACCCACCGCTGAGCGGGAAGAACTCTTCTAGCGGGTGAGGGCGGGGGCGGTGCCGCTTGACCGGGGGCCGGCGGGCCGCATGCTGCGAGGTGCGCCAACCCCTGGCGCTCTGCAGTGCAACCCCTTACTCCCATGAATTGGAAAATCGAGATTCTGGAGAACCACACCGGGGAACTCGGCGAAGCCATTCGGCACGAGGACCACCTGATCGAAGCAGAAGAATATCACTACAACCAAGGGCAGGTGCTGGAGGTGTTTGTGCATCACGCGGACGATCCGGCGTGGCACATCTTCACCGATCTCGATTCCGGGCACCGGTTCAAGATCCCGCCGGTGAAGTACCGGCAGATCGCCTGAGGCGCCGGCGGTGCCGGCCCCGGGGCGCCTTCACGAAGCACCTGGTTCCGCCGTGCGGTGCGCCCGGAGGTCGCGGGCCGCGACCGGAACGACCCCGCGAATTTGCCGGGCCCCTGCACCGCGCGTTTGCCGCCGGGGCGGGAACCGCTGAGGCTGTGTCGATGCTGAAACGACTGATGTTGAGCACCCCGCGGCTGCGCCTTGCAGTGGCCGAGAGCATGACGGCGGGGCGCCTCCAGGCGTTGGTGGCCGCGGAGGCCGGGGCATCGGAGTTTTTCGCCGGCGGCATCACGGCCTACACGATCGAACAGAAGGTGCGCCACCTCGGGGTGGACCGGGCGGAAGCGGCGCCCGTGGACTGCGTGTCGGCCGGGGTGGCCTGGCAGATGGCGCGCGGCGCCTGTGCGTTGTTCGGTGTGGAGGTCGCGGTCGCCACGACGGGCTACGCCGAGGCGGCGCCCGCGCGCGGATTCCCCGAGGCCGGGCTGTTCTGGGCGCTCTGCCACCGGCTGCCGGACAATCGGGAGATCCGCCGCGAGGCGCGGCTGGCGCTGCCGGCGGCGACGCGCGGCGAGGCGCAGGCGCGGGGGGCGGAGGCCGCCTATCTTGCGCTGGTGGCCCACCTGCAGCAGTGGCGGGCGGCGGGGTGAGCGGCGCCGGTTCCCAGTATCGGCAAACTACTGGCGCTGCACGCGGTGTTGGTGCATGATACGCGCGTAGGTGCGATGCCGATGGACTCCGATCATCCGATGCCCCCTCCCGACGCCAACGAAGCGGAACCGCTGTCTCCGCCCGGAGCGCTGCCCGCGTGTTTCTTGCCGGCGCTGCGCACCGCGGCGGAGGCCCATCTGGGCGTGAGCGTTGCGGATGCCCATGGGGTGCTCCGGTATGTCAGCGACCGGTTCTGCGAGGTCAGCCGGTACACCCGCGCGGAGTTCCTCGGCCGGAGCTATCGGGTGGTGAACTCCGGCCACCATCCGCCGGAGTTCTGGCGGGAGCTGTGGACGACCATCCTGGCGGGGCGGGTCTGGCGGGGGATCATCCGCAACCGGGGCAAGGACGGCGCCCCTTTCTGGGTCGAGACCACCATCACCCCGGTGCCGGATGCGGCCGGCACGCCGCGATGGTTCCTGGCGATCCATACCGATGTCACCCGGCTCAAGCGGGTGGAGGAGGAGCTGCGCCGGCTGACCTGCGATCTCGAGCGGCACGTGCGGGAGCGCACCGAGCAGGTGCAGCAGAGCGAGAAGCTGTACCGCCTCCTGCTGTCTTCGGTGACCGACTACCACTACACTGTCGAGGTCCGCGGCGGCCAGGCGGTCGCGACCACGCACACCCCTTCCTGCCTAGCCGTGACGGGGTACTCGATGGAGGAGTTCCTCCAGAACCCGAACCTATGGCTCCTGATGGTGCCCGAGGAGGACCGGCCCGCGGTTCTCGCGCACGCGCGCGCGGCGCTCGCCGGGGAGAACCCGGTGCCGCTGGAGCACCGGATTGTGCGCAAGGACGGGCAGGTGCGGTGGATCCGCGACCGGGTCGTGGTCCGGCGCGATGCCGCCGGCCATGTGGCCTTCTACGACGGTATCCTCACCGACATAACGGAGGAGAAGCTCGCGCAGCTCGAGGTGCGGCAGCTCACCCAGAGCCTGGAGCAGCGGGTGCACGAACGGACCGCGCAGCTCAAGGCCGCCCACGACCAGCTGCGCATCCTGTTCGAGCACGCCCCGGTCGGTATCAGTTGGGTGGAGTTCGGGGAACCCGCCATCCATCACCTCAACGACCGGTACTGCCAGATCATCGGTCTGGCCGCCGAGGAGGCGCGCAGCTACGGCGATCTCCTCCGGGCCACCCATCCCGACGACCGCGACGACGAGGAGGAGCTCCGGGCGCGCCTCCAAAGTGGTGAGACAAACAGCTTCACGCTCGAGAAACGGTACGTGCACCAGGACGGCCGGGTCGTCTGGGGGCGGCTGACGGTCGCGGTCCTGCGCGACGAGGGCGGGCGGGTGATCCAGCAGTTCGCGATGCTCGTGGACATCACCGACCGGGTCCGCGCCGAGCAGGAGGCCCGCGCGAACGAGCTGCGCCTGCGGCGGTATTTCGAGAACGCGAGCGAGATCCTCTACTCGCTCGATTCCGGCGGCGTGTGCACCTTCGTCTCCCCGGCCTGGACGCTCAAGCTCGGCCACGCCCTCGGCGACGTGGTCGGCCACGCCTTCACCGAGTTCGTGCATCCCGACGATGTTCCCGCCTGCAAGGCGTTCTTCCACGAGGTGCTCGAGGCCGGGATCTCGAGCCATTCGATCGAGTACCGCATCCGCCATGCCGGCGGCGAATGGCGCTGGCACGCCTCCACCGGTTCGGTGATCCGCGACGAGAAGGGGGCGCCGATCTTCTTCGGGATCGGGCGCGACGTCACGCAGCGCCGGGCGGCGCAGGTGGAGCTGCGCGCGGCGCTGGCGCGGCGCGAGGAGCTGGAGCGCATCATCGCGCGGTCGCCCTCGGTCGCCGTGCTCTGGGGCGCCGAGGAGGGCTGGGCGGTGCAGTTCGTCTCGGAGAGCATCTCCCAGTTCGGCTACAGCGCGCGGGATCTGATCGCCGGGCGGGTCCGCTATGTCGACCTCCTCCATCCCGACGACGTCGCGCGGGTCATGGACGAGGTGCGGGCGCACACCTCCGCCGCGCATGCCGAATACCGGCAGGAGTACCGCATCGTGTGCAAGGACGGCCGGGTGCGCTGGATCGATGACCGCACCGCGGTGCGGTTCGACCCCGCGGGGCGCGCGACCCACCACGAGGGTATCCTGACCGACATCACTTCGCGCAAGGAGGCGGAGGAGCGCGACCGCGTCGCCCGGGAGCGTGATCTGCGCGTGGCCCACGAGGTGCAGCAGCACCTGCTGCCCAGCATCTACCCCGATATCGGAGTGGTGGAGACCGACACGCTCTACACCCCGTCGCGCCTGGTCGGCGGCGACTACTACGACTTCTTCGCGGTCGGAGACCGGCGCTGGGGCTTCGCGGTGGCCGATGTGTCGGGCAAGGGCACGGCGGCGGCGCTGATGATGGCCTCGTGCCGCACGGCCCTGCGGGTGAAGGCGCAGGGGGGGTGGGCCCCGGCCGATGTGCTGCGCATGGTCAACTACATCGTCCAGCCCGACATGCCGAAGGCGATGTTCATCTCGGTCGTCTACGGTATCCTGGATTTGGAAACCAGTGTGTTCACCTACTGCCGCGCCGGCCACGAGCCGGGGCTGGTCGTCCGCGCCGGCACCGGCGCGGTGGAGGAGCTGTGCCCGGCGGGCATGGCGCTCGGGCTCGACTCGGGCGCCTTGTTCGACGAGTGCCTTGAGGAGGCCGCGGTGACGCTCGCCCCGCAGGACCTGCTCGTGCTCTACACCGACGGGATCACCGAGACGGCCAATCCCGAGGGCGAGGAGTTTGGCCGCGAACGGCTCGGTGCGGTGCTGCGCGAGTCCCGCCACCTGCCGCTGGCGGAGATCCGCCAGCAGGTCGACCGGGCGTTGTGCAGTTTCGCCTTCAACGCCCCGGCGTCGGACGACCGCACCTTGCTGCTGGTGCGCCCGCGGTAGCGCCGCGCGGCCTCAGCCCAGCCGCGGGTCGAAGAGGAACAGCCGTTCGCGTTGCGGGTGGAGCTGTGCGAAGGCGGGATGCCGCGGGTTGAAGACGAAGTTGCGCTCCTCCGGTAGCAGCACGCTGGGCACGGCGAGCACCGCGCGTTCGCCACGTTCCAGCCATCGGCGCCCGGCCTCCTGCGTGCCCGCGGCGGGCGGATACTGCGTCCAGTCGCCCGGGAGCGTGGCGGCGCCGAGCGTCTCCAGCTCGGCCTCGTCGAACTCGACGCGGTGGAGCGCGAAGGCGGCGTTGCGCAACGGCTTCGGCAGATGGGCGAGCACCTCCAGGACCGCCAGCGCGCGACTGCTCGCGGCATAGACGGCCGACCACCCCGGAGGGTTCCACCGGCCACCGTACAGCCGGGCGCCCTCGCCCTCGAACGCGTGGGTGGCCAGCTCCGCGCGCACCAGCCTCCAGGCGGAGATTCTCACGCGTAGACTCCGTGCTCGATGCGGCCGAGCAGCCGCTCGACTTCGCGCGCCCCGGGCTCGGTGTCGCAGAGTGCGAGCGGGCTCGACCCGGCGAGGGCGATCTGCGGCTCCTTGAACCACTCGGCGGCGGCGGGCCCGCTGCCGAGCAGACGGCGGGCTTCTTCGTACACGCGGTGCAGGCGGGCGAGCCGATCCGACTCCTCCTTGCTCAGGCGGCCTTCCTCGCGCCGGCGTTGGAGCGTGCGCGCGGGCAGGGCGAGCACCGCCCCGAGCGCGGCGGTGGTGAGGGCGAGCCGGTCCTGCAAATCGAAGAACGTGGCCACCGGCAGCCCCTCGCGGATCGCCTTCGCGAGTCCGAGCGGGTTTCCCAAGAGGGTGGTGCCGTAGAGTGCCGCCGGCTCTTCGACGGCGGCGACCGGAGGATTGGTGGGGGGCGTCGCGAGGGCCCGCGGGCTTTTCTTCATGCCGGCACCGTCGGCCAAATGGCATCATATTCAAGCGCCAAACGCCCTCGTCCTCGCCGGTTGTTTGGAATGCCATGCTGGTGTGCCGCCCGCCCGCCTCCGCCCGCCCTCGCGGTGCGGAGGGCCTGTGCGCGGCTCGGTGCAGGTGGCGGTGGGCGGAAGCGCTGGTGCCAGGGGCCGCCGGCCGGCCGATCTTTGTGCTCGTCGCCCCGGTGAATCCGCCGCGGACTTCATGGATCGGCCGATCCCGACGACCATGGAGACTCCCACCGACTGCCTGAACTGCGGCGTCTGCTGCTTCTCGAAATCCGCCACCTACGTCCGGGTGAGCGGTGCCGACTGGACACGGCTGGGCGCCGAGGCCGAGGCGGTGGCGCGTTTTGTGGGCCAGCGCGCCTACATGCGCATGGAGGACGGGCATTGCATCGCCCTCCACATCACCACCCACCGCGGCCGGCCGCCGGTCTTCTTCTGTTCGCTCTACGCGAAGCGCCCGCAGATCTGCCGCGACCTGCGGCGCGGCTCGCCGGAATGCGAGGGGGAGCTCACGACGAAGGCCCGGCGCGTGGCCGACGAGCACGGCGGTTGACGCGGCCGTTCACGGAGGATTTCGGCCCGTTCAAACGAACGGGTGACCGCCGGCCGGCCGGCAGTTGTCTCGGGTGCCCGGGCACGCTGCACTGCGAGCCCCCAGAAACGACTGGACGGCCGGCCCGGCCGGTCGCCCAGCCACCACAACCTGAACACACCAGACAGAATGAAATCGCTGAAATTCCTCCTTTGCCTCGGATTCGCCGCTGTGGCGGCCCAGGCCGCCAACAAGTCCCCGATGGCCGAATGGCCGAAGGCCTACTCCGTCGAGATGGAAATGGTCGCCGGGGGCACCACGACCGCGTCGAAGATGGCGGTTGATGGCGACAAACAGCGCATCGACATGAACGCCGGCGGGATGGAGATGAGCACCATCATCCGCAAGGACAAGAAGATGACCTACTCGCTCATGCATGGGCAGAAGATGGTCATGGAGAACCCCTTGCAGGATGCGCCCGCGGCGCCGGCCCAGACCGGCCCCGAGCCCGTGTGGGAGAAGGTCGGCTCCTCCACCATCAACGGAGTCTCCTGCACCGAGTACAAGATGACCCTCGCCGGGAACTCCACCACCTGGTTCCTCAACGGCGACGGCTTGCCGGTGCGCATGGTCGCCGGCGGCAACACCACCACCTGGAAGAACTTCAAGGCCGGCGCGCCCGACGCTGCGCTGTTCGAGGTCCCGGCCGGCTACAGCAAGCCCGGCGAGGCCAGCGCCAGCAACGGCTCCTCGGGCAACGCCGACTCCGGCTCCGCCGCTCCGGCCGAGCAGCCCAAGAAGAAGAAGGGGCTCGGCGGCCTGATGAAGCGCTGAGCGCTTTCCCCCGACGCAAACCAGCACAAGACAAGCAACGGCCCTCTCCTGCGAGAGGGCCGTTTGTGTTTTGTATGCTGGGACAGGAGGCGCGCTCCGCGCCGCCCTCCCTAAGCGCCGTGCTCAGCGGCCGCGCAAACGGGAGAGGAAGCCGCGCACCACACCCTTGGCGGGCTGAGGCGCCGGCTGCCCGGCGCCGCCACCCTCGTGGCGCGCGGTGCCGAAGTGTTGTTTCTTCGGCTTGGGCTGCGCTTGGGCCGGCCGCGGGCCCTGGCCGCTCTGGCTCTGCCCGTGGGCGGACTTGCCGCGACCGCCGCTCTGGCCGTGCCCGCGACCGCCCCCTTGGTGGCCGCCGCCGCCGTACCGGCCTCCGCCTTGGCGTCCGTGCTGGCCGCCGCGGGCGAAGCGCCCCTGGCCGCCGGCGCCCTGGTTCTCCGGGCGCGGCGGGCGCGCCTCGTAGGGGGCGTAGTCGAATCCTTCGATCTTGAGTCGTTCGATCGGCCTGCCGATGAAGCGCTCGATGTCCCGCACGTCGCCCTCGTCCTCGGGGGCCATCAGCGTGAAGGCGTCGCCCACGGCCTGGGCGCGGCCGGTGCGGCCGATGCGGTGGACGTAGTCCTCGGGGTTCTTCGGCACGTCGTAGTTGATCACGTGCGAGATGCCGGCCACGTCGATGCCGCGGGCGGCGATGTCGGTGGCGACCATCACCTCGTAGCGGCCGCTCTTGAAGCCCTCGAGCGCCTCGACCCGCTGGTTCTGCGAGCGGTTGGAGTGGAGCACGGCGACGGCGTGGTTGGCGGCCTTCAGGCGGCGCGCGATGCGGTCGGCCCCGTGCTTGGTGCGGGAGAAGATGAGCACGCTGTCGAACTCGGTGCGTTCGAGCAACGCGAGCAGCAGCTCGAACTTTTGCACCTGGGCGACCGGATACATCGCGTGCGCGACTGTCTGCGCCGTGGTGCGGTTGACGCCGACCTCGATGCGGACCGGGTCGCGCAGCGCGAAGGCGGCCACGGCGGCGATCTCGGGCGGCACGGTGGCGGAGAAGAACAACGTCTGCCGCGCGTCGGGGCAGGCGAGGATGATGCGTTTGACGTCGGGCAGGAAGCCCATGTCGAGCATGCGGTCGACCTCGTCGAGCACGAGCACCTCGATGGTGTCGAGCTTCAGGCCCTCCTTCATGAAGTCGAGCAGGCGGCCGGGGGTGGCGGCGATCACGTCGACGCCCTTGCGCAGTTCGCTGCGCTGGTGGCCGTAGCCCACGCCGCCGTGGACGACGAGCGGGCGGATGTCGGTGAACCGGGCGAGGTCGCGGAAGGAGGTTTCGACCTGGGCGGCGAGCTCGCGGGTGGGCTCGAGGATGAGCACGCGCGGGCCGCGCGGGGAGTGCTGGCCGAGCTTGGTGAGGAGTGGGAGCGCAAACGCCGCGGTCTTGCCGGTGCCGGTCTGCGCCGAGCCGATCAGATCCTTGCCGGCGAGCACGGTCGGGATGGCGCGCAGCTGGATCGGAGTCGGGTCGGTGTAGCCCATGGCTTGGACGCCACGGAGAATGTTCGGCGCGAGGCCGAGAGCTTTGAATGGCATGAGAAAGCGGGGAGGTTTTCAGGAAACGCCGCCGAGGGCGACGGTTTTCTGGGGCCGGCCCCCCGGGGGGACTCACTACAGGAACAAGACCGGCGCATGCGTGCGCACTCCGGGTCACTCGCCGCGCGAGGCGACGGAGGCTGGCTCCATGCCACCAAGACAGAGCGCGACGCACGGGTGTCGATCCGGGTTATCGGGAGGGCCAGGGCTCGAAGCCTTGTTTCGCGGCGACGTAGAGCGGGTGGCGGGGGTGTCCGTCCTGCGTGGTGCCGAGGCAGCAGAGTGTGCGGCCGGCGAGCAGGCGCACCACGGCGTCGGCGCGCGCCTGGTAGGTGCCGGTCACGCCCCAGGCGGCGACGACGCGTTCGCAGCGCTCGGCGGCGCGCAACAGCCACGCGTCGTTCTCGGGGCCGACCGGATCGTCGGCCTTCATCATCTCCTCGGGGTAGGGCGTGCGCAGCGCGAAGAGGTTGGCCATCCAGAAGCCGTCGAAGCCGGCGCGCTTGGAGAAGTCGGCGATGCGGGTGAGCGTGGGGTCGAGCTTCGCCTCGTCGGCCGTGCTCGGGTTGAGTCCGATCCAGAGGATGAGCCGGTCGCCGAATAGCGGATTCCAGCGATGGATCAGGCTGTAGCGATGGCGACGGTCGGGCGAAAACTGGCACTCGTTGTCCACGGCGGGAGTGAGAGCGAGGTTGGGCGCGAAGGGAATCGCGGAATGTCTTGAATTTACGGAGTTGTGCCGAGCGTGTGGCTATGAGGGAATCGTCCCCGCCGGAAACCGGCGCAATATGGTCTGTGGACGCAACGTGTTGAAGCGGGCGATTGGAGTCCCCGGCTGCGAAGTGTGCAGTCGGCGGCTTGCACTCCATCTCGCCCGAGTGGACGGGCTCTGGCTTTTCTCCTGCGGTGGGCATGGGGAGGATCGCGGCATCGAGCTCGATGCCGTGCAGTCCGGCGGCCGCGAGCTGCTGGCGTCGCTGGTCGGTGCCGCGGTGCCGGATGGCGAGTGGGACCGATGTATCCTGAAGTTGCGCCAGCTCAGGAGAGGCCCGGCGGGCGACGTCGGCATCGGCCCGCTCCCGGCTTGGACGCACGGGCCGCTTTGCGAGATCTGCGCCCACGAGCCGGCGAGCATCTTTACCCGCTGGCACGGCCGGTGGCAGTTTTCCTGCGGCGAACACGGGGAGGAGCCGACGATGATGATCGATGCTGTGTTGGCCGGAGGCGGCGAGACGGTGGACGAGCTGGCGCACTGGCAGGAGGCGGGCATCGCCTGGCCCGAATTCGCGGCGATGCTCCTCCGCCTGCACGCGGCGTTCGACGGAAAGAAGGACTAACCGATGGACTGGAGATGCGGCAACTGCGGTAGCGATGACATGCGATCGGCCAAACTCGTCTATGAGCTTGGCTCGAGCAGTGTGCGGCTGAACGGGTCGCATGCCGGCGGTATGTCGGGCGTGGCGTTCGGCCCCGGGGGCCTCTCCGTGGGCACGGCAGGCGGCGGCGGCGCGGTGGAGTTGTCGGGCGAATCCATCTCCGGGCTGGCGCAACGCTGCGCGCCGCCGCGGCAGAAGGAGGTGTCGCGGAACTTCGGTTGCTTGGTGCTGTTTGTGGTTCCGACCGTCGCCATCGTGTGGCCGCTGTTCCATATCGGTTCTCCGCTGGCTTGGTTCGCGGCCGGGATCGCGGCGCTCCTGCTGCTGGGCTGGATCGGCATGTGGCGCGATGCCTCTCGCGCGAAGCGATGGAATGCCGAAGTCTGGCCTGTCCTCCACCGGGAGTGGGCTGCGCAGTGGGTCTGCATGCGCTGCGGCACGATCAACAACCCGCCCGCGGCGGAATAGAGCGCAGCCGCCGGTGTAGTCGGGAGGGATTCGATGAACCGAGACCCCGGCCCCAGCCTGGGGGCCGCAGCACTGGGGGCGACGCGGAAGGAAGTCTCGGAGTCTGGCGCGCGCGGCAGGGCCTGAAGTCGAGCCCGGGCTTTTCGTTTCTCGTACGGAGAGCAGGAAGATCTGCCTCGGACGGCGGGTTCTTCGGGCCCGCCCGCACCGAGACGCCGCTTCCCCTCGGACCGGAGCCTGTCGCGTATTACGTAACAAGCTCCGGAGCAGTGGCGCGGCGTTTGCCCCTTTGCACGGGCGGGGCGGACGCTACGGTGGGTCGCGCAGTGCCCGACATCGTCCTCGCCACGTTCAACGCCAAGTACATCCACGCCTCGTTCGGGCTGCGCTGCCTGCGCGCCAACCTGGGCGCGCTGCGCGAGCGCTCGGCGCTGGTCGAGTTCACGATCCAGGAGCGGCCGCTCGATGTGGCCGAGCGTATTCTGGCACTGGAGCCGAAGATCGTGGCGCTCGGGGTGTACGTGTGGAACGTGGCGCCCACGACCGAGCTGGTGGCCCTGCTCAAGCGGCTGCGGCCGGAGCTGGCCGTCATCCTCGGCGGCCCGGAGGTGAGCCACGAGCCCGAGGTGCAGGAGAGCGTGCGGCTGGCCGACTGCACGATCTGCGGCGAGGGCGAGCGGGCGCTGCCCGAGATCTGCCGCGCCGTGCTCGCCGGCGGAGCAGTACCGGCGAAGATCGTGACGGCCGAGCCGCCGGACCTGGCAACCCTCGCGTTGCCCTACGACGAGTACACGGAGGACGACATCGCGCACCGGCTCATCTATGTGGAGGCGTCGCGCGGGTGCCCGTTCTCCTGCGAGTTCTGCCTGTCGTCGCTCGACGAGACGGTGCGCCCGTATCCGCTGGATCCGTTCCTGGCGGCGATGGAGCGACTGCTCGTGCGCGGCGTGCGGCACTTCAAGTTCGTCGACCGCACCTTCAATCTCCACCTGCCGACGGCGCGGCGCATCCTCGGGTTCTTCCTCGCGCGCATGGCGGAGGCACCGACGGGGGGCGGAACCGGTCCGGTTCCGATCGGTGCGGAAACCGCGCCGCTACGGGAGGCGCCGACCGACGAGCCGCGGGCGTCATCCGGGGGCGCCGGCACGGCGGCCGGCGCACCACCCACCGTCGACCGTCCACCGTCGACCGCCCACCGGTACCCCGGGCTCTTCCTGCACTTCGAGATGGTCCCGGACCGCCTGCCGCCGGAGCTGCGCGAGCTGCTGGCGCGGTTCCCGGCGGGGGCGTTGCAGCTCGAGGTCGGCATCCAGAGTTTCGATCCGGCGGTGACGGCGGCGATCAGCCGCCGGCAGGACCTCGCGCGGCTGGAGGACAACTTCCGCTTCCTGCGCGAGCACACCGCCGCGCATGTGCATGCCGATCTCATCATCGGACTGCCCGGCGAGACGGTGGCGGGGTTCGCGGTGGGCTTCGACCGGCTGGTCGCGCTCGGGCCGCAGGAGATCCAGGTCGGACTGCTCAAACGGCTGCGCGGCGCGCCGATCGCGCGGCACGACGCCGCTGAGGCGATGCTCTACTCCCCGGCGCCGCCGTACGAGATCCTGCGCAACCGCCTGATCGATTTTCCCACGATGCAGCGGCTGCGGCGGTTCGCGCGCTACTGGGACCTGGTCGGCAACAGTGGCAACTTCGTGGAGACGCTGCCGCTGTTCTGGCGCGGCGCGCCCTCGGCGGGCGCCCGCGGCGTGGCGGAGAGCCTTGGCTTCGCGCCCAAGGACTCCGCTGGTGCGGAGTCCTCGCCGTTCGCGGAGTTCCTGCACTTCTGCGACTGGTTCCATGCGCACGAGGGGCGGCATCACGCGCTGGCGCTCAGCCGCACGATGGCGCGGGCCTTCGAGTTTCTTGTCGCGGAGCGCGGTTTGGCGGAGGCCGAGGTGGCCGCGGCGCTGTTCCGCGACTGCCGGCGCATCGGCTATCTGGAGGTGCCGGCGGCGGTGCGGCCGCATGTGGCGAAGGAGGCGCTGGCCGAGCTCGCCGCCCGGCGCGGTGCGCCGACGCGCAACACGAAGCGTCAGGAGCGGCACCGCGGGGAATAGCGGTGGCGGTCGAGGGCGGCCGCGGCGGGCCGGAGGCGGGCGCAAAAAAGCCCCGGCGGGAAAGCCGGGGCGCGGGGCGCGGATCAGCTCAGGCCTTGGGCGCCTCGGGCGCCGGCTCCGGTGCGGCGGCCGGCGGCTGGGCGCTGCCGCAGCAGTGCTTGTACTTGCGCCCGCTGCCGCAGGGGCAGAGGTCGTTGCGGCCGATCTTGAGCGGCAGCGGCATGGCGCTGCCGGCCGGGGCGGCGGGCTTCTTGGGCTGGCGGGCGAGCCAGAACCGGTGCAACTCGAGCACGCAGGTCGTGATCACCTGCGCGGGCGGGCCGTCCTCGGGGGAGAGTTTGCCGAGGATCTGTGCGTGGATCTCCTTCTCGGGCTCGAGATAGGCGCGGATGAGGGCGAGGAAGGGGTCGGCCTCGGAGCCGAGCACGGGTTTCCACGCCTCGTTGTCGAGCTTCACGCCGGCGAGGAATCCGAAACACCAGTCGCTGACGATCTCGGTGGCCTTCTCCCCCTCGTGGCGGGTGTAGGTGAGCGGAGCGAAGCGCGGGGGCTGGCCGGCGAGCAGCAGCGCGATGGTGTTGAGGTGGCGTACCAGCAGCGAGGCGACGCGCTCGGCATGCTGGGCGGACGGCCAGCGCGGCTGCCCCTGGCCCCAGATGTAGTTCATCCACACGTTCGGCGGGATGGGGCGTGGCCCGATGATGATCGAGGTGAGCAGGCCGTTGACCGCGGAGATCCGCATGGTGGTCGGCGGCACCAGCGGCGACTCGAGGAAGCCGGCGAGCTCGTAGAGCTCCTGTTCGGAGAGGGGTTGGTAGTTGTCGGCGTGGCGGGACATGGCGGGTCGGTCGTGGGGTGAGGCCGGCAAGCAAGGGTGCCGCCGTGGCGGAGTGCAACAAAAGACCTCGGCCGACGGCGGCGGCACCCGCGAAGCGGAACGCCCGCCCGGGAGACCGGAGCGGGCGGGCGGGGACTGGCGGGCGGCCCGGCGCGGGCCCCTCACTCCAGCGGTACCCAGATTTCGGTGCGCAGGTCGGCCGGCGCGGCGGTGTCGGGCGAGTTGAGGTAGAGCTCGAAGCCGGGCTCGTCGCGGAGGCGTTCCCCGCTGCGCGGCAGCCAGGCGCCGAAGATCGCGTCGTAGGTGGCGAGGAGGTTCTCGTGCGGGCCGCAGTGGAGGAACTTGGCGTAGCGGCCGCCGGGGATGGTCTGCACGCCGACCTCGCCGTCGGGGGCGAGGGGCCGCTCGAGGCTGATGCAGGCGTCGTAGCGCAGCTGTTCGGCGGCGGTGATCTTCGGGTCGTCGCGGCTGATGCCGAGATAGGCGGTGCGGGGGCCGAGTAGGCCGCGCGGGCCGGCGAAGCCGCAGAGCGTGGCCCACGCGGCGCCGACGCCGGCGTAGGGGCCGGTGTGGCGGACGTAGGCGACCGGGGTCGCGGAGCGGGTGAGGATTTCGGGTGTGGTCATGGTGGCGTTCATCTCGCGGAAACGCGCCGTGCGCACCTGCAGCTCGAGGCGGTGTTCGCGGCGACATTGGGTTGGGGAGACGCCGAACCGTTGCTCGAAGGCCCGCGCGAAGGCCGCCGCGCTCTCGTAGCCCGCGTCGAGCGCGATCTCGAGCACGCTGCGGGTGGAGGTTTGCAGCTGGACGACGGCGGTCTCGAGCCGCACCCGCTGCACATGCTGCCCGAGCGGTTCGCCGACCATCGCCCGGAAGATCCGGTGGAAATGGCACGGCGAGAGGCAGGCGACGGCCGCGAGCCGGTCGAGCGTGAGCTCCTCGCCGCGGTGGCGGGCGATGTGGAGCAGGACACGGTTCAGCCGTTCGTGGTAGTCGTGCAGGGTGGTGGCGCGGTTCGGTGTCATGGACGCGGCGATGATGCCAGAGGCGGGCGGCGGTTTGCTTTGCGGTTCTTGCGGATTTGGCGGCGGCGGGCGCGGCGCGGGCTCAATTGTTAGCGCAAGCCGAGGGTCGGATCGCTCGGCGGATGGGGCAAGTTTGGCGTCTCCAATCCGGCGGGGACCGCCGTGGTCTCCCCATCAACCCCTCCCGTCATGAGCAGCCGCCAACCTCTCGTTTCCCATATCTATACCGCCGATCCTTCGGCCCATGTGTTTGAGGGCCGGATGTACATCTACCCCTCGCACGACCTCGACCTCGAGGTGGAGGAGAACGACAACGGCGACCAGTACCAGATGACGGACTACCACGTCCTCTCGCAGGACCGGCCGGGCGGCCCGACGACCGACCACGGCGAGGCGCTGCATCTGCGCCAGGTGCCGTGGGCCTCGCGCCAGATGTGGGCGCCGGACGCGGCGTTCAAGGACGGCAAGTACTACCTCTATTTCCCCGCGCGCGACAAGGACGGCATCTTCCGCATCGGCGTGGCGGTGGGCACGCGCCCCGAGGGCCCGTTCGTGCCGGAGCCGGAGCCGATCAAGGGCAGCTTCAGCATCGACCCGTGCGTCTTCCGCGACGACGACGGCCAGTTCTACATGTATTTCGGCGGCCTGTGGGGCGGGCAGCTCCAGTGCTGGCCGACCGGCCGCTTCTTGGCCGACGCGAAGACCCCGCCGGAGGAGACCCCGGCGCTGTGCCCGAAGGTCGCCAAGCTCACGCCCGACATGCTCCAGTTCGCCACCACACCGGCCGACGCCGTGATCGTGGACCAGGCCGGGGTGCCGCTCAAGGCGGGCAACAACTCCGCCCGCTACTTCGAGGGGCCGTGGATGCACAAGTACAACGGCACCTACTACCTCTCGTACTCCACCGGCGACACCCACCTGCTCTGCTACGCGACCGCGAAGAGCCCGCTGGGGCCGTTCACCTTCCGCGGCTCGTTCCTGCCGCCCGTGCTGGGCTGGACCACGCACCACTCGATCGTCGAGTTCCAGGGCAAGTGGTTCCTCTACTACCACGATTCCACCCTCTCCGGCGGCGTGAGCCACCGGCGGTGCGTGAAGGTGCAGGAGCTCTTCTACGAGGCCGACGGTTCGATCCGGCCGATGGTGCCCTGAGCCCGCGTCCCGGCCGCTGCTTCTTTCCTGGCCACCGGTTTCTGACCGGTGGCTTTTTCTTGGGCGGGCGTGGCTCGGCGCAGCCGGATTGGTGCGGGCCTCCGCCGCGATCCCCGCAGACGACAGAACGAAGGGAACCAAGGGATACCGGACGGAGGGCGAGTTCGGCCCGGACAACTTCGGAGCTTCGTTCGCTTGCCGAGGGCAGGCGGTTCAGCCGCCCAACTCCTTCGTTCGCTTCGTTACCTTCTGTCGCCTCCGGCCGCGCTTTCCGCTTCACGCGAAATCCGGCCAGGCGTGCTCGAGGTGTTTGAGCACGGTGTCGACATCGCCCCCGGTGGCGAAGGCGGCGTTGCGAGCGATCGAATACAACGTCTCGGTCGAGTGCCCGTCCTTGCAGGCGACGGCCATGGCCTCGAACGGCTTGAGGAGCCGGTGGCGGTCGTGGCACTCGCGCGCGAGCTCGAGCGCCCGGTCCAGCGCCCGCTGGGTCGCGGGATCGTGCACGGCGGGGACCTCACCGGAGCCGAGGCTGCGGTGCCAGGCGTCGTGTTTGTGGTCGCGTGTGCTCATTCCTCGCTCTGGCATCGGGTGGCCGGCGGCAAACTGAAGCCGGCCGGCGCGCGGTCGAGGGGCTCAGAAGCGCCGCTGGTAGAGGGCGCCACGGAAGTCGCGGAAGGTGAGGGTGCCCTCCGCGAAACTGACGAACGTGATGCCCAACTCGTCGTTGATCACATCGCCCGCGTTGTAGACCTTGGCGCCGAGCATCAGGGTGCCGCCCCGGCTGTTCATACGGGCGCCCGAGATCGTCAGGGCGCCGATGGCGCTGGCGACGGTCGGGTCCTGCGGCACGGGCGGCGGCGCCTCCGGCTCCGGCTCCGGTTCGGGCTCGGGCTCGGGTTCCGGCTC
>JAEWNN010000129.1 GCA_023457035.1 Verrucomicrobiota bacterium
GCAACATGACCACCTACGGCGCCTTCATCGAACTCGAGGAAGGCATCGACGGCATGGTCCACGTCTCCGACATGTCCTGGACCCGCAAGGTCAACCACCCCTCCGAAGTCCTCAAGAAGGGCGACGAGGTGGATGCCGTCGTGCTCGACGTCGATCCGAACCAGCAGCGCATCAGCCTCGGCATGAAGCAGCTCGCCGACGACCCGTGGTCCGACATCGACCGCGTCTTCAAGATCGGCGACGTCGTCACCGGCACGATCTCCAAGATCACCTCCTTCGGCGCCTTCGTGGAGCTCAAGGACGGGATCGACGGCTTGGTGCACATCTCCCAGATCCAGGAAGAGCGCGTCGAGAAGATCAAAGACGTCCTCAAGCCCGGCCAGGAAGTCACCGCGCGCGTCGTCAAGATCGACCGCGAGGAGCGCCGCCTCGGCCTCTCGATCAAGGCCGCCAACTACAGCATCGAGCAGATCCAGGCGGAAGCCTCGGCCTACGACTCGATGAAGACCGGCAACGAGCTCACCAACCTCGGCGACATCCTCGACGAGGCCACCAAGGGCTAAGCTCCGCTGCCGGCCCCTGTGGCCAGCCACCGCTCAAGGCGCCCGGTTTCGACCGGGCGCCTTTTTCGTGCGGTTTGCCCGGCCACCGGTTGGGGCCGATGCGCCTGGCGCGCCGCCGGATTTCGCGCTGGCGCGTGCGGCGGGAGTCGACGCTTAATCCGTCCGCCCGATGAAACCCCACGTCATGCTGGTGTTTGAGATGCGCTACGAGGAGTGCACCGCGATGCTCAAGGGCATCGTCCACTACGAGCGCTCCCATCGGCTGTGGGAGACGTTTCATGACGACGAGGGGCGGGCCCAGTTCGATCCGCACTGGCTGCGCAGCCGTTCGTGGCACGGCATCATCAGCCGCCACACGACGCCGGATTTCGCCAAACAGTGCCGCGACTTGGGGATCGCGCTTGTCGACCTCAACGACTCTCCGCCGATCGACGGCGTGCCGAAGATCCGGCCCGACAACCGAGGGCTCGGCCACTTGGGGGCGGAGCACTTTCTCGAACGAGGTTTCCGCTCCTTCGCCTTCTGCGGATACGCCAACACCGGTTGGGCGACTGAGCGCCGCGACGGGTTCCTCGAGGCGCTGCGTCTGGCCGGCCACAGTTGCGAGGTTTACGACATCATCTATTCCGAGGATCCCCTGCCGGCCTGGGACGCGCGCAACCTCGCCTCGCTCGGTGTCTGGCTCGGGCGCCTGCCGCGACCGACGGCGGTGCTGGCCTGCAACGACTATCGGGCCCAACAGGTGATCTACGCCGCCCAACATGTGGGGCTGCTGATCCCCGAGGATGTCGCGGTGCTGGGCATCAACAACGACCATATGCGCTGCGATCTCTCGACGCCGCCGTTGTCGAGTGTCGCCACAAACGGGTTTCAGGCCGGCTTCCATGCCGCCGAGTGCCTCACGCAGTTGATGGCGGGGCGGCCGGTGGAGGAGATGGACCAGCGCATCGAGGGGTTGGGGGTCATCGCGCGCCAATCGACCGATGTGCTGGCGATCGAGGACAAGATGGTGGCGACGGCCCTGACGTTCATCCGCGAGCGCGCCTGCCTCGGCCTCTCCGTCGACGATGTGCTCAAGCATGCGTTCACCTCGCGCAGTCTGCTTGAGAAGCGATTCCGTCGTTATCTCGGGCGCTCGCCGCAGGCCGAGATTCGGCGTGTGCAGGTGGCGAAGATCCGCCAGTTGCTGGTCGAGACCGATCTGCCGCTCAAGGAGATCGCCGAGTTCACCGGCTTCGAACACGTCGAGTACCTCTGTGTCGTGTTCAAGCGACTGATGGGCGAGCCGCCCGGGTGCTATCGCAAGCGCATGCAGGTCGCGCTGCGCGATTGAGCGCGGCTGCGCGGCGCTTCGATCCCAAGCGCTGTCGCGCTGGAGCCGGGAATGGGATTCGAACCCACGACCTACGGTTTACGAAACCGTTGCTCTACCACTGAGCTATCCCGGCGTACGAGGGAAATTGCCTGACCGGACTGGGTGAGTGTCCAGCTTCGGATCGGTATCCGTTGCTGGTAACAACCAAGAAGACCTTTGGCAAAGACCGACTGCGCAAGCGTTCCGCATGGCTGCCGCCTCGTCCGATCCGCGACCTGCGTCCCGCTCGTCTCCGCATCAGCGGGTCCTCCCCGGTTTCGGGATGGAGCACGGCAAGACATCAGATCAGGTTCGAAAGAGCGTCCACGGGAGGGCGGAGGCTGAGAAGGTCGAAGCCGAGCTTCAAGCGCAAAGACACGTGGCCATTCCGAAATGCGAGGGCGTGGCCGGAGAGCGAGCTTCTGACGAGCAGGTGGGGTATGCGGGGGCGGGTCGGGGCGAGAAGGGTGAGGCTGCTGTCCTCGATGACGGCAAGCCCACTGCAAAGACGTATTCACCTCCGCGTTGCGCGCATGGGCGAAGACAACTCACCCCGTCGCGGACGAACCGGGACGGGGCGGTGCGGGAAGAGGAACTGTATGAAGATGCCCGGTTAGTTGCCGGGGCTCTTGGCGGCGGCCTTGGGGCGGTTGTCCTGAGCGAGGAGAATGACGAACCCGATGATGGGGGTCAGGATGACGCTGGCCCAGAAATTGCCCCAGAAGCCGAACTTCCCGTGGCGACCCAGCAGGGCGATCAGCCAGCAGGCGAGGATGTAGAGGATGACTCCGGCGAACGGTACGGCGATCATCATTGGAGCACGGATACAGCGATTGGGTCAGTTGTCCGACGGGGTCGCCTCGGCCGCGGCCTGTTTGCCCTCCTCGAAGAGCGATTTGTAGGCAGACTTCATCTTGTCGGCCTTGAAATCGAGCAGCGAACCGCCCTTTTCGAAGTGCTTGATGAAGATCTTGCCGGTGGCGTAGGTGATCGCGCCAGCGGCCGTGGGCAGCGCCACGGTGGCGGCGAGGGGGCCGACGAGCGGCAGCACCTTGACCACGCTGAAGAGGATGCCGGTGCCGATCGGGACGATACCGAGGCCGGCGATGAGCGAGGTGATGATGGTCTTGGCGCGCTCCTCCTTGAAGTCGACGCCGTAGACCTTGGTGATCTCGCGGACGAGCTTCACCTGCGCGGCGATGATGGCCACGATATCCAATCCGATGATCGGAATCAGCCCGCCGCCTGCGGCCCAGAGCGAATAGCGCTTCGTGAGCTTGAGGGCTTGTTGTTCATGGGAAAGAGTCTCATCCGTGACGGGGGACTCGATGGCGGCGGCGGGGGCTTCGGTGGTCATAACTGTTTGTACAACGATTGGTTATAGACAATTCCTCGGGGTGGAGGAGTAGGGCGTGCGCGGAGTGGTGTCAACCGGTTGTTGTTCGGATTTCAGCACGCTTCCGTCTCGAAAACGGCAAGCCAGTGGCCGGCGGTGTGTGCGAACCTCCCCGACATGGGGCGGGGTGCGGCCGCGGCTGGCAGACGGGCGCGGATCTCGCCCGGCCGTGGCCCGAGCGTGATGGCGATGACGGTGTTCCCGCTCCGGAGCAGCTCGTGCTGCCGGTCCGGGGCGAGGGCTTTGTAGCAGGCCTCCCCTGCGCAGAAGTAGAGCGAGGCCAGTCGGCGCGCGACCGGCGCGGGCAGCGCCTGGAGCCGGGCGAGTTGATCGGGCGTGGCCGTGTACGGCCAGAGCTCGGGGGTGACGCGGTCATCCTCCTCCAAGTCGAGGCCGAGCGTGACGGTTTGGCCGATGCGGGCGACGACGGCGGCCGCGTGGGTGCGCGAATGCGAGATGCTGCCGCAGAAGCCGGCGGGCCAGAGCGGGGAGCGGTCGGGGTGCCGCGGGATGGCGAAATCGCGGCAGGCGATCTGACGCAACGCCATGCGGGCGGCGGTACGACCGGCGGTGAACTCGCGCAGGCGAAGGGGGACCATGTGTGCGGTGTCGGAGGATTCCGGATCGGCGAGCGGTGCCTGCAGCCGCTCGATCCTTTCGAGGACCCACGCAGCACCGGGCGGGAAGAAATCCGCCGGGATGCCGTCCACCGGCTGGAGCAGTTGCCGCTCCAGCGCGGCTGTGGCCGGCGTGGTTGCCGGGGCGGCGATCATGCCTTGGGCTGGGGCGGGACGTAGTCTAGCAGGCGGCCGTACTCCAGTGCGTAGACTTTGTCGGCGACGTGGAAGTAGTGGTCGTCGTGGGTGGCGGCGATGACGGTCTTCCCCTCGGCGACCATCTGGCGGAGGAGCACTTCGTAGAAGAACTTGCGGAAGACGGGATCCTGGTCGGCCGCCCATTCGTCGAAGAGGTGGATGGGGCGTTCGTCGAGGCTGCTCATGATGAGGGCGAGGCGCTTGCGCTGGCCGGTGGAAAGATCGAGGTTGGTCACGCGGCCGTTCTCGATGCCGGTCTTGTCGGCGAGCTCCATGCGGGCGAGCAGTTCGGCGATGCGTTTCTCGTCGGTGGGGCCCTTGCCGAGGATGCGTTTGAAGAGGTGGAAGTCCGTGAAGATCGGCGAGAACAGCTCGTGGAGCATGGTGGCGTTGCCCTCGTGGATCTCCTCGCCGTTGAGGAGGAGACGCCCGCCGCTCGGCCGGTAGAGGCCGGTAAGCATCTTGAGGAAGGTGGATTTGCCCGAGCCGTTGCCGCCGATCAGGAAGACGATCTGGCCGGCCTTCAGCTCGAAATCGGCCGGCTGAATACGGAAGGGGTGGCGCCCCTTGGCCGGGTACTGGAATGTGATGGCTTCGCAGCGGATGGACTCGAACCGGACGGGAGGGGAGACGAAGTCGGCCGTGGCGCGGTCGCGGGCGGTCTCCTCGATGCGTTTGTCGATGGAGGCCTCGAGCTGGTAGATGTTGACGATGTTGGCCTCGGCCTTGGCGAGGGCGGGGATGGCCACGATGACATCGGCGAGCGGACCGGCGGAGAAGAGCACCACCGGCATGAGAGTGGTGACGACGGAGGTCTCCGCGGGGGAGATGATCGGCAGGATGAAGATCAGTCCGGCGAGGGTGAAGAAGACGTAGGTGTGGGCGATGAGCAGCGAGTGGTTCAGGGCCTTGCCGGCGGCCACGCGGTGGGTGTTGGTGGCATGGACGACGGTCTCGATCTCCTCCTTGAAGTAGTCGGTGCGCTTGTCGCGGTTGAGTTTGAGCTCCTTGAAGCCGGCGAGGAAGCCGTTGAGGTTCTCGAAGAACTCGTTCTCGCGGCCGGCGGCCCGGCCGAGTTCCTCGCCGACGCGCCGGCTGTGGCGCATGTAGTATCCGATCACGACCGCGAGCAGCCCGACGATGAGCAGGAGCGCCTTTATCGAGATCATGGCGACGAGGATCAGGGTGAAGGCGAGCATCACGAGCCCGGAGCTGGCGTTGATGACCATGCCCGCCGACATGGAGATGCTCACCGCATCGCTGGAGAGAGTGGCATAGATGCGGCCCTTATCCAGCCCCTCGAAGGGCAACAGGTCGGTGTTGCGCAGCTTGCCGAGGATGCGCAGGCGGAGGCGTTCGATGATGTCCTCGAGAATGACGGTCGTGCGGTTGAGCACGAGCTCCTTGCTGATCCAGTAGCCCACGATGCAGCCGCAGAAGAGCAGGAGGCTGGTGAAGTCGACCTTGCCCGGTTGGAGGGAGCTGGCGGCACCGGTGGCCACGACCACGCCCACCCCGTTGATGAGGCCGGCCACGACGATGGCGACGATGATGGGGGCGCGGAACTCCGTGGATTCCTTACGGATGAACTCGAGAAAGTGCTTCATCTCAGTTGAGGGGGATCAGCTTGATTTTGCCGGGGTCGATCGTCGCCGCCTTGATCTCCTCCCAGGCCCGGTCGTAGAGGGCCTGTTCTTCGGGCGAGAGGGCGCGCATGTGGATGAGCTTCTCCGGGGCGGCGATCATGCAGCTGGGGCCGTTGATGATAAAGCGGTTCGCGTATCGCATGCTGCGCAGGTTGACCGAGGCGTACATGGAGCGGTTGGCCACCTGCATGGAAACGTAGGGGTGCAGGAGGTACTCGATGAGGACCGCCGCGGTCTCTGGCACGCGGCTGGCCAGGGGAACCACGAAACCGTCGACGGAGACGATGCACGCGCCCTCGGGCAGGAGGAAACGGCAGGCGGGATTGTCGTGGAGGATGTCCGCGGCGGTGCCGCTCCAGGTCACGGCGAGCAGGGTGTCCCGGCGCTGCATCTCGTCCTTGAGCATCTTGTATGGGACGAAACGAACGCCGAGTTCCCGGATGTTGAACAGGAGGAGTTGTTTGGCCTTCTCGACGGTCTCCGCGGTCGGGTTCGCCGGGTCGAGGCCGGCGAGGAGCATGATCGCGGCCATGGCGTAACGTTGGTCGTCGGGCAGGGCGACTCGGCCGTAGATGTAGCTGTTGTTCTTCTGGGCGGGCACGTAGTTCCAGTCGCGGGGGAAGCCGCTGAGATAGTCGATGTTGAAGGAGATGCCCAGGGTGGCGTAGTCGAAGGGGACGAAGTAGCGCATCTGCGGGTCCGCTTTGGTGTCGACGACCGCCGTGTCGATGTAACGGTAGATGAAGTCGTTCTGACGGGGGACCGGCTGGATCCGGTTCTCGCGTCGCAGCCGGTTGGCCATGTATTGGCTGAGCATGACAACGTCCCACTTCTCCGGTGTCGCGGAGAGGAGTTGGTAGGCGTCGTCGTCGCTGTCGAAGGTGGCCAGCTCGATTTTCACGCCATAGCGCTGGGTGAAGGCCTCCAGGACCTCGCGCATGTCCGCGTCGGCGAAGACCAGGACGCGCAGGCTGGCGGCGTGGTCGCGCGGCAATCTGGGGTAGGGGTCCTGGGCGAGTCCGTGGGACGCCTCGCGGTCGAGGCTTTGCCGATAGCAGCCGCCCAGTGACAGCGCGCAGAGGACGATGAGGCCGAGCCACCAGCTCAGCTTTGCCGGGCGGTCAGGGGTTCTTGCGTTCATTCGGTCCTCCTTGTCGGGCGGGCACGCGGCCGGTTTCGAGCAGAGCCTTGGTCTCCTTGCTCAGGGTCGACTCGATCTCGATCGGCTTGGCCGGGCCGGGGGCCTCGGGGGCGTCGCTGGGAAGGTTGTACAGGAGGGGCAGGCCGTTGTCGCGGTTGCCGAACATCAGCAGTTTGCTGTTGTTGGATTTGGCGAGCTCGATCGTGCCCTCGATGCCGTAGAAGTTGAGGTAGTCCTTGAACATCCCGCCCTCGGCGGCGATGCGCTGGAAATCGCGGATACCGCCCGCCTCGACGCGTTTGCGGTCCGCCTCCTTCTTCTCCTTGATGAGGATGTAGTCGTACTGGAGGGAGAGTTGTTCGGCGGTGAGTTTCTTCTCGATGGCGGTGCGGACCATCTCCGGGAGCGTCATTCGCTTGATGAGCAGGTCGTCGAGCGAGATGTCGCGTTCGCTCAGCGAGGCCATCGCGCCCTGGCGGATGATCTGCAGCAGATAACCCTCCGAGGTGTAGATCTCCTCGGGTAGGTAGTTGGCGACGACCTTGCGCACGTGGGCCTGCACCTCGGGTTTGACGATCTTCTCGACGTAGTCCGGGCCGATCTGCTGGTGCAGGATGGGGAGGGTCTCCCGCACCGGCTGGTAGCGGATGGAGATCTCGAAGTGGATGGGCAGACCGTCCTTCGACAGGGCGTCGAACTGGTGGGGGATCTGCTGCACGCGCACGTCGTAGATGTGGAGTTTGTCCCACGGCCAGATGACCTGCAGTCCTTCGTTGTAGATGCGGTCCGTCTGCGTGCCCCCCGCGAACATTTTCCAGATGACGGCCTCCTGTCCGGGACGCACGAGGATGAACATCCGGCCGAAACAGACCACGACGAACAGCAGGCCCAGCAGAAAGATCAGCAGGAAATAGTTGCGCACTACCTTCCGGCTGCGCTGCCAGTTCTCGGCGATACGGGCTTTCCACCCGGTGGGAGTTGGGTCGTTTTCCATTGTTGGGAGGGGCAAAAGGGCGGCCTGTCGCCGCCACGGACGCACAGGCTACAAGGGGCTTCGGGCTTCTGACCATCTGCAATTGAGATGGGCTGCCAGAAAGTTGGCATGTGGCGTGTCGAGCATCGAGTAGTGATTTCCCGGGCTGGGCAGGATTTCGATGCCGGCGCCCGCCAGCGGGACCCAGGCCATCTCCTGGTGACGGTCGAGCAACGACACGCCCTCCCTCGCCTTGTAGTACAGGATGCGGGCGGGGTGGGGCGTCGGCCGCCAATCCCACATGTTCGCGAGGTTGCGCCGGAAGACGGCAAACTGGCGCATGAGGTCCTGGTGGGTGAGACCTTGGTACGGCCCGTGTCGCCAAAGGTCGAGCAACTGGTCCAGTCGCTCCTCGCGGCTCAGGGGCCGCATGCGGGCCAGCGCGGCGTCGTAGTCTTTGGTGGCGTCGTCCATCAGCGACATGTAGGCGAAGATCTCCGCCTCGTCCTCCAGTCGCCGGGGCATGTGCCCGGGCCCGGGGCTGTCGAACATCGCAACCGGCACCGCGTGGCCTCCCTCACCGAAGAAGCGCGCAAGTTCGTAGGCCACGATGCCCCCGTAGGAGCAGCCGCCGACCAATGCCGGAGTGTTCGTGCCGATCCCACGCAGGCGCTCGTAGTAGAACCGCGCTTGTTCGGTGAGCCCGGCGATGGGCTCCTCGTCGCTCCATAATCCCGGAGCCTGCAATCCATACACCGGGCAGGCCGGCCGCATCGCTTGCAGCAGATCGCGGTAGATAAACGCCCCGCCGCCCACCGCGTGCACGAACACCAGCGGTGCGAGTCGCTCGTCCCCTTCCCACAGGCGCACGACGCATCCGGGCAACGGCGTTTCTTCGGTGGCGGTGGCTGGCGCGGTTGCCGACGGGCTCAATTCCGCTAGCCGCTCGACGGTGCGCTGCGCGAAAACCGCGGCCCGCGAGACCGGCGCGCCAAACGCCTCGCTCAACCGGGCCGCCAGCCGCACGGCCAGCAACGAGTCGCCGCCGCTCAGGAAAAAGTCGCTCGTGCGCGTGAGCCGCACCGGGCCGAGCAGCTCGCGCATCGCGGCGATCACCTGCCGCTCCGCCGGACTTGCGGAGGCCGGCAATGGCGCTTCGCCCGTCGCGGATTCCACTCGCTTGCGCACCGCAGGTGCGGCCGATGTCGTGGCCGTCGGCACCGGATCGAGCCAGTAGCTCTTTCGTTGAAAACGATAACCGGGCAGCGAGACGCGCCGTCCGCGCGGGCCGGCGAGCGCGAACACCTTTTTGAGATCGATGGGCAGCTGCGCCGCCCAGAGCCCGCCCGCCGTCTCCAGCGTGCGTTGCCACTCCTTGCACGGGTCGCACTCGCCGTCGAGCGTCGCCAGCACGGCGCGACCGTCCGGTCGTCGCGCGTCGCGCAGCGCGAGATTGCAGAGCGTGTGCGAGGGCCCGCATTCCAGCAGTGCCAGCCCCGGCTGCGCCCACAGCGTCGCCAGCCCGTCGGCGAAGCGCACGCAGCGCCGCAGGTGCTCCGTCCAGTAGTCCGGATCGGCCAGCCGCTCCGGCGTGAGAAAATCGCCCGTGACGTTGGAAACCACCCGCACGCCCGCGTCGGGCAGACGGCGCGGCACGGCGGCCACCGCGGCACGAAAATCGGCGAGCATCGGCTCCATCAACGACGAGTGCGCGGCGAGCGTCACCTGTAGCCGCTTGCAACGCACGCCCTCGCGCTCCAGCTCCACGGCGAACGCTTCCACGGCCTCGGCGGGGCCGGCGACCACGATCTGGTCGGGCGCGTTGACGGTGGCGAGGTCGAGCGAACGCGGCAGGCGCGCGGCGACTTCGCGCTCGGTCAGGTTCACGGCGAGCATCGCGCCCGGCGCCTGTGCGTCCATCGCGCTGCCGCGCAGGCAGACCAGGCGCAGCGCATCGGTCAGCGTGAAGACGCCGGCGAGACACGCGGCGACCCACTCGCCCAGACTGTGCCCGATGAGCACCGTGGGACGCAGGCCGAGGTCCATCCAGAAACGCGCTGCGGCAAATTCGAGGGCAAACACCGCCGGTTGTCCGATGCGGTGTTGGTCGAGCTGGGCCATCGCGCCGGCGTCGCCGGACGCGGCGAGCAGCAGTGTGCGCAGATCGAGCTTCAGCACGGGCTCCAGCAGCGTGGCACACTCGTCGATCACGGCGCGGAAAACCGGGGCGTGGTCGTAGAGCGCGCGGGCCATGCCGGGCTTCTGCGTGCCCATGCCGGTGAACAGGAACGCCACGGTTTCGGCCCGTTCCGGCGGCGGTGGCAGCTCGGCCAGCCGGGCGGCGGCATCGGCGCGCTCCCATGCGCAGATCGCACCGCGCGCGGTGAAGGCGCGGCGGCCGAAGGCCAGCGTGTGCGCGGCGTCGCGCAACTTCACCGACGGGTGTGCGGCGAGCCACGCGCCGGTGGTCGCGGCGTTGGCCGCCAGCGCGCGCGCGTCGCGTCCGGAAAACAGCAACAGGTGAGGCGTCGCCTCGTCGGGCGTGTCGTCAATCAGTCGAGACGGCGGCTCCTCGATGATCGCGTGGGCGTTGGTGCCGCCGATGCCGAGCGAGCTGACGGCCGCGCGCAACGGCCCGCCCGCGCCCGCGAGCGGCTCTGTGGCGGTGGCCACGCGGAAGGCGTCGCCTGGCCACCGGATCTCGGGGCTGGGCGTCTCGAAATGCAGGCTCGGGACGAGCGTCTTCTCGCGCAGGATCAGCGCGGCCTTGATGAGGCCGGTCACGCCGGCGGCACTGTCGAGGTGCCCGACATTGCTCTTCACCGATCCGAGATGCAGCGGCACCTCGCGCCGGCCGCCGGGCGCGTAGTTGGCGGCGAGTGCGGCGACCTCGATCGTGTCGCCCAGGCGCGTGCCGGTGCCGTGCGCCTCGACGTAGCGCACCGACTCCGCCGGCACGCCGGACCGCGCGAGGGCATCCTGCATCACGCGCGTCTGCCCGGCCACGCCGGGCGCGGTGAAGCCGATCTTGTCGGCGCCATCGTTGTTGGCGGCGATGCCGCGGAGGACGGCGTGGATCGGATCGCCATCGGCAAGTGCGGCGGCGAGGGGCTTGAGCAGCACCAGCGCGACGCCGTTGCCGCCGACCATGCCGCTCGCGGCGGCGTCGAAGGTGCGGGTGCGACCGTCGCGCGAGAGCACGCCGCCGTCCTCGTAAAGATAGCCGTCAATCTGGCGCGAGCGCACGCAGGCGCCGCCGGCGAGCGCGAGTTCGCACTGGCCTGCCTGCAACGCCGTCACCGCCTGGTGCACGGCGACGAGCGAGGTCGAACACGCGGTGTTGACGCTCACGCCCGGCCCTCGGAGGTCGAGTTTGTAGGAGATGCGGGTGGAGGCGAAGTCCGTGCCGTTGGCCAGCAGCGCTGCCCAGCCGCCGATGCCGGCGAGCACATCCTGGCGCGGCAGCACATTCTCGATGAGGTAGCCGTTGAGGCTTGCGCCGACGTAGACGCCGACGCGTCCGCCTGCGTGCGCGGGATCGATGCCTGCGTCCTCGAAACAGTGCCACGCCTCCTCCAGCAGCATGCGCTGCTGCGGGTCGATCACCTCGGCCTCGCGCGCGGGGATGCCGAAGAACTCCGCGTCGAAGCGGTCGATGTGTTTCAGCACGCCGTTTGCCGGCACGTAGTCCGGCCGGTCGGCCAGCTCGGCCGGCACGCCGGCGGCAAGCAGTTCTTTGCGCGTGAAGAGTGTGATACAGTCGCGCCCGGCGCAGAGGTTGCGCCAGAATTCCTCAACGCTCTCCGCCTCCGGGAAACGTCCGGCCATGCCGATGATCGCGATGGCGCCATCGGGGACGCCAGCCGACGGCACCGCAGGGCGCTCGGTCGTTGGGGCGACCGAGAGCGTGTCTTTGTCGATGAACGCGGCCTGGCGGCGGATCGTGGGATTCTGGAACAGTTCGAGCACGGCGATCTCGGTGCCCGTCTCGGTGCGGATGCGCTCCTTGAGACGCACGAGCATGAGCGAGTGTCCGCCGAGGTCGAAAAAGTTGTCGTCGATACCGGGCGTGGCGCTCGTACCGAGCACGGCGGCCCACGCGCGGGCGATGGCGGCGACGGAGCTGGTGGGCGCCTGAATGTTCGAGGGCGCGCTGCGTGCAGCGGCACCGGCGGACGATTCCGGGATGCTGCGCAGATCGATTTTGCCGCTCGTGCTGCGCGGCAGCCGCGAAACGACATGGCAATGCGCCGGCACCATGTACGCCGGGAGAAGGTCGCCGAGGGCGTGTCGCAGCGTTTCAGGCACGGGCCGAGCTTCGTTGGCGGGTTCGACGTAGGCGACGAGTGCCTCGCCCTCCTTGCGCACCGCAGCTTGTGCCACGCCGGGCTGGCGGAGCAGGGCGGCTTCGATCTCGCCGACCTCGATGCGGAAGCCGCGCAACTTGATCTGTCCGTCGCGCCGTCCGACGTAGTCGAGCGAGCCGTCGGCTCGCAGCCGCACGAGGTCGCCGCTGCGATACCAGCAGCCATCGCGGCCGGGCAGTGAGACGAAACGGCTGGCCGTGGTTAAGGCATCGCCGAAGTAGCCGAGGCCGACGCCGGTGCCGCCGATGTACAGCTCGCCTTCACCGCCCACGGGCACTTGGTTGCCGGTTTCGTCGAGCACGCAGAGGCGCAGACCCGGCAGGGCGGTCCCGATGGGCGGCGCCGGAGCATCGGGCTCGGCGGGCGGCACGATGCACCAAGTACAGGCGATGCCGGTTTCGGTGGGGCCGTAGTTGTTGACCAGGGTGAATGGCGCGCCGGCACGTGGCCGGCGGCGCAGGGTTTGCCCGCCGGTGTTGAGGATGCGCAGCGGTGTGTGTGACGGCCAGTCGAACGCCAGTAATTCCTCTGCGAGCGGCGTCGGGCTGAAATGGATCGTGATGGCGCGGGCAATCAGCCAGTCGCGCAGCGCAGGCGGGTCCATGCGCAGGGCGTCGGGGACGATGCATAGTGTGCCGCCGGAGAGCAGCGCGGGCCAGATTTCGAACAGGCTCGCGTCGAAACTGGGCGAGGCGATCTGGGAGCTGCGATCCGCCGGGCTCATGCTCCGGGCCCGGATGGCGGCGTGCGTGAGGTTGTTCAACGCGCGCCAAGGCAGCAGGCAGCCCTTGGGTTCCCCCGTCGATCCGGAGGTGAAAATCAGATAGGCGGCGTCCTCGGCACCGAGCTTGGCAGGCGGCGGGAGTGTGCCCGCGGGGGCGCTCCCGGCATGCACTTGTGGCACGGAAATTCCCTCCGGGATTGGCGCGCCCGGAGGCACAACGATGGCGGACAGTTCCGCCTTGCGGATCATCGTGGCCAGACGTGTCGCGGGCTGAGTGGCATCGAGGGGCACGAACGCCGCGCCCTGGCGCAGGATCGCGAGGATCGCGGCGATGTGCCAGCGGCCGCGCGGCAACAGTAGTCCGACGCGTGTGCCGTGGCGCACACCGGCTGCGTGCAGGCGTGCCGCGAGATTTTCCGCCAGCGCCTGGAGCTCGGCGTAGCGGGTGACGTTGCCGTCTTCCTCGATTGCGGGAGCGTCGGGCGCGCTTTGGGCACGAGCGGCGAAGAGTTCCCACGGCGATTGCTCCGGCAGGGATTGCGGCTCGCCGGTCAGGCCAGGCAGCGCGACGGAGCCGACGGGCTCCTGCGGGTTCTTCGCGAGCGTTTGGAAGAGTGAAACGAGTTCCGCGGCCCAGCCGGCTGCCGTCTCGGGCCGGTACAGTTTGTCGGCGTACTCGATGTGGCCTTCGATGGTGTCGCGGTGCTCGTCGAGGTAGATGGTGCAGTCGCTCTTCGCGATGCCGGGCCCGTCGAGTAACGGCGGCGAATCGACCTCCAGCTCCGCGAAAGCAGGGCGGTGGTCGAGCGGCGGCAGGAAATTGTAGGCGATCTGGTAGACGGGATTCTGCCCGGTGTCGCGTGCGACGCCGAGCGCGTCGAGCAGGCGCTCGAAGGGCAGGTTGCCGTGCGAGACGGCCTCGGCCACCGCCTGCTTTATCTTCGAGACCAGCTCGGTCAGTTTCTGCTCCGGCTCAAGTTGGAGGCGGAGCGGGACGACGTTGACGAACATGCCGACGAGCGGCTCCAACTCGCGGCGTGCCCGGTTGGCGAGTGGCAGTCCGATGACGAGGTCGCGTTGCCCGGTGCGGCGGGCGATGAGGGCGGCGATGGCGGCTAGCCCGAGGATGTTCAACGTGGCGCCGAGCGTCTTGGCGGTGGCCCGCAGCGAGGCAACCGTCGGCGCGTCGAAAGTGAGCGGCACGTTATTGCCGGTGAAGGTCTGGACGGATGGGCGCGGAAAATCGGGCGGGAGCGTCGTGGTGGCAGGGGCGCCGGCGAGGCGCTCGCGCCAGAATGCGAGGTCGGCGTCCATCGCGCCGCTCTGGCGGAGCGTGTCGAGCCAGGCGACGTAGTCGCGGTAGCGCCAGGCCAGCGGAGCGAGCGCGGGCGGCTGGTGCTTGAGCCGCGCGGCGTAGAAAGCCGAGAGATCCTGAAGGATGACGCCAAACGACCAGCCATCCGTCACGATGTGATGGAAACACAGCAGCAGGACGTGCTCTTCGGCGGCGAGGCGCACCAGCTCGGCGCGGAGCAGCGGGGCGCGGCTGAGATCGAAATGATGGGTGGCGATGTGCTCTGCGCGTTTGCCAAGCTCGGTCGTGCGCGCGTCTCCGGCGAGGGTGGTGAGGTCGATCACCTCCCACGGCACAGTCACCTCGCGCGTGCTGCGGGCGCACAGGCGCCCACCGTCGTACAGAAACGCCGTGCGCAGGCTGTCGTGCCGGCGCACGAGATCTTCCAGCGCGCCGCGGAGCGTCTCTGCTTCGAGGCGGCCGCGCAGACGCAGGAAAAGCGGGATGTTGTAGGTGTGGTTTGGCCCCTGGAGCTGGTCGATGAACCACAAGCGCTCCTGGGCGGCGGCGGGCGCGCCTTCGTACGTCTCGGGCTCGGGCCGCTCGCACCCGCTCAGGATGGCGACGAGGTCCTCGCGCTGTGCGGCGATGCGCTCCTTGTGCGCTGGCGTGAGCGCACCGGGCGGAGCACGGAAACGCAGCCGGCCGTCTTCGACGTGGAGTTCGATCCGCTGGGTCGCGAGTTCGTCGAGCAGCAGGGGCGCGCTCACAGTTCGCCCTCCTCCCATTGGGACGCCGCTGCCGGAGCCACCGTATCCGGCAGGAGGTCGGTGTAGGCCAAGGCGATGTGCGCGACCGTTGCCTGAGCGAAGAACTTTTCCATCGGCATCTTCCGGCCCGTGAGTTTCTCCAGCTGAGCCGAGGCTTGAAGCGCGATCAGCGAGTCGGCTCCGAGGTCGAGCAGGTCATCCTCTGCACCGATCTTGTCGTACCCGAGCACTTCCGCCCAGGCCTGGGCGACGATTTGCTGGGCGCGGCCGGCGGGGGCGATGTACGTGCCGGCGCTGTCGGGCCGCGGCTGGCGGCCGGTGGCCGGAGCGGCGGCGGGTGTCGCGACGGGTGTACTGGACGTGGCCGGCGCCACGATGCGTTCGGCAAAGCGCCACTCGGTGGTGCAGACCTCCACGACCGGCTCCGCGCTCGCGAGGGCGCGCAGGAACACTTCGGCGCCTTCCGCAGGCGTGAGGGCAAACGGATTGGCGGGCACGGTGGCCGGACGGGCCGGTGCGCGGTCGCTCTGCCCGGTGGGGCGCACGAGGGTCAGGCCCTTGACGACGGCGAGCGGGTGCCCGGAGTCCGAGTACACCGTGAGGTCGAGCACGATCGAACGTTCCGGCTGGTTGACGAGCCGAGCGTGGCTGACGATCCGGCTCGTGAGCGGAGCGAGGAAGTACACGGAATCGTACCGCCAAGGAAGCGTGGCGGTGCCGCCCTCGGCCAGACCGATGTAGAACGACAGGGCGACGTCGAGCAGCGCCGGGTGCCAGGGGTGCTCGGCGAGGTCGCCGACGTAGCGCTCGGCGAGCGTCATTTCGAGCAGTGCCTCGTCGCGGCCACGCAGGCAGCGCGTGCCCACATCCCAGCGCGGGCTGGCTTCGATGGCGATTGTGGGGGCGGGCTCGCCGGTCACGTCGATCGGTTCGGCGCAGCGATGGCGAATCGTCTCCAGAGGCTCCGGCGTCGGAGCGGTGCCGGGTCGCGCTCGGCGTGCGCGGGCGTGGACGCGTTGCCGCGATCCGGTGCCCGAGACGAAGCTCAATCCGTCGACGTTTTCGATCACGCGCAGCGTCCGGGTGGTTTCGCCATCGTGGACGAGGGGTTCGAGGAGCGTGGTCTCGGCAAACGCGGCCTGCGTCGGGCCGCCGATTGCCAGTGCGAAGAGTTCGAGGTAGGCGGTGCCGGGCAGCGTGGCACGGCCTTCGATCCGGTGCTCGCCCCAAGGCCAGTAGCTGCCGGGTGAGACCGTCCACTCACGGAGGGTCTGTCCGGTGACCTCGGCGACGAAGGGTCGCGTGGCCATGCCGACCTCCGCCCAGGTGTCCCAGCGGATGGAGAACCACGGCTGGCCGGCGGCGGCGCGCGTCTGGGCAAACGCGTCCATCCAGGCGTTGGCGGCGGCGTAGGCGATTTGCCCGGGGCCGCCGAGCACGGCGGTGAGCGAGGAGCAGAGTGCGACGAAATCGACGGGCGAGTCGGCCAGCGCCTCGGCGAGGGCACGTGTGCCGTCGATCTTGGCGCGCAACACGGGGGCAATCTCGGCCTCGCCGGTGCGCGCGATCAGGCTGCCGCCGCCCACGCCGGCGGCGTGGATGACGCCATCGATGCGGCCCTCGGTCGTCCGGATCTTATCGAAACACGCCTTCACGGCTGCGGCGTCGGCGACGTCGAGGCTGGTGGTGGTGACGCGTGCGCCGCGCGCTTCGAGGTCGCGCAGCGCGGTGGATTCCTCGGGGCCGGGTTCGTGACGGGCGCAGAGGTGGAGCCGTGGCTGGCAACGCGTGGCCAGTTCGCGGGCGAGTGTCAGGCCGATGCCTCCGAGCCCGCCGGTGATCACATAGACGCCGCCCTGGCGGAGACGGGCCGCGCCTGCTGGGGCGGTGAGGCCGGGCAGCGTGGCGTGGATGAGCCGCTGGCGGCGGCCGTTGCGGATGGCGAGATGGTGGTCGACGGTGTCGGCGAGCGCGGTCGCCCGGAGCGCGCGGAAATCGGCGACGCCGGGCTCGCGCGGCACGCGGACCACGCGGACGGTGAGATTCGGATACTCGTGCGGGATGACGGCGCGCGCCGCGTCGAGGTACGCGAGCGCGGGTTCATCCTCGAGTCCTGGGTGAACAATCGTGACCACGCGTTTGGCGCCATTGCCGGCGAGGGCGCGCACATCGGCGAGCAGTCGCGCGAGGCGGCTGGCGTCGGAGCCGGAACCCGCCAGCGCACCGAGGTGTAACACGTGCGCGGGCAAAGCGCCGGAGGTTGCCGCCTGTTCGAGCGCCTCGCTGCCACCGTACACGGCGCCGCCGAGCCCCGCCGTCCGGCCTCGGCCCAGCCAGTGCGCGGCGGCGTCGACGCTGGGCACGGCGAGGGCCAGTGCGGGGGACTCGTCGTCGGTGACGGTGTCACGCAGGCGCGGCAGTTCCTCCCATGCAGGATAATGCAGCCAGTTTTCCAAGGGGATCTTGGTCGGCGTGTCGGCGGGCGCGGTGACTGCCGGAGTGGCCGCACGGTGACTGGTCTGTGCGTCGATCCAGTGCCGCGTGCGCTCGAAGGCATAGCCGGGGAGTGCGACCAGGCGGGCACCGGCGGGAATAGCGTCGGTAGCTTTGGCGAGATCGCCGGTCAGCCATTCGCGGACGAGCTCGGAGAATTCGGCGGGGACTGTGCCGTCGAAGCCCGTGCCGGAAAGCACGCGGCCCTCGCGGTCGCAGCGGAGCAGCTCGGCGGGTTGCAACAGGGAGAGCCGGCGAATCGCCTCTTCGCGCTGTCCCGCGCAGACGACGCTGCGGATGGCGAAGCGGCGGCGGCCCGCGACGAGCGTGCGCACCACGTCGGCCGGCGCGGCTTCGGGATGTGCGGAGAGCCATGCGGCGAGTTCGCGGGCCTGGGTGAGCAGGGACGATTCGCTGCGGGCCGAGATCGGCAGGCACCAGTGGCCGCTGGCAGAAGATTGCGGTTGTGCGGGAGCCTCCTCCAGCACGGCGTGGGCATTGGTGCCGCCCATGCCGAACGAGCTGACGGCGGCGCGGCGCCGGCCTGCGGGCCAGGCCACGGCGGACTGGGCGACGCGGAAGGGCGTGCGTGGAAAATCGATCTTCGAGCTCGGTGTGGCGCAGTGCAGCGAGGCCGGGATGAGGCCGTTTTCGAGCGCGAGGACGGTCTTGATAAAACTGGCGGCGCCGGCGGCGGTGTCGAGGTGGCCGATGTTGGTTTTGAGAGAGCCGATCCAGCAGCTCTGTGGCGCGACCTTGTCGTCGGCGAAGGCGTCGCTGAGGGCCTGCACTTCGATGGGATCGCCCATGGGCGTGGCGGTGCCGTGCGCCTCGATCATCTGGATGTCGCGCGCGCTGAGACCCGCGTGGTCGAGGGCGGCGCGGATGACGTCGCGCTGGCGGCGGACGCCGGGCGCGGTGAAGCCGACCTTGTCGGCGCCGTCGTTGTTGATGGCGCTGCCCTTGAGTATGGCGCGGATCGGGTGGCCGCCCGCGACGGCGTCTTCCAGCCGCATGAGGCAGACGACGGCGCAGCCGCTGCCACCGACGGTGCCGGTGGCGTCGTCGGCAAAGGCGCGGCAATGGCCGTCGGGTGAGGCGATGTTGCCCGGTTCGTAGAGGTATCCGCTTTTAGAGGGCAGGCAGAGGGTGACGCCGCCGGCGAGGGCCATGTCGCACTCGCCGCTGAGGAGGGCCTGGGCGGCGGTGTGGATGGCGACGAGGGAGGTGGAGCAGGCGGTGTTAACGTTTACGCCGGGGCCGCGGAGGTTGAGTTTGTAGCAGACGCGGGTGGCGATGAAATCCTTGTCGGCGCCAAGGCTGGCGGCGAAGGCCTCGGCTCCGCGGTTTTCCTCCAGGAGGTGCCCGAGATTGTGCATCAGATACATGCTGATGCCCATGCCGCCATACACGCCGATGTCGCCGGCGAAACGGTCGGGATCGCAGCCCGCGCTCTCGAGGGCGTGCCAGCATTCTTCGAGGAAGAGGCGTTGCTGCGGGTCGATGAGCGCGGCCTCGTGCGGGGTGTAGCCGAAGAACGCGGCGTCGAAACACTCCTCGTCGCCGAGGAAGCCGTGGGCAGGCACGTAGTGCGGATGGGTGCGCAGGGCCTCCGGGATGCCCGACTCGGCGAGCTCTTCCTGCGTGAAGAAGCGGATGGATTCGCGGCCGGCGGCGAGGTTTTGCCAGAGCGCATCGGGGGTGTCGGCGCCGGGGAATCGGCCTGCCATGCCGACGACGGCGATGTCGCCACGCAGGGTGCGGCGGCGGCGGCGCGAGGTGGTGCGCTCGTCGCCGCGCAGCAGCCGTGCCTGTTGCGCGATGGTCGGGTTGGCAAACAGGTCTACGAGTCGGATGGGGGTGCCGAGCTCGGCGACGAGGCGGGTGTGCACGCGCACGAGCAGGAGGGAGTGGCCGCCGAGGTCGAAGAAGTTGTCCGTGGCGCCGAGGTCGCGGCGGCCGAGTACATCGCCCCAGATGGAGGCGATGCGGGCCTCGAGTTCGCCTGCGGGCGGGCGCGAGGTGATGGTCGCGGCGGCGCGGCTGATCGCGGGGCGCGGGAGCTTGGCGGTGTCGATTTTGCCACTGGCGGTCGTGGGAAAGCGGTCAACCGGCACGAGTGCGGCCGGTCGCATGGGCTCGGGCAGCCAGCGCGCGAGCCAGTCGGCGAGCTCCGCCTGCTCGAAGGCGGCGCCGGTCTGCAACAGGATGTAGGCGACGAGTTGCGGGCCGGCGGCGGGATCCTCGATTGCGGTGACGAAGGCCTGTGCGACGGAGGCGTGCCGGATGAGCACGCTCTCGATTTCGCCGGGCTCGATGCGGAAGCCGCGGATCTTGAGCTGCTGGTCGAGGCGGCCGAGAAACTCGATCGCGCCGTCGGGGCCGATGCGGGCGCGGTCGCCCGTGCGGTAGAGCCGGAGAGAGCCGCGTGTGCCGGGCTCGCAGAAGCGCCCACCGGCAGCGTTGCGCATCCAGTGGCGGAAACGATCCGCGGTGCGCTCGGGGTCGCCGTGGTAGCCGTCGGCCAGAGCGGCGCCGCCGAGATAAAGTTCGCCGGGGATGCCTTCGCCGACTTCGCGGCCCTGCGCATCGAGGAGGCGCAGCTCACGGCCGGGCAGAGGGAATCCGATGGGGACGACGCCGTTGGCCGTGACGGTGCGGGTGCCTTTTTCGATGCGGTGGACGGTGGCGGTGACGACGGCCTCGGTGGGGCCGTAGGCGTTGAAAAGCGGGATGTCTCCGAGCGGGCCGGCCTGCCAGTCGGTGGCCAGCGCGGAGGGCAGAGCCTCGCCGCCGGCGATGACCAGCCGCAGCTGCCCGGGGGCGGCGCCGGGATTGGTTTTGAGGAAGAAAAGCGCCTCGCGCAGGTACTGTGGGGGCAGGTCGAGCACGGTGACGGCGTGGCGTTGTGCGCGGCGGCAGAGTTCGTCGGGTGCCCAGAGTTCGGATTCGCGTAACAGGACGGAGGCTCCGGCGCACAGGGGGGTGAAGAGCTGCTCCCAGAATGCGTCGAAGTGTGTGGGGGCAAACGCGAGGGTGCGGTCGGCCGGCGTGTAGCCGTAGACGGTGGTGGCGCTGCGCACGTGCGCGGCGATCGCGGCGTGGGAGACGCGTACGCCCTTGGGCTGGCCGGTGGTGCCGGAGGTGTAGATGAGATACGCGGTGCGCTCGGGCGTGGCGAGCGATGGTGCCCCGACGGCGGACGCGGTTGGTGCGGTCGCGGTGAGGCGGCGGCAGGCGGGCAGCTCGGCGAGTTTTTCCGCAGAGAGGAGGTCGTCGTGCCAGAGCAGGGTGGCGCCTGCGTTTTCGAGGATGGTGTGGAGCCGGCTGGCGGGGGCGTCGGCGTCGAGCGGGAGGACGGCGGCGCCGCACTCCATGGCGGCGAGGGTCGTGACCACCCAGTCGAAACCGGGGGCGCAGGCGAGCGCGAGGACGGCGTCGGGGGCGAGGCCGTTCTCGGCGAGTTGAGCGCGTCGGGCGGAGACAGCCTCGGCGAGCTGGCCGAAGGAGAGGGTGTCGCTGCCGGAGACGAGGGCGGGCGCGGATGATGCGAGGCGGGCGTGTTGCCGGATGAGCGAGTCGAGCGTCGCTGGGGAAAGGTCGATCGCGGGGCCGGTGAGGGAGGCCCGGCAGGCGGCGACGGCTGTCTGGTCGAAGAGGGGGATCGCGGAGATTCTTGCGTGTGGATCGGCGGCGATGGTGCCGATGATTTGTTGGAAGTGGATGGAGAAGCGACGGGCTGTCTCCCGGGTGAATCCGCCGCGGTAGCACTCGAAGTAACAGAGGGCGTGGTTGTCCCGGAGGATCATGTCGAGCGTGAGCTCAAACATGGCGCTGTCGCGGTCGAAGTTGATGGGTTCGGCGCGGAGCCCGCCGGGCAGTTCGGGACTGGGGCCGAACTCTTCGGATAGAAACGAGAGGGTTGCCTGGACGAGGGGCGGCCGGTCGGTGGGGCGCTGCCGGCAGAGCGCGTTGACGAGTTCGTCGAGCTGCACATCGGGGTGCTGGAGCATCTCCGAGATGCTGGCGCGGGTGCGCTGCATGGCCTCGGCCAGCGTGGGGTCGCCGGAGAAATCGAGTTTGGCCACGCAGGTGTTGACGAAGAAGCCGACGGTGCGGGCGAACCGGGGCTGGTCGCGGACGGAAAAGGGGGTGCCGATGAGGAGGGTCTCCTGTCCGGTGTGCCGGTGAATCATGGCGCCGAGGGCGGTCAGGCTGACCATGAAGGGGCTGAGGCCGAGAGTGCGGCCTTGGGCAAAGGCCCGGCGAAGGGGTTGGAGGTCCTTTACGAGTGAGGCGTGGCCGGAGCCCTGATAGTTGAAACGTTCGGGCAGCGGGTGATCAAAGATGAAGTCGATCTGACTGGGGGCGGTTTCGAGCGACCGGACGAGGCAGGCGAGATCCTCGCTGGCGTGTCTGGCACGGGTCTGTTGGTGCTGGACGAAATCGGAGTAGTCGGCGCCGAGCGGCGGCAGATCGGGCTCCTGCCCGCGGGCATAGGCGGCGTAGGCAGCGAAGAGGTCTTCCTGGAGAACCGTGAGCGAGGCACCGTCGCCGTTGAGATGGTGGATCTCAATGAGGAGGACGTGTTCTTCGGGGGAGATCCGGTAGAGGGTCGCACGCACCAGTGGACCTTTCTCCAGGTCCATGGGGCCGAAGACGGTGATCAGGTAGTGGTCGCGCCAGCGGTCAGGGGCGGACGAGAGATCGAATTCGTGGAAGTCCAGCGCGTCGGCCGGCAGATGGGCGCATCGTGGCAGGCCGTCCTGTGCCGGGTAGATCGTGCGCAGGGCGGTGTGCCGGCGCCAGAGGAGTTGCAGGGCGCGTTGGAGGGCAGACTTGTCGAGCGTGCCGCACAGGCGCAGGTAGAACGGCATGATGTAGGCCGTGCTGGAGGGATCCATCTGCTGCACGAGCCAGAGGCGCTGCTGGAAATTGGACAGGGTGCCGTCTTCCCCTTTTGATGCGGGCATGGTCGACTGCGTGGGCGCGGAGCCGGCCGCGGTTTCGTCGAGCAGCAGGTCGAACAACTGTTCGTCGTCGGGGATGTCGTGTGGGTGGCTCATTTGCGCAGACGTTCCAATCGGGCTTTGACTTCCTCGGGACTGAGCTGGCTCAACTCGAGACGAAGGCGGGCCATTTGCTCAAGTCGGGCGGTGCCGCCGACGAGCGTTTCGAGGTGCTGCTGGCAGCCTTCGATGGTGGGGGCGCCGAAGAAATCGGCGAAGGGATAATCGACGCGGAAGGCCTTGCCCATGGCGGCCACGAGTCGGGCGGCGAGCAGGGAGTGCCCGCCCTGCTCGAAAAAGTCGGCGGTGACGTCGGAAATCTTGTGCCCGAGCGTCTGCTCCCAGAGGACGGCGAGGTACTCCTGGGCGGGGCCGGAGGGGGCGCGTGCGGCGACGCTGCCAGATTCGTCCGGAGTGGATGCGGCGGCCTGGGCGAGCTTGGCGAGGGCCTGGCGGTCGATCTTGCCGGAGATGTTTTTCGGCAGGGCGGCCAGGACGTGGACCTGCGGGATCATGTAGGCCGGCAGGGTCTTCGCGAGGTGCTCGCGGAGTGCGCGCTGCTCGACGACGCGGTTGGGCAGGGGGGCTACAAAGGCGTGGAGTGTGCGCTCGCCGTGGGCGTCGGCCGGGGCAACGACCGCGTTTTCGAGCACGTGCGGGAATGCCGCGAGGGTGCCCTCGATCTCGCCGAGCTCGATGCGGAAGCCGCGCACCTTCACCTGCCCGTCGACGCGGCGTAGGAAACCGATCTTTCCGTCGGTGCGCAGGCGCACGAGGTCGCCGGTGCGGTAGGAGCGGCCGTACTCGGGGTGCGTGGGGAAACGGTTCGCGGTCTCCTCCGGCATGCCGTGGTAACCGGTGGCCAGGCCGACGCCGCCGATGTGCAACTCGCCCTCGGCGCCGATGGGGACATCGCGGCCGGCGGCATCGACGATGCGCAGCCACTGCCCGGGGTGGGGCGCGCCGATGGGGATGCTCTCGCCGGGATCGAGCGGCAGTGCGGGGTTGGCCTCGCAGAGGGTCACGGTGACGGTGGTCTCGGTGGGACCGTAGGTGTTGTAGAAGCGGGCGCTTTTGCCGAGGGCCGATTCCCAGAGCGCGGCGGCCTCGCCGGGCAGCACATCTCCGCCGACAAAGCAGAGGCGCAGCTGATGGCCGTCGAAGGCGCCCGGGTGCAACCGGGCATGGTGCAGGACCTCCATGACGTAGGCGGGAGGCAGTTCCAGCTGCGTGAGTCTGCGTTCGACGACGACGCGGGGAAACTCGTGGGCGGGCCATTGGGGGTGCGGCGCGCAGACGACGGCGTTGCCGAGCACGAGATTGGGGAAAGTGCTGTCGACGCTGGCGTCGAAGGCCGGCGAGGCGAAGAGGCAGGAGCGGCCGTCGCCTTTTTCCAGTGACACCACGGTGAGCCAGTTGGCGAGATGCTCGGCGAGGGCGGCCTGCCCGATCATCACTCCCTTGGGCTGGCCGGTGGAGCCGGAGGTGTAGATGATGTAGCCCGGGCCCGCGAGGGTGGCGAGGGATGTGAACTCGGACGGCGCGGGTGGCACCTCGTCGGCGAGGAGGACCGGGGTGGAGAGCGTGCGCGTTTTCCCATGCAGGGCCGGCGTGGTGATCAGGCAGGGCGCGGCGCAGTTCTCGGCGATGGCGAGCAGGCGACGGTCGGGTGTGGACGGGTCGACGGGGACGTAGGCGGCGCCGCAAAGCCAGGTGCCGAGGATCGAGGCGAAGAGGTCGGCGACGCGCGGCAGGAGCAGGACGACGTGGTGGCCGGGCCGCACTCCGCGTTGATGGAGGGCATGGGCCATGGCGTGTGCACGGTCCACCAGTCCGGCGTAGGTGAGCTGGCGCCCATCGGCCTCCTCGATGGCGCACGCCTGCGGGCACTGGCGGGCACGGGCGAGGATGTCGTGGAGGACGGGCTGGCTGGCGGAGCGCCGGGCGTGGGTGTTGTCGAGTGCGGCGCGGATGCGGGCGCGCTCTTCGGGCGGGATGATGTCGAGCTCGCGCAGGGGACGGTCGAGGCCGTTGACCACCTGTTCCAGAATGAAGCGGAATCGGGCCGGAAAGAGGGCGGCCTCCTCGTGGTTGGCGGCGCGGAGATGGTGGAGCAGATGCATCGCGATGTCGCGCTCGGGGTAGATATCCATCGCGTAGAGCGTGAACGGCAGCAGCTGGTCCTTGCTCCAGACGCAGTGCATCTGGGGCTGGTGGCCTTCGATCTCGGCGCCATAGTCGCGCGTGATGTAGGAGAGCGAGCTGGAGCTGAGCAGCGACTCTTGTTGATTCAGGCCGTTGGAGGCGGCGAGTCGGCCGATCTCGGAATTGGGCAGCTTATAATGGCGGAAAAGATCGCGGATGCGGCGTGCGATGCTGTGCAGGTTGTCTGCGATGCTGGCGTTCTCATCGTGGGGGATGGGCAGCGCGCGGACCGCCATGAACAGGCCGATGGTGTCCTTGTGTTCCTTGCCCCGGTTGAGGATGGGCATGGACATGGTGCAACGCTCCAGTGAGTACGTGCGGCGCAGGAGGTGGGCCCATGCGAACAGGAGGATGTGGTAGAGTGTGACACCTTCGACGAGGTGGGCGAGGCGGTTGGCGGCGTCTCTGCCGATGGCGAACTCGATCCGTTCGCAACGGTACTCGCTCCGGGCATCCTTGGCGGGGTGGGAGGGCTTGATGGGCACCGGGGGCTCGCTTTGGAGTTTTTGCCAGAAGGCGGTGGCCCTGGCCACATAGGCGTCGTCGAGTTTTTCGGCGCCGGCCCGCAGATAAGCGCTCATGGCGCGGTCGAGTGCCAGCGGTGGCGAGTGCGGATCTTCAGCCAGGCTGCGGTAGCGATCTGCGATGCGAGGCAGGGGGATGCCCATCGCCCAGCCATCGGCGACGATGTGGTGTGCGGTGCAGAGGAAACAGAATTGGCGCGCGTTGAGTTTATAGAGAACGACGCGGACGAGTGGCGCGTCGAGCATCGTGAACGGCGTCGTGGCCACGGCGTCCATCTGCCGTGTGAGCTCGTCGTGAGGGTTCGATAAATGGCTCAGGTCGACGAGTTGGCAGGTCGGGGCATTGGCGGGATCGAAACTGGCCCTGGGAATGCCTTCCTCGCTGGCGTGCAGACGCATGAAGAAAGCTTCATTGGTGCGCAGGATCTCGTCGGCAGCCCGGAGAAACCGCTCCACATCCAGTGCGACCGGCAACGGGTGCTGAACCGAGAGAGTGAGCATGTCCGTGGCCGAGTACCGCGACTGCTCCAGCCAGATGTCCGCTTGGGTCGGGGAGAGGGGAACCAAGTTGGTGGGGGTGTGTGATCCGGGGGTGTTGAGGCTCGACATCGTCCTTGGTGGGTGAAGTCCTGTCGCGGGAACGGGCGGAAGAATCGTGGAAGGAAGGTCTATAACAAGCGATTAATTAGAGAGATGGGGCTTTTCAGGGTGGGCGGACTGATCGCCGCGGCGATCAGCCCGCCCAGCGCCAATCGGCGGGGCGACGGCGGCCAGGGGCGGCGGTCGCCCCGGTCCGTCTCGGGTCGGCCGCTGCTACGCATTCGACTGAGCCGCCTTCGCCGCATCGGCGCGGGAGACGATGACGTTGACCTCCGCGCCCGGGATATCCTGCGCCAAGCCCTGGCGAAGCTGGTCGATCAGCTCGGTTACGTCGCGAATCCGCCGGTCGCCGTCGAAGCCGAGATAGAGGTCGATGAAGATGCGCCGGCCGGCGCGGCGCGACTTGATCCGGAGGAAGTCCTCGTACTGGTCGTAATGGCGCCCCAGATGTCGCAGGATCTTGATCTGGAGTTCCTCCTCCAGCGTCTTGTCCATCAGGTCGCCTAACGAACGGCGCAGCAGCCGCACGATCTCGCCGGTCGGATAGACGAGCGCAACCAGCGCACAGGCCGGATCGATGTAGATCGACCACGCGTAGGGCCGCAGCGCCAACGTCAGTCCCAGCGAGGCGATGATGCCGAGATCCTCGAAGACATCCGCGCGGTTGCTCCGCCAGGCCGCCTCCATGATCGGGCCGGAGGTCTCTGCCGCGATCCGGCGATTGCGCCGCCAGAGCCAGACGTTGATCAGCAGGCTGAAGGACTGGAACGCGATGCCCACGCCGCCGAAGGTCGGCTCGACCGGCTCGGGCTGCGCGAAGCGGCCGATGGTGACCCAGACCATGACGGCGGAGCTGCCCAACATCAACACGGCGGAGACCACGCTGCCCACCACTTCCAACTTGTCGGCACCGTATTCGAACTGCCCGGTCTGTCCGCGCGCGATGCGGCGCAGGATCATGAAGGAGATGGCATTCATGGCCAGGCAACTGAGGGAGCCGAAGGCCTCGGAAAACAGGACCATCGAGTTGGCCAGCCAAGCCACGACCAGAACCGGGGCGAGCAATAGGCTGTCCAGCACCAAGGCCAGCCGGATCGCTTGGAGTTGGCGTCGGACGAGGGCGATCTCGGGGAAAGCACCGTTGCTCATGCGCGGGGAAAACGAGTGTCGGTATCTGGCGGGAAGTGGGGACGTGCCCGGTGCCGGGAGAGCGGCCGAATCCTTCAGCCTTGCCGAGTTGCGGGTACGCGTTGGGGAACCGAGTGGGCGAGCGTTTGCAACGAGGGGGTGTGGTTCATGGCAAAGGCGCGCAGTGTGGTGGGGCGGCGGCCACTGTACGAGGGCGAAACGGCCCAGTTTTCGGGCTGCTCCGTTGCGCCGCAGGCGAGGCGCGGAGTCGGTGGTGCTCGCGTAGGATCGCCCCCGGTTTTGTGGACTGGAAACTGGCTGCGCGGACATGCATGCCGGGCAAGAAGGCTCGGTAACTTCCTCATGGGCTGTCCTGCGGATCCCGCCCTCGCACCGCGCCGCTCATCTTGTTGTTCTTCAACGAAGAAGGGTCGTGTTTTCGCGCATTCCTCTCTTGCGCCTTCTCGCGCCGGCCGATTTCGTCGCCCACCTTCTTTGGCGTGGTCGCCTTCCCCTGTTGCCTGTCGCATTGCCGGTGATGGGAGAAGCCGTTCCGCCCCCCCCACCAAATCATCGAAATGAAGAGTGCCGGCGAACGCAGTTCGATCGCAGACAAGGACTTCGGTTCGCAGCCCCCAACGGTGCCATTCACCCGTGACCAGACGGAGATCTGGCTGGCCGGGCGGTCCTCCGCGGTGGGAGAGGCCGATGTCCGCGGTGTTTTCCCGATTAACGGGAGGGTCTGTCCCGATACTTTGCGAAAGGCGCTGGCTTGCGTGCTGCAACAGCTCCCTCTGCTGCGCGCCCGTCTGCACCTGAACGAGAAGGAGCCCTTCTTCGAACTCGACGCCTTCCCGGACGTCGCTCTGGAGCTTCCCGATCTTGGCGCGTCGCCGGTGGACCTGGCGGAGGCGCACCGCTGGGCAGATGAGTTCTTCGAGCGTCCACTTGGCGAGCAGCCGATCCGCTGCGCCCTCATCCGGCTGAGCGAGTCCGAGAGCCTCTACATCGTGAAGGTGTCGCACCTCGCCATGGACGGGGTCGGCCTGTCGTTTCATGTCGAGCTGGTCGCGGAGGCCTACCGGGCTGTGATGCGCGGTGCCGTGCCCGACTGGGGCAAGCCCTGCGCTGCGATGGCGCTCCACGACGAGGATCGGAAGCACACCGCATCGTCGCGGTTCTCCCAGGATATCGACTGGTGGAAATCGCATCTGGCGCAGTTGCCGGAACGCCGGATCTTCCGCGCGCTTCCCGGCTGTGCCGACGTGTTGGAGCTGGCCCGCCACCAGAAATATTTCCTCTCCGCCGCCGGCACCGCGAAAATCCACGCCCTGCTCGAAGCGCGCAGAATCAGCGCGTCGACGTTCTTCACCGCGCTGCACGCCCTGATCGTATCGTACATGTGCAACGAGAAACAGGTGGTCGTGCAGACGCCCACCGGCTTCGGCGAGCGCAAGAATTTCGCCCGGCGGCAGGGCAGTCAGATCTCGCTTCCGCCGCTCAACCTCGATCTGGCCCGGCATCGCCTGTTCAGCGAGGTCGCCGAAGAGGTGGCCACGCAGAGCAAACATTTCTTCCGCCACATCCGCACGCCCTACCAACTGGCGATGCGGCAGTTCGAGCACGGGCGTTTCGCCTGCGCCGGCGACACGTTCGTCAACGTCATCCCGCACACGCCCGCCGGCAACGAGGACTTCCCGGTCGCGGCCGTGATCCAGAAGCACAGTGCGCGCGAGGCGGTGCTGTTCGGTGTGATGATCATGGAGGAGGGCTCGCCGAGCCGCTTTTTCCTCAACGTACGCAGCAGTTGCAACCACCTCACCGAGCAGGACGTCGCCCGGTATGTGAAGCGCGTCGAGCTGCTCGCCGGCCAGCTCGCCGAGTGCGACGAGCTCTCGCAACTCGACTTCCTCCTCGACGAGGAGAAACGCGAGCTCGCCGCCTGGCAGCGCGGCGATGCCCGCCCGTACGCGGCGCGGACCATCCCGGCGCTCTTCGACGAGATCGCCGCGCGTCATGCGGACCGCCCCGCCGCGCGCGACGAGTCCGGCGGGGTCCGGACGTACGCGGAGTTGCAGCGGCGCTCGCAACTCTGCGCGGCCTGGCTGACAGGGCAGGGCGTCAAAAAGGGCGATGTCGTCGGCGTGCGCGCCACGCGCGGACTCCGCCTGCTCGAAACGTTGCTGGGTATCATGCGCCTCGGTGCGGTTTACCTGCCGCTCGATCCGAAGTCCCCGCCGGAGCGCTTGGAGCACATCGTTGCCGATGCCAACGCGGTGCTGACGCTCGACCCCGAGCAGACCGACTACGCAGCCGTAGCTGCACCGGCTCGCGGCGAAGCGCCCGGCCTGCGCGATGGCGCCTACCTGATCTACACCTCCGGCTCCACTGGACGTCCGAAGGGCGTGCTCGTGCCGCACGGCGGCTTCATCAACATGATACAGGGGCAGGTTGAGATCTTCGGCATCACACCCGAGGACCATGTGCTGCAGTTTGCCTCGCCCGCGTTCGACGCCTCGCTGTCGGAAATCTTCATGGCCCTCCTGGCGGGCGCCTGCCTGTACCCGGTGACGGACCGCTACCGCACCGAGCCTTGGTCGCTGAAGGAGTATATGCGCGAGCACGCGGTCTCGGTGGTCACGTTCCCGCCGTCGTACCTGCATCTCTTCGAGAAGGCGGCGTTCCAGGGCCTGCGCGTGCTGATCACCGCCGGTGAGTCTCCAGTGACCGACGACGCCCTGCACTACGCCGGCCAGCTTGAGTATTTCAACGCCTACGGTCCCACGGAGACCTGCGTGTGCGCTTCGATCAAGCGCGTGGCGCCCGATGAGAAGGCGCCGATCAGCGTCGGTCGCGTCATCCCCAACGCCACCGCGTACATCCTCGACGCCGAGAAACGCCCGCTTCCGGCCGGTATGACCGGCGAGCTCCACATCGGCGGCGCCAGCCTGTCTTGCGGTTATTACCACAACGAGTCGCTGACGGCGTCGCGCTTTCTCACTTTGCCGAGTGGCGAACGCGTTTACGCGACCGGCGACCTCGCACAGTGGTCGGCCGGCGGCGAAATCCTTCTTGCGGGCCGCACCGACGATCAGGTGAAGATCCGCGGCAATCGCGTGGAGCCTGGCGAGGTTTCCTTCCTGATCGAGAAGTGCGCGGGAGTGCAACAGGCCTTCGTGCTCGCGGCGCCGGGCAGCGACGGAAAACCGATGCTCGCGGCGTTTCTGATCCTCCGCGAGGGCGTCCATCTCAACGCCGTCGTCGAGTGGAGTCTGGAGAGTTTGCCCGCCTACATGGTGCCGTCGTCCTGGCATCCGCTGGAGGCCATGCCGGTCACCGTGACCGGCAAGATCGACCGCGCCCGCCTGCGGGCCATGATCGCACAGTCGCAGGCCGCAGCGCCGAAAAACGCCAGTGCGGTCAATCCAGAGCTGCTCCGACTCGCGGAGTCGGCGCTCGGCCGCCGCTACGATCCGGCGGTCGACTTCTTCGCGCAGGGCGGTGACAGCCTGCAGGCGATGGCGTTCCTGCACGGCATCGCCACGACCTTTCACGTCGAGATTCCGTTCCGCCGTTTCGCCCAGTGCGGCAATCTCCAGGAACTGGAGACGCTCCTGCAGCCGCAGCGCGCGCGGGAAACCGTCGCCGACGCCGGCACTGCGCCGCTGAGCCGAAACCAGTTTCAGCTCTGGGCTTATCAGCAGGCCAACGAAGGATCCATCGACTACAACATGCCTTTCCTGATGGAGGTGGCCGGTGAGCGCGGCGAACGTTTCGTCGAGGCGTTGCGCCAGGCCATCGCCGCGCAGCCGTTGCTGGCGTGCACGCTCGCCGGGGAGATCGACGCGCCGCACTTCGCGAAGACCGAGCGCGCGGAGATTCCGCTGCCGGTGGCGGAGTTTACCAGCGAGGCGTCGGCCGCCGCCTACTTCGACCGGCTCGCGCACACGCCGTTCGATCTGCGCCGCGAGCCGCCGGTCAAACTGGCCGGCGCCCGCATCGGGCCGCGCTTCCAACTGCTCCTTCTCCTCCACCACATCGCTGGCGACGCGGAGACGCTCTCGCTTCTGCTGCGCACCGCGTTGCTCCAGCTTCAGGGCAAAGAGTGCGGCGGCGGACGCCTCGTCACGCAGGCGGCCTTCTGCCGGCGCGAAACCGAGTACCTCGCCTCCGCCGAAGCGCAGGCGGATCGCGCTTACTGGGATAAGATTCTCGCGACGCCGCTCCCGTATCTGCACGCGTCGCAGAAACGCCGTGGCGCCATGGCACTCCTGCCCCTCGACGCTGCGCTCTCCACCGCCATTGAGCGGCTGGCCAAGGGCTGCGGCACGACGGTGCTGCCCGCCTTCGCCGCGTTGCTGGGTGCCTTTCTCCGCCAAAAATACGCGCGCTCCGAGCTGTTGATCGGCCTGCCCGTGGGGCTCCGCGAGACGCCCGAGGAGTTCGAGTCGGCCGGTTTCTATGTCAACACGGTCGCCCTACGCTTGCCCGAACGCGCGGACGCGGATGCTCCGGTTCTGGTCGGTGAGGCCGCGCAGCAGTTCAAGGAAGCGCTGGCGCACAGTCGCCACTGCGGCGACCGCGCTGCGGCCGACGTGCTGGCGACGCACTCGCGAGTCGCCGAGATCGACGAGCCGGGACTTTCCGTGCGGACCGTGGAAATGCGGCTCAAGGCCAGCAAGCTCTCCGCCAGCTTCACCCTCGAAACGGGCGCGACCTCGCGGCTCGTGCTGGAATATGACGCGCTGTTCATCGCCGACGGCGACGCGTTGCTCGCGGAGTTGAGCCGGTTCCTGGCCGACGCGTGCGGCGCGGCGGCCCCACGTGACCCGACGCAGGTGTTGGCGGAGGCGTGGCGCGAGATTCTGCGCGTCGAGCCCGGCGCCGACAGCGAGTTCTTCCGGTCCGGTGGCGATTCGATCAAGGCCATCCAGATCACCGGCATTCTCCATCGGAACGGGATCAAGACGCTCGGTGCGGCGGATTTTTTCCGCGCGCCGACGTTTGCCGATCTCTGCCGTCTCCTGGAGACGGATGCGCCGGCGGGCGCAACCGCCGGTGCCGACTATGCCGCACCGGCGCCGGGGCAAACGCTGCCGCTGTTGCCGCTGCAAGCGGAGCTCATCGCCGGGCATCCGGAGCACTGGAAGTCGTTCCACATGCTCCTGCCGCTGGAGCTCGGGCCCGAGGTGCCGAAGGCGAAGATCGAGGCGTGGCTGCGCGGCTTACCGGCCCGCTTCGAGGCGCTCCGCCTGGCTTTCTCGCCGGCTGGCGCCGTGGCCCTCGCCGAGCCGCAGCGGCTTGCGCTCAAGACGTGCGCCTTCGACGCCGGCGTGACGCTGCCGACGTTGGTGCGCGAGAGTTTCAAGGAGATCGCCGCCGATCTCGATCCTGCGGTGGGTCGGACGTTCGGCGCAGCCCTCGCGGAGCAGTCGGGCAAACGTTTCCTCGTCCTCGCCGGGCACCACCTCGTGCTCGACGCGCTCTCGCTGGGTATCCTACGCGAGGACTTGCGGCGCTTCTGTGAGACGGGCGAAGCGGAGCCCGAGCCCTTCGGCATCGCGACGCGCGCCGTCGAGGTCGAGAAACGGGTCCAGTCCGGCGCGTTTCCGACGCAGGAGGATCGCCAGTTCTGGAAGACGGTCGCCGCGACGCCTACGGGCAAGTTGCAGGCGCTAATCGCCGGGCAACGCGACCGCGCTGCGGAGCGCGTGTTCGAGTCCCGGCGCCTGGAGGGATTCTCCGATGCGTCGCAATCGGCCGCCGCGGAAATCCTCTCGGCGCTCGCCCGCGCGTTGCACGCATCCGGGCAGCGGACACCGATTTTCGTCGCGCTGGAGAGCCATGGGCGGGACGCGCTGCTGCCGGCGTTCGACACGAGCCGGAGCCTAGGCTGGTTCACCTCCGTGTGCCCGATGCCGCTGGCGCCGGCCGAGTCGGTGGAGGAGGCGCGCGTGCAGATTCTGCCGTGGATGCGCGATCATTTCGGGCCGGCCAGCGGCCATGCCTACGGCTATCTGAAACGTGCGGAGCCCGCGGCATTCGCGTGCGACGCCCAGGTCGGTTTCAACTATTTCGGCTCGCACCTCGCCGGGATGGCGGAGGGGTTCAAACCGTTGCCGTCGGTGGCGATGCCTGGCGTTGTGCCCGAGCTGATCCACCCCGATTTCGAGCCGGCCAGCCCGCTCGATCTGGTGGCCTATTTTGACGAAGCCGGCGTGTTGCAGTTGGGCGCGTACTTCAGCCCGAAGGTGCTGCCGGCGGACTGGGTGGTGCGCTTGCTCGACGGTTGGATCGAGGCGCTCAAGACACTGCCGGCCTACGCCCCGGTGTTGCCGGAAGCGTTGCGGCAACGCCTCGCCGAGCTCAGCGGGTGTGAGTTGGCCGACATCGAGAGCATCCGAAGCCCGGATGCGTGCCACGAGCCGATGCTCTACCAGCATCTCGCTGCGGCCGACGCGACCTACACGCAGCAAATCGAGTTCTATTTCGAGGGCGAGGTGGACGAGTTCGCGCTCATGAAAGCCTGGCGCGCGCTGCTCGCCCGGCACGAGAGCCTGCGCTCGCTCTTCCCGATGCCGCATCCGGGCGAGTTCTACCGCCTCGTTCTGAAGGAGGCGCGGACCAGCACCGAGTATCACGATTTGTCGGGCCTCCCCGCCACGTTCGCGACGGAGAAGGTCAACGCACTGCTGGCGGCCGAGCGGGCCCGCGGGTTCGAGCTCGGGCGTGGACCGCTGGTGCGCGCGCAGTTCCACCGGCTCGGGCCGAAGCGGCTCATGATGAGCTGGTGCTTCCACCATCTGCTGATGGATGGCTGGTGCATCGGCATTTTGCTGCGGGAGCTGTTTGCTCTCTACCAGGCGCAGCCTGGACGACGTGGCGCGGCGGAACCGCTCCCGGCGCCGGTCCCGCTGAGCGACTACGCGGCCTGGCGCGCGCGGTTCGACGAAGGTGCGGCGAAACGCCACTGGCAGTCGCTGTTGGAGGGATTCCGTCCCGTTGCCCCGTATTCCGGAAAAACGGTGCTATGCGCCAAGACCGAGCCCGCGACGCACGAGCTGGTCGTGGAGACTGGACTCGCCGCGAAACTGAAGGACTTCGCGAGCGCGAACTCGGTGACCCTTCCCATCTTGGTGCAGTCCCTCTGGGCCGTGCTCCTCGGCATGGAGACGGGCGCGCGCCGCGACGTGGCGTTTGGCGTGGTGACCAGCGGGCGCCCGGCCGATCTGCCGGACATCGGGCGCACCGTCGGGCTGTTTATCCAAACGCTGCCGGTCCGTGCGCGCTGGGAGGCGGGCGACGCGTTCTCGCGGCTGCTGACGGATCTGAAGGCGCAGAGTCTCGCGCAGATGCAGCACGGTTATCTGCCGCTCCCAGCGATTGGCCGCGATCTGTTCGATCACCTACTCGTCTTCGAAAACTACCCGTACGAAACGACGTTCGACGGCGGCGCGGTGGAGCTGGCTTGTGTCGATGGGTTCGAGCAAATTCCCTATCCGCTCGGCATCTCCGTGGTGCAGGGCAACGGACTCCTGTTCCGTTTCCTCTATGATCCGACGAGGTTGGAACGCAGCCATGTGCAGGGGCTCGGAGCGAAGATTCTGGCGCTGCTCGAAGCCGTTGTCGGTCGTGAAGAGGTGTCCTGCCGCGATCTCGAGTCGACGCTGATCGGAGTCGCAGGAGGGCAGTCGCCGGCCTTGGAACCGCGTTCGTCGGACGCCGAACGAAGCGGCGTGATCTCCGTGCTCGAAATGCCGGTGGAGGCGCCGGCGACGCAAGCCGCCGCTCCGCGTGGCATTGAGACCGCATTGCTGGGCATCTACGAGTCGGTGCTCGGTTGTCCGGTGCCGTCGGTCGACGCCGATTTCTTCCGCCTCGGCGGGCACAGTTTGCTGGCGATGCGCGTGATCGCGCAGGTGTCCAAGGCATTCTCCGTGCGGCTGACCATCGACGACGTGATGCGCCACTGCTCGGTGCGTAAACTCGCACGGTTCATCGAGAGTGTGACGGCACCGGTGGAGCGTTTGGCCGCCGGGCCGGCGAAGGAGAAGTTTCCGCTCTCGTCGAGCCAGATGCGCCTGTGGTTCCTGCAACGGCTGCATGAGGACAGCCGCGTGCATCTGATCCCCTTTGCGGCGCGGCTCTCCGGTTCGGTGAACCGGGACGCGTTGCAGGAAGCGCTCGCGCTGCTGGAGCGCCGGCACGACGCGCTGCGCTTGCGCGTGTCGGCCACGGAGCCCGAGCAGCGGCTGGTGCCGCCGGGCCAGCTCCGCCTCGAATATTGCGATCGGCCGTTCTCCGCCGAGGAGATGGCGCGCGTGGAGATGCCGTTCGGCTTCGAGAATCCGCTGGTGCGCGTCGCGCTGTTCCGGGAGCCGGACGGCGGCTTCGTCCTCACGTTTTGCGCGCACCACATCGTCTTCGACGGCTGGTCGGCCGAGATATTCGTGCGCGAACTGAACCAGGCCTATGCCGCCGTCGTGGAAAGGCGGATGCCGGACTGGGCGCCGCTGGATGTCGGCTACGCGCAGTATGCCGAGTGGGCGGCCAAACAAGGGACGCCCGGACTCGAAGCCGTCCGCCAGATGTTGCTGCCGCTCCCGGAGCGGCTCGCGCTGCCTCTCGATTTTTCCCGGCCGGCGCTCCAGAGCTCGGAGGGACGCGTGCACGCGTTTCGCCTGAGCGAGGCGCAGAGTGGGGGGCTGAAACGCTACGCGGCGGACCTCGGCGTAACCGTTTTCCCGGTGCTGCTGGCGCTCTGCAATACGCTCCTCTACCGCCACGCGGGCCAGAAGGAGCTGATCGTTGGCTGTCCCGCCGCCAATCGTGAGCTGGAGCAGACGCAGTCGATGATGGGGCTGTTCGTGAACACCCTCGCGGTCCGTAGCACGCTGAAGACGGACGAAGGTTTCGAGTTGCTGGTTCGGGATGTTCAGGGCGCATTCCAGACGGCGTTGTCGAACCAGAGCTGCCCCTTCGACCGGCTGCTCGACAGCCTCAAGGTTGAGCGCACGCCGTCGCGCAATCCGCTGTTCGATGTCTTCGTCGCGCTGGAGGGCGCCGAGTGGGCGCAGTTCGGCCGGGCGCCGCTCGACATGCAGCCGGTGGAGCTGCCGCACGATCGCAGCAAGTTCGACCTGAGTTTCTATTTCAAGGAGACGCCAACCGGGGCCTGCGATGTCCACATCGAGTACTGCACCGCGCTGTTCCGCGATGAGAGCATCCAGCGCATCGGCCGGCGCCTGACGTGCCTGCTCGATGACGTGCTGCGGCGCGCCGGCACTCCGTTGTCCGCGCTGGAAATCATCCCGGCGGACGAGCGAGAGCAGTTGGCCGCGTTCAACCGCACGGCCGAGGCGTTCGACATCGAGCACGATGCTGATTGGTGTTTCCGGGCGCAGCTGGTGCGGACGCCGCAGGCGACCGCCGTCGTGGAGCCTTCGGGCGGCGCATATCGCTACGCGGAGTTCGACCGGGAGGTCTCGGCGCTGACGGGCTGGCTGCTGGAAAACGGTGTCGCGCGCGGCGATTTCGTGGGCGTCTGTTACGAGCGTTCGCTGGACCTGATGGTCGCCATTTTCGCGGTACTGCGCGCGGGGGCGACGTACGTGCCGCTCTCGCCGTCGCTGCCGGCGGCGCGTTTTCAGTCGATTTTCGAAGACCTCGGGCGCTGTCCAGTGCTCTGCCAGGCTAAGTTCGCGGAGACGTTTGAGGCGTTGGGGCAACCGGTTCTCGTGCCGGAAATCCAGCGGCTGCCCGCGCGCGAGGTGCGACTTGAGCCGATCGATCCGAGCGCGGTGGCGTACTCGATCTTCACCTCGGGGTCGACGGGGCGGCCCAAGGGCGCGCTGGTCGAGCATCGCAGCCTGTTGAACCGCATCCTCTGGATGCAGTCCCGTTTCCCCATCGGCGCGGGCGATGTCGTCCTGCAGAAGACGACGATCTCCTTCGACGTGTCCGTTTGGGAACTTCTCTGGTGGTCCTGGACGGGCGCGGCGCTGGCGATGCTGGAGCCGGAGGCGGAGAAGGAGCCGCGCAAGATCGTCGAGGCGATCCACGCGCACCGGGTGACGGTCCTGCACTTCGTGCCGTCGATGCTGCGCGCGTTTCTCGAGTATCTGGAGACGTTCCCCGAGGAGCGGAGCAAGCTGGCCAGCCTGCGCTATGTCTTTGCGAGCGGCGAGGCGCTGCCTCGCGATCTGGTTCTGCGTTTCCAGGCATGCCTGAGCGCGGAGCTGCACAACCTCTACGGCCCGACGGAGGCTGCCATCGATGTGACCTGGTATCCGTGCACCCAGGTGCCGGGCGAGGTCATCCCAATCGGGCGGCCCGTGAGCAACACCCAGATCTACGTGCTCGACGAGCGGCTGCGCGAAGTGCCGATAGGCGTCGCCGGCGAGATCTACATCGGCGGCGTGCAGGTGGCGCGCGGGTACGTTAACCGCAAGGAGCTCACGGCCGAGCGTTTCCTGGCGGACCCGTTCATCCCCGGCAACCGCATGTACCGCACCGGCGATCTCGGTCGCTGGCTGTCGGACGGAAATGTCGAATACCTCGGGCGCAACGACGACCAGGTGAAGGTGCGCGGCTTCCGGATCGAGTTGGGCGAGATCGAGGCGGCGCTGGGTCGTTGCACCGACGTCTCGCAGGCCGTGGTGCGCGTGCGCAAGGTCGGTGGGTACGACTCGCTCGAAGCGTTCCTGCTTCCCCGTGAGGGCGCGACGCTCTCGGCGTCCGTCATCCAGAGTGAGCTCGCGGCCCTCCTGCCGGCGTACATGTGCCCCGGTCTGCTCCACGAGGTGGACGAGATCCCGTTGAGCAGTTCGGGCAAGGCTGACCGCAAACGGATCAAAGGTCGTCCGCTCGCGGCTGCGGCCGAGCGCGCAGGAGAGAAAACACTGACGGCCTCGCAGGAGGCCATCGCGCAGGTCTGGCAGGAGGTCATCCCGGAACTGGGCACGCCAGACATCGACCGCGGCTTTTTCGAGGCGGGTGGAAACTCCCTGCTGCTGACGCGCCTGCACACGCTGCTGGAGGCGAAGTGGTCGGGCGTGTTCACCATCGCGTCGCTGTTTGCCGAGAGTACCATCGCGGCACAGGCCGCGCTTCTGGAGAAGTCCGGCGCCGTGAAACGCAGCCAGGCCAGCGCGCCCGCGGCGCACGATGCGTCCATCGCGATCATCGGCATGGCGGTGCGGCTCGGCGACTACGAGGAGCTCGCGCCGTTCTGGGCCGACCTCGCGGCGGGCGCGGATAAAACGATCCCGCTTCCGCTGAAACGGCGTGCGGAAACCCGGCAGCTTCTGGAGACCGTCGGGCTGACGTACGACGAAGCCCGTCTCAACAAGGCCGCGTACCTTTCGGATATTTCGTCCTTTGATCACAAGCGCTTTGGTCTGTCGCCCAACGACGCCAGCCTGATCGAACCGCAGCAGCGGCTGTTCCTCGAAACGGCGCTGCGGGCGCTCGACGACGCCGGCTACGGCGGCACCGCGTTGCAGGACCGGAAGGTTGGCGTGTTTGTCGGCGCGAGCCCGGTTCGGTTGTTTCAAGACGCCTTGTCGCGCGCCTTCCTGGATCAGTCGGAGCAGATCTACCTGCTGAACGTTCCCTCGAATGTGGTGGCGCGCATCAGCTACCTGAAGAACTGGAGCGGCCCTGCGGCTACGGTCGACACGGCGTGTTCGTCCTCGCTGACGGCGTTGCACGAGGCCTGCGAGAGCCTGCGCGCGGGAGCCTGCGACGCCGCGGTGGTCGGCGGAGCCAACATCATCAACCTCCCGGTGAAGGCGGAACGGAGCTTCACAATCGAGTCCAGCACCGGGCAGACGCGGACCTTCGACGCGAAGGCGGACGGCGTCGGGGGAGGCGAGGGCGCTGCGGTTTTCGTTCTGAAGTGCCTCGATCAGGCGTTGAAGGATGGCGACAGCATCCACGCGGTGATCGCGGGCAGTGCGATCAACCAGGACGGCAAGGCGTCCAGCATGGCCGCGCCCAATCCGGCCGCGCAGGCCGAGGTGATTGCGCTGGCTGCCGAGAAGGCGTCGGTCGCGCTGGGCGACATGGACTTTTTCGAGGCGCACGGCACGGCGACGGTTCTGGGCGACCCGGTCGAGATCGAGGGGCTCACGCGCGCGTTCGCCGCCAAAGCGCAGGGGGAGCCGGCACGCGCCACGAAGGCGCTGATCGGTTCGATCAAGGGCAACATCGGGCACCTCGACGCGGCGGCCGGCGCGCTGGGCGTTGCCAAGGCGGTCATGAGTCTGAAACGCGGCGCGGTGCCGCCGCAGCCGCATTTCGAGAGTCCGAATCCGCATATCAACTTCGATGCCGCGCCCGTGCGTGTGGCGCAGCGGCTCGAAGCGTTGCCCGTGGAGAACCGGCCGTGGCTCTGCGGCGTGAGCTCCTTCGGCCTGAGCGGCGTCAACGCCCACGTGGTCCTGCGCGAGGCGCCGACCACTCCGCTGCCCGCCGACGAGGCCGGTTGGTACTGCGTGCCGCTCTCCGCCGGCGATGAAGCCGGGCTGAAGGCCTACGTCGCACAACTGCGCGAGGCGGTTTCGTACAACGAAGCCTGGCCGTTGCACGCGATTGCGGGAACACTGACCGCCGGGCGCGAGCCGTTGGAGGTCCGAGTGGCATTCGTGGTCTCCACACGGGCGGAGCTGCTGGCGCGGCTTGCCGAGGAGATCAGTCCGGTTCGCCCCGCGAAACTGCTTTCGTCGTCGGTCGACGTGGTGGCGTTCTCTAGCCGTGAGGAGGCTCTCCGGTGCGCCGAGGCATTTCTGGCGGGTCAGCGACTGCATTGGCCGGAGGATCGGCCGCTGCATCGCGTCCACTTGCCGGCGACGCCGTTCCTGCGGAAGCCGCTCTGGCCGCGTTTCAAATCCAGTTTCCTGTCGAAGCCGCTGCCGACCCCGGATGGCCAGGCCTTCTCGGTCGCCATCGGGAAACCCGATTTCTGGCCGGTGGCCGAGCATCGTTTGAATCAGGTGCCGACGCTCGTCGGCATGGCGTCGATCGAGCTCATCGTCGAGGCGGCGGGCACCTCGGCGGTTTCGATCGAGGATCTCAGTTGGCACCGGCCGGTGACCTTCGTCGAAGGAAACCAGGCTGCGCTGTTCCTGAAGAAGGGCGCGGACGCCGCGCTCGCGGTGGAGCTGCACCATGCGCAGCAGGACAAGTGGAGCCTCGCGATGAGCGCCAAGCTGCGACTCGGTCAGCTCGCGACGCCACACGAGATCGACCTCACGGCTCTGCGCGACTCGCTGCGGCCCTTCGACGTGACGGGCGAGCAGACGCTCGTGAGGGTGAGCGAACGCTGGAATTGCCGGACGGCGCTCTGGGTATCCGAGCGGGAGGATCGCCTGCTGGCGCGGCTGGTTCTGCCGGACGCGTTCAAGACCGACCTCAACACCTACAAATGGCACCCGGCCATGCTGGACTTGGCGGCCAGTCTGGCCCTGCACAAGACGGCTGGGTTTGTCCCGGCGCGCTGCCCCCGCATCACGCCGCACAAGCCGCTCCCGGCTGAAGTCTATGCGAGTGTCACGATCACGGAGCGGAAACCGCAGCTCGTCACAGCGGACTGCGTCGTGACGGACAAGGACGGGCAGGTCCTGATCGAGATGAGCGGGCTGGTTTTCGTCTCCTTGCAGAACCGACTTTCCGAGCCGGAAACGAAGCGGAGCGCCGAGCCTGTCCTGTATTCGCTTCGTTGGGAGAAGACCGATTTCCCAGCCGCCGCGCCCGCTGGCGCGCGCAAGCTGCTGTTGCTTGGCCGCGAGTCGCATGCACTCCACCGCGAGCTCGCAGGGATCGCGTCACTCCGGCGGGAGATTCCGGCGGATCGCGACGCCCGTGTGAATCTGGCGCGTGAGGTCGTTGATGGGGGAGTGACGCATGTGGTCTGCCTGTCGTCGCCCGACTGCCCGCATTGGGCGGTGGCCAGCCTGATGCAGGAACTTTGTCGCGCCCGGCTCCGCGCTCCGCTGCACGTCACGGTCGTCGGCTCCGGCGCCTTTGCGAATCACGATTCGACGCCGCACGATGCGCTCTCGCTAGGCTTGCTGCATTCACTCCGACAGGAGGAACCGTTGCTCTCGTGCGCCTACCTGGAACTCGAGTCGAGAAACGCCGCTTCTCTTGCGACGTTGAAGTCCAGCCTGGGGCGCTTCAGTGGCGCGTATCTGATCGGTGCTGAGGGCGACGTGCGTGCGCAGACGCTGGCGCCGCTGGGTGCCGCGGCGCGTCCGTCGCCGACGGTGAACGGCTGCGTGGTTATTTCCGGCGGGCTTGGTGGAATGGGCCAGACGCTGGCGAAGGAGTTTGCCGAGCACACGCAGGCGAAGGTCGTGTTGCTCCACCGCCGGGCGGAAGGTGCGGGCGACTGCGCGTTCGCCAATTATCGCTGCGATATCAACGACGCCGCGCGCGTGCGGGAGGTGTTTGCCCAGATCCGAAAGGACCACGGGCCGATCAAGGGCATCGTCCATGCGGCGGGTCTCGCCGGCGAGGGCATCCTGCTGACGAAGGAGCAAACGGCCTACGAGCGGGTGCTGGAGCCGAAGGTGACCGGCACGTGGAACCTCCACGAAGCGAGCCTCGGCGACTCCCTCGACTTTTTCATCCTCGCCTCGTCGCGCACCGCGCTGACCGGCGCCGCAGGCCAGTGCGACTACGCGGCGGCCAACGCCTACCTGAACGCGTTCGCCGAGTGCCGCCGGAACAAGGGGCTGCCTGCGGTCGCCATTTGCTGGAACGCCTGGGCGGAAGTCGGCATGGCCGCGCGCTTCGGCACGGACAACGCCGGTTTTGCCCTCGCGCCGAAGCAGGCGTGGGGCGTGATCCAGCAGGCGCTCGCCCATGATGGCGCGCAAGTGGTCGTCGCCATGGAGGGCGAGGACATCGCGCGCTTCCGTGCCGTGGAGGTCTCCCAGCCCGCGCCGAGCGCGAGTGAAGAATCGAAGGTAGTGGCCAAGGGACCGCGTTTCTCGGAAGCGCAGGCGCTCGAAATCGTCCGGGATGCGATGGGCTACGAGGAGATTTTGTCCCGTGAGAGCGATTTCTACGAGCTGGGCGGCGACTCGATTTCCGCCACACAGGTCATCGCTCGCATCAACGAGACCTTTGGCGTCGATGTCGGCGTGATGGATCTGCTCGACTGCTCGACGCTGGGCGAGTTCATCGACCGCGTCCGCGACGCGTTGGGCGAGACGGCGCCATCGAAAAAGCCTGCGATGCTCCCGGCTCCGGCCCGCGAGAAGTACCCTGTCGGACGCGAGCAGCTCTCGATCCTGTACGCGGAGTTGCTGAGCGGGACCCACACGGGTTTCAACCTGCCGCTTTTCCTGAAGCTGCCGGCGGATGCCGACAAGGCGCGGCTGGAGGCTGCCATTGCCGCACTGATTGATCGGCATGAAGTGTTGAGGACGACGTTCTGCGATTTCGAGCAGGAGCGGCCGAGCATGATCGTGCACCCGGCTCGCGCCTTCACGCTCGAGGAGGTGGCGCTCGCAGACCTTTCGGCCAAGGACGCCTTGATCGTGCCCTTCGACGTGAAGTCGGGGGAACTCTTCCGCGCGAAGCTGCTGCGCGTGGGCGGCGGCGAGCGAGTTCTGTTCCTCGACATCCATCATGCGCTGGCCGACGGACGGACGATCTCTCTGCTCAACGCCGATCTCCACGCGCTCTATCACGGGCGGCCGCTTGCGCCGGTGGGGTTGCAGCAAAAGGACATCGCCTGGCACCAGTTCACGCACACCAACGCGGAGGATAAGGCGTACTGGTCGGCCTTGTTCCAGGGCGAGCTGCCGAAGCTGGATCTGCCCTCGGATCTGAAGCGGCCCGCGACGCACACCAACCGCGGCGCCACGTACGAGTTTGAGCTCTCCGCCGCGTTGGTGGACGGCATCGAAGCGCTGGCGCGCCGGGAAGGCGTCACTCGTTACACAGTCGTTCTGACGGCTTGGCGGCTGCTGATCCACCGCTACACGCGCTCCGAGGACTTCGTGATCGCGGTGACGGCGGACGGCCGTGAGGAGAATCTCGGCACGGCGGGCATGCTCGCGGCGCTGCTGCCGCTGCGCATGCGGACGACCGGTGGCAAGCCGACCGGAGCGCTCCTGCGCGAGGTCCAGCAGGTGAGCAACGACGCGCGCAGGCACCAATCCTACATCCTGAACGACCTGCTCACGGACATTCACCCGCCGCTGCATCTGGACCGCACGCTGCTCTCGGAGGTGATCCTGTCCTACATGAACTTCGAGTTCGGCGACAACGCGGATGCACTGTTCGAAACGCTCCCGTTCCACAATCCCGCCAGCAAGGCCGACCTCTCGATCTTTGCCAGCGAGTACGCCGGGCGCATTGCGTTCTTCCTCGAGTATTATGCCGACCTGTTCACGGCGGAGAATGTGCGCGAGATGGCGCGTGACATTGTGACCGTGCTGGAGCGGATGGTTTCCGGCGACAGCCAGGCCGTGTTGGAGTTCGAGCCGCGGCCTCGGGTCGCGATGGACCGCGTCGAGCGTGTGCTCGATGGCCAGCTCGGGCGTCAGGTTGAAAGCTTCGCAGCGAAGGGCGGGCATCCCGTCGAGGATGTCCTGCTGGCCACGTTTGCCGCGCTGCTGAGCCGGGTCATGTCGCGGAGCGAACTGGCGATTCGGTTGAACGGAGGCGCCGTCGCCGAATTCGTGATCGATGAGAATACCGAGTTTGAGCAACTACTCGCGTCCGCGCAGTCGGCGCGGGAGCTCGCACCAAGGGCGGTCTCCAGTACGGCAGCCGCGCCGGCGCGCGCGGATGCCAGTGCCATGGCGCTCGGGTTTGCCTACTCTGCGAGCGGGCCGGTTGCGCTCGATGTTCTTGCCGGTGGCGGGCTCGTGTGCGCGGCGGGATGGCGCGATCGGACGTTCCATGCGGGTTTCCACTTCGACCGCGACGCGTTGCTCGCCGAGACGGCGGAGAACTGGCTGGGCTATTTTGAACTATTTCTGGGCGAAGTGACGAAGGGACCAACACCGTGAAAATTTCTGCGATCAAGTTTGATGCGGCCAAACCCGCTCCCGTGGCAAAACCAGTGAATCCCCACGCGGGGCGCTCGCTCAAAGCGCTCTGGGCGGAGCTGGTGGCGCGTCACCCGGAGGTCCCGGCGCTGGTGGATGATCGGAGCTCCATGAGCTTCGCGGAGTTGGATGCGTTCTCCGCCTCGATCGCACGCTTCATCCTCAGCAAGAACTACGGGCCCGAGCCGGCCGTCGGTGTGATGTGCCGGCGCGGCGGGCTTGTGATCGCGGCGGGTCTCGGAGCGATGCGCGCGGGGGCGGTCTATTTGCCGGTGGATCGTGAGATGCCGCAGGCTCGGGTGGAGACAATGTTGAAGCCGGTGCGCCTGATTCTGACGGACAGCAGCTGCCTGCGCGACGCGGAGTATTTCCAGTACAAGAATCCGGGGATCGAGCATATCCTGTGTCTGGACGCTGCCGAGCCGGACGAGGTCTCCGACCGCGGAAACGAGCTGGGGCGCACTTCATTCTGGGAGCATGTGGCGGAAGCGGGCAGCGACGAGGGCTGGCGGAGTTACTTTGACGGAGAGAAGGTGCCGGCGCGTGTGCTCGAGGAGATGGGCGCCGGGATTCTGCGAAAGACCGGGCTGGCCGGCCGGACGAGCAAACGGGTCCTCGATATCGGTTGCGGCTCCGGTGCGGTGGCGCGGGCGTTGATCGACGCGGCGGACCGCTACACGGGAATCGATCTGGCACGCAACGAACTCGGACGCGTCGAGGTGCTCGCGAACGATGGCCGCGTGACCGTCCACCAGTTGGCGGCTGCGGATATCTGCTTCCTCGAAGGCGAGCGCTTCGACTTGGTTTGCCTGAATGGAGTCGTGGAGAATTTCCCCGGATACAACTACCTGAGGAAGGTGCTGGACCTCGCGGTGGAGACACTCGCCGACGACGGGGTGCTGCTCATCGGTGCCGCGTGGGATCTAGGGAAACGGGATGCGTTTCGCACCGCGCTGAAAGACCACGCGCTCAAACGCGGCGACAACAAAGGGCTGATCCGTTTCGACGACTCGGCCGAGCTCTTCCTGTCCGAGAGCTTCTTCGCCGACTGGGCTGCGGGGAGTCGGACGCCGGTGGAGTACGCGATTTCCGCGCCCGCGGTCGATTGCGCGGAGATCGCGGACTATCGTTTTGATGTGGTCATCCGGAAAAGCGTCACAGCCAAGGCGCCCGCTGAGAAACGGCGTCTGGGCACGGCGTGTCTGCGCGCGCTTCCGCCGTGCGAGCTGCCCGAGTGCGAGCCCAACCGCGCGGCGTACATCGTGTACACGAGCGGCTCGACCGGCGTGCCGAAGGGCGTGGTCGAGGAACACCGGCACCTGCTGCACATTATCGCGGCGCTGAAGGAGTTTTCTGAAGGCTGCGAACGGGTGGCGTTGTTCGCGCCGCTCACTTTCGATGCCTCGATCCAGCAGCTCTGTCTGTCGCTGTTCTGCGGGAAGCCGCTGCACATCCTGTCGGACGAGGATCGCAAGAGTCCGGAACATTTCCGCCGCTGCGTCGAGCGGCACGGCATCGACGTGTCGGATATGACGCCGGCGTTTTTCAACGTGCTCGTGGAGCATCTCGCCGCGCACAAGCAGTCGTTGCCGATGAAGCGGCTGTTGATCGCGGGTGAGGTGCTCCGGCCCGACACCGTCCAGAAGTTCTACGGCATTCCCGGCAACGAGAAGGTCGTCATTTTCAATGTCTATGGTCCCACCGAGTGCACGGTGGACACGACGACGCACCGCATCGATTTTGCGAACCACGGCTCGTTCCCGGTTTTCCCGATCGGGCGCCCGCTTGAAGGGACGGTCGTCACGATCCGCGACAAGAACGGTCAGGCGCTGCCCGACTCGGTCGCGGGTGAGATCTGCATCTCGGGCGCAGGCGTTTCGCGCGGGTATTTCAACGTCGATGGTTCGTCCGCGTTTGTGACGCTGGACGGCCAGCGCGCGTACCGGAGCGGCGACTTCGGGTTCATGGAGAAGGGCGTCGTCTTCTATCTGGGGCGAGAGGACCAGCAGGTGAAGATTCGCGGCAACCGCGTGGAGATCGGCGAGGTTGAGAACGCCATCGCCGGTTATCCCGGCGTGCGCCAGGTGGTCGTGCTGGCGGATTCGTTTCTGGCCAACGAGGACAAGGCGCTGGCGGCGTATGTGGTCGGCGATGTCGATCTCACGCAGTTGCGCAGCTATCTCGAACAGCTTCTGCCGTCGTACTGTGTGCCGGGCTATTTCGTGCCGATGTCGGAGCTCCCGCTGACGACGAATCGGAAGGTGGACAAGAAGGTGCTGCCTTCGCCGAAGCTCGCCGCGACCCGGCGCGAGGGGCGGAAGCTTTCCGGTCCGGTCGAGGAGGCCCTGGCCGCGATCTGGAAGAAACTGCTCGGCGTGACCGTGACCGACGCGGAGGCGAACTTCTTCGATCTGGGTGGGCACAGTATCCTGGCGGTCCGGCTGATCGCGATGGTCGAAAAGGAGCTCTCGCTGAGTCTGACGCTGAGCGATCTGTTCACGCATCCGACCATCGGGCAGCTCTCCGCGCTTTTCGCAGGGAAGACCACGCAGGCGAACAGCCCGGTCATCCGGCTTTCTCACCATGAGGGCGCGAAGAACTTGTTTCTGTTTCACCCCATTGGCGGCAGCGTTTTCTGCTACAGCGAACTCGCCCGGCTGCTCGGGGATAAGTTCACGGTGTACGCGGTGGAGGCGGCGGGCTTCAGCCCCGAGCGCAACGTGCTCAACACGGAGCTCAACAGCGTGGAAGACCTGGCCGAGCACTATCTCGGCGAGATCCTCAAGGTCGCCTCCGGCGAGGTCATCTTCGGCGGTTGGAGCTTTGGTGGTATCCTGGCCTACGAGACGGCGTGCCTGTTCGAGGCGACGACCGGGCGCGACTGCGGGGCGGTGCTGATCCTCGACACGATGGTGGACAACTCGATGGCGAGGACTGTCGCGACCAAGGATGATGCGGCCATGCTCAAAACGATCCTGGAGGACTTGATCGCCTTGGACGAGGAGACGCTACGCAGGCTTCCTCGCGACGAGCGGTTGCGCTATCTGGTCGGCGAGGTGCAGGCGAGCGGTCTTCTGCCTGAGGGCTTCAACATCGTGCAGATGGAAAATCTCCTCCAGACCTATCGCAGCAACGCCGTCGCCGCGGCGCGCTACGTGCGACCTTCGCGCACCGACAAGGACATCCTGCTCGTCCGTGCGCTGGAAGTTTCGGAGAGCACCCAGGCCTACGTCCACGACAAATACCTCGGGTGGGGGGCGTTTCTCCCCGAGGAGAAAATTACCCTGCGCTGGACCGAAGGTTCCCATGAGACCATGCTCTCGCCGGGGCTGGTCGGTGGATTGGCCAAGCACCTTCTGGAATACCTCACTCATGAATAACGCGATCAAAGCCATATTCCGGGCGTTCGCACTTTGCGTGCTCGTGCTGGATGCGTCGGTGTTTGCGGCCGGCCGTGCGGAAATCGAGGCGATTGTCGGGCGCCTCGGCAAAGAGCTCGCGAGCGACCCCGCGCTTCCTGGCTTCTCGGTGGCCGTGCTCAAGAAGGGGGAACACGAGCCGGCTACGATGGCCTTTGGTACCGCGCGCGTCGAAAACGACGTGCCGATGACGCCGGCGAGCGTCTTCAAAGTGGGTTCACTGACGAAGGTCTACACCGCGACCTTGATCCACAAGCTGATCGAGGACGGTCGGCTCGACTACACGACGACGGTTGACCGCTTCTACCCGGAGTTTCCCAACGGAAGCCACATCACCGTCCGGCACCTGCTGACGCATACGTCCGGCCTCATGGAGATGCTGCGACTGGAGGCGGTCGCCACGAATCCGACCAAGCCCTGGGCGCCGGACGAACTGATCGCGATGGCTGGCGCGCAGCCGCCCTTCTTCGCCCCGGGGACAAGTCAGATGTACTGCAATACCGGCTATCTGATGCTGGCTCGCATCGTCGAGAAGGTGACCGGCCAGACCTACGAGGATCAGCTCCGCGACCTGGTCTTCGAAAGACTTGGCATGACATCGCTCCAGCCCGGCACCGACACCGCGGTGGTTCCGATGATGTCCGGCGGGTACACCAGCTCGCCCACGGCGGAATTGTGGCAGCCGATGGTGGCCAGCATCGCCATCGCCAAGGGCACCGGCGACCTGCTCGGCACGCCTCGGGATGTGGTGCAACTTGTCAACCTCGGCGAGGTGCTCAAAAACAATGTCTTCGATACCCTGCCGCTCGCCCCGCTGGTGCTCGACGATGCGAAACCGACGCAGTACGTGGCCGACAATGGCGGCTGGAGCACGACGCAGAGCGAACTCGACGGCTGCACGCTGTTCATCTTCGGGTCTCCGAAGATCACGGTGCTGGGCAAGTTGGGCTCATTTCCGGGTTTCGGCACCGTCTACTTCTATGACCGGCAGACGAGCTTCGCCGTCGCGATCAGCGTGAACAACGAACGGAAGATCACCGATGCCATGCTGCTCGGTGCCCGGATTCTGGAGGCGTTGCGGGCCGCCGAGCAGGACCTGGAGACCTCGAAATGATGAGCGAACGAATCGATTGGACCAAACTCGATTGGCGAGAGGAGCTGCGGCACAACATCACGAGCGTTGCGCAGTTGAAGAAGCATCTCGCCCTGAGCGAACGCGAAGAGCGCGAGATCGCCGGTGTGAGCGAGCTGTTCCCGGTCAACATCCCCCGGTACTACCTGAGCCTCATCGACCGCGACGACCCGAGCGACCCGATCCGCCGCATGTGCTTCCCCAGCAGGGCGGAGCTGGTCGTCGCCGGGGCGATGGGGGAGACGAACGATCCCTATGGGGACGACAAACACGACCAAGGGAACGGCGTCCTGCAGAAATACGACTACTCGGTCCTGATCGTGACGACCGAGTCCTGCGCGATGTTCTGCCGCCACTGTTTCCGGCGGCGCATCGTCGGCCGGAAGACCGAGCACACCATGCAGGATTTCGCGGCTGCCGTGGAGTACGTGGCCGCCCACAAGGCGGTGACCAACGTGATCCTCTCCGGGGGCGACCCGCTGATGCTGCCGACGCCACGGCTCCGGAAGCTTCTCATGGCGCTCGCCGAGATCGAGCATCTGGGCTTCGTGCGCCTCGGTACACGGACTCCGGTTACGTACCCCTGCCGTCTGTTCGAATCCGAACTGCTGGAGCTCTTCCGGGAGTTCGTCGAGCGGAAGGCGCTCTACATTCCGACCCATTTCAACCATGTGCGCGAGATCACGCCGACGGCTGCGGAGGCCGTACGGCGGTTGCGCCGCACCGGGGCGACCGTGAACAACCAGGCCGTGCTGCTGCGGGGCGTCAACGATCGCCCGGAGGACATCAAGGCCTTGATGGACGGTTTGCTGCGCATCGGCGTGAATCCCTACTACCTGTACCAGTGCATGCCGGTTTCCGGCGTGAGCCACCATTTCCAAGTTCCGCTCCGGCGCGGCGTCGAGATCGTGGACGCGGCCCGGCAGGCGATGGACGGATATGCGAAACGGTTCAAATTCATCATCGGGCACGATGTCGGGAAACTCGAGATCTGCGGCCTGGTGGACGACAAGCTTGTGCTCAAACAGATCCACGCGCGCTCCGGGCACACCGCGCAGGCGTCGCGCCTGATCCTGCATCCGATCGGCGAGGATGACGGATGGGTCGAGCTGGAATGAGCGATGGACCGGCCCCAACGAACAGCTGCGGCCTCCACCACGCCGCCCGTCACGCTCTTCTGTATCCCGCACGCCGGCGGCAGTGCGGCGTATTATTCGGACTTCGCCTCCCGGTTCGCCGAAGGGGTCCGGCTTCGCCCGCTGGAGCTGCCCGGGCGTGGCCGGCGCTGCCGGGAACCCCTCGTCTCTGGGATCGACGCACTGGCCGACGACTTGATGCCCGGCATTCTTCCGGTGGCGCGGACGGCGCCGTACGCATTGTTCGGGCACAGCATGGGCGCGCTTCTGGCTTTTCTCTGCGCGGTCCGCCTGCATGCGCTCGGGGCGCCCGTGCCCGCGGCGCTCTTTCTTTCGGCCTGTCCGGCGCCCACTTCCCAGGGCGCGCCGTTCGAGGACTCGCTCAGGCGCATCGGGCACTCGTCCAGTGCGGTGTGGCAGCATGCGCGGGACCTGGGCGGCATCCCCGACGAGATCCTCGGTTCTCCCGATTTCCGGAAATACCTCGAGCCGATCCTGCACGCCGACTTCACGGCCATGCGCTCGTGGCGGCCCCGCGATTTCTCCGCGCTCCCGCTCCCCATCACGGTGCTGCTCGGCAACCAGGACACCGTCTCCGAGCAGAGCGGGCGTGGCTGGGCGCGGCTGACGACAAGCCGTTTCGCGCTCCACTGGTTCGACGGCGGCCATTTCTACCTGCGCAATCAGGGCGCGGCGCTTGCCGCGATCATCACGCGGCAGCTCTCCTCTCGGGCGCACTCGGATTGCTGAGCATGCGCTTGCCAGGCGCCTTTTCTCGCCCGTTCTGCCGATCGGCGGTCCGTGCTGCGTACCCGCTGGATCCCAGCGATGAAAGGGGGACGTCGTCCGGGCGTAGCGATGCTCGCCGTCATAAAGTGCTTCGCTTGGATCGAAGGCTGCCAATCGGGAACGGTGGGATGCGTACGTGCCTTGGAAGCCAGGCCCCCGATCGGCCCGCACCGGTGAAGGCGTCCGTCCGACGCAAAATGGTCCCCGATTCCCTAGTTTGCCGGGGGGCCGACCGGGCGGGGGCAGGGCGGTCCACGCCCGCACGGGTGCCCCGAGGTGTAAGTGCTACGCCTATTGTCGTAGAGGATATCCGACCAATGATATTTTGGCGGCCCCAAGTCTCTCGATACCAAATCCAGCGCCCTTGGCGGTTCCACTCGGAGGCTCACGCTTCCGCCAGTGGGGGGAAACCGTCGAGGATAGATAGTAGTACGTGCATCTGTTCGCCAATGACGGCCCGCCACGAGGCAGAGATGCTGCGGGGTGGGACGTCCGTTGTACTAGTTGATTCGGATTGCATGCCTGTTGCTGCAGCGGGTGCCGGTAGCCCTAGGCCACCGGCACCCGACTCCGCCCTCAGCTCAGCTCCGGCCTCCCTCTCACAGCGCGGCGTTGCACAGTCCCCTCGGGCGGCGGCACGGCCCGGATGCGGTCGATGGGGGCCGGCTCCCAGTCCATGCACCGGCCCGCGACGAGAACGGCTGTTGTTCGCTTGGTTGGTTCCAGAGGCGACTGCGTCGTCCTGCCGGGCAATCTCACTGTCAAGTGAGCGGTGCGTCGTCGCTGCCGCCCGAGCCTTTTCCACTGCTCCCGACCCGCCTGGTTTCCCCGTCCGCCGATCACCTCACTCCGATGAAATACTCCGCCGCCCCGCTTCTCGCCAGTTTGCTCCTGTCCCCCTTGCTGCTGCCGGCGGCCGAACCGGACGGGATTCGGCTCTCGATCGATCTGGCGGCCCCGGGGCGGACCATCAGCCCGGATCTTGTCGGCGTCTTCTTCGAGGACCTCAACTACGCGGCCGACGGCGGGCTCTACGCCGAATTGCTGCAGAACCGATCGTTCGAATACAGTGCGACCGAGCAACCCGGGTGGGGGCCGCACACCGGCTGGGAGTTGGTGAAGGGTGGGGGGGGCGACGGAGATATCGGGCTCGGGGACGCGCGACCGGTTCACCCGAACAACCCGCACTACCTGATTCTTACGGTGACCGAGCCGGGAGCGGGCGTCGGCGTCGCGAACAAGGGCTTCGACCAACTCCCGGTCGAGGCGGGGAAGAGCTACGAGGCCTCGTTCTGGGCCTACCAGGCCTACATGGGCATCATGTGGAAGGAGGCGGACCAGACCAAGCCGATGCCGGTCTCGCTCCAGCTCCAGGCGAAGGACGGCAGCGTTCTCGCCGAGGCGCGTGTCGAGATCGCCGGCCGCGCGTGGACGCAACACCGCGCCGTGCTCACGCCGACGTGCTCCGATGCCGAGGCACGTTTTGTCCTCCTCGCACACGCGCAGGGCGGTCTCGCGCTCGACATGGTTTCCCTTTTCCCACGCGACACCTTCAAGGGGCGCGCCAACGGCCTGCGCCGCGACTTGGCGCAGACGATCGCCGACATCCGGCCGAAGTTCATGCGCTTCCCCGGCGGTTGCCTTGTGCACGGTCCGGGTGTGCATCGCTACTACAACTGGAAGGATACCGTCGGCCCGGTCGAACAGCGCCGCGCCCAGCGCAACCTGTGGGGCTACCACCAGACCTTCGGGCTCGGTTACTTCGAGTTTTTCCAGTTCTGCGAGGATATCGGCGCGAAACCGCTCCCGGTCGTCTCGGCCGGCGTGTGCTGTCAGCATGCGGGCCACTCGCCGGGCCGCGGGCAGGAGGGGCTGCCGCTCGACGAGATGCCGGCGTACATTCAGGACATTCTCGACCTGATCGAATGGGCCAACGGCCCCGCCGACTCGAAGTGGGGCGCCGTGCGTGCCGCGGCCGGCCATCCGGCGCCTTTCGGGCTGAAGTACCTCGGCGTGGGCAACGAGGACGCGATCACGCCCGCCTTCCGTGAACGTTTCAAAATGATCTTCGACGTGCTCGAGGCGAAGCATCCCGAGATCGTGGTCGTGGGGACCTCCGGGCCGTTCGCCTCCGGCGAGGACTACGACAACGGCTGGGCTTTCGTGCGCGAGACCGGTGTACCCATGGTCGACGAACACTACTACGTCTCCCCGCAGTGGTTCTGGGACAACCTTGCGCGCTACGAGCGCTACGACCGCGCCGGCGCCAAAGTCTACGTGGGCGAGTACGCCGCGCACGACCAGCCGAAGACCCGCAGCACCCTGCGCTCGGCGCTCGCCGAGGCCGCCGGGCTTGTGAGCTTCGAGCGCAACGGCGACATCGTGCAGTTCGCCTCCTACGCACCGCTGCTCGCCCGCCGCGGCCACACCCAGTGGCACCCCGACCTGATCTACTTCGACGCCACCGCCGTCCATCCGACGATCAACTACGAGGTGCAGAAGCTCTTCGGCAACAATGCCGGCGACACGCTGTTGTCGGCGCAGCTCGAGGGTGTGCCGGCGGGCGCGCGCCTGACCAGTTCGGTCGTGCGCGACTCGGCCACCGGCGACGTGATCGTGAAAGTCGTCAACGGCGAGGACCGTGCGTTCACCGCGACGGTCTCGCTCGCTGGTTCCGCCACCGCGCGGCCGCGTCTGACCGCCACCGTGCTCACCGGTCCAAACGCCGAGGTGGCCAACGAGGACGGCCAACCGCCCGCCGCCGCATCGGTTGTCGCCGGGAGCGAGGTCGGTGCACGCTTCGCCCGCGCGTTTCCCGCCAACTCGCTCACGATCCTTCGACTGAGCCGTTGACCGGCTTGGCCGGCGAATACCTTCGGATGTTTGCTCCCCCGGCACCTCGTCCCATCCCCGTCCAACTCCCCCTGTCCGCATGCCAATCCGCCGTTGCCTCCCCGTCGCGCTGTTGATGCTCGCGACCTTCGCCGCCCCCTCCGGGGTCGCCGCCAACCCCGCCGCCAACCCCGCCGCCGCCCCGCGCACCACCTGGATGCCGGACAACGGCAATGGCACCTACACGAACCCGCTTTTCTACGACGAATTCTCCGACCCCGACATCATCCGCGTGGGCGACGACTTCTACCTCGCCGGCACCACGATGCACGCGATGCCCAGCCTGGTGGTGCTCCATTCGAAGGATTTGGTGAACTGGGAGTTTCTCAGCTACGCCGCCGAGAAGCTCGATCTCGGGCCGGAGTTCCGGCTCGAGGAGGGGAAGAACATCTACGGGCAGGGCATCTGGGCGCCGTGCATTCGGCACCACAACGGGACGTTCTACCTCTTCTCCAACGTCAATGGCCGCGGTTTGCAGATCTTCACCAGCCGCGATCCCGCGGGCCCGTGGTCGCACCGCCGCCTCGATCGCGGTATCCACGATCTCTCCGTGCTCTTCGACGACGACGGGCGCATCTACGCCGTCTTCGAGTACGGCGACGTGAAGCTCATCGAGTTCAAGCCCGACCTGAGCGGCTTCATCGAGGGCAGCGAGCGCGTGATCATCCCGCGCGGCAGTGCGATGGGGGAGGGACATCACTTCTACAAGATCGACGGCAAGTACTACATCATCAGCGCCGACTATGCGCCCACCGGCCGCATGCAGTGCGCGCGCGCCGACCGTGTCGACGGCCCCTACGAGACGGTCGCCATCAGCGCCCGCGAGACGATGGGCACGCAGCGCGGTTGGTGGTGCAACAATGTCGGCCAGCGCGCTCCGATCCCGGGCTACGGCGCGACGTTCGACATCCACAAGCCGGGCGACAACGAGTTCGGCGCTGTACCGCTCCACCAAGGCGGCATCGTCGACCTGCCCAATGGGGACTGGTGGGGGTTCTCGATGATGGACTTCAAGTCCGTCGGCCGCACCACGTTCCTCTCGCCCGTCACCTGGCAGGACGGCTGGCCGTACTTCGGGCTGCCCGGCAACCTCGGCCGCTCGCCGCGCACCTGGATCAAGCCCGCCGTCGCCGCGCAGGTTGCGCCCACCGCCCCCTACCGGCGCAGCGACGACTTCTCCGCCGCGAAGCTCCTGCCGGTCTGGCAATGGAACCACGCTCCCGTAGCCGGAAAGTGGTCACTCACCGAGAAGCCCGGCGCGCTGCGGCTCCACACCCTGCCGGCCGAGCAGTTCCTCGTGGCCCGGAACACGCTCACGCAGCGCGTCATCGGCCCCGAGTCCACCGCGACGGTGGTGCTCGACGGCTCCGGCCTGCAACCCGGCGACATCGCCGGACTCGGCCTGCTCAACATGCCCTGCGGCTGGATCGGTCTCGCCCGCACCGCCGGCGGACTCGTTCTCCGCTGCTACAACCAGCTTGCCAACGAGACGCTCGACCAGCCGCTCGCCTCGGCGCGCGTGCATCTGCGCGCGACTGGCAACTACGACGACGATCTCGCCCGGTTCAGCTACAGCACCGACGGCGTGGCCTTCACCCCGGTGGGTACCGCGCTGCGGCTGCCGTACCAGCTCAAGACTTTCCAGGGCACGCGCTACGCGCTCTTCGCCTTCAATGCCGCGGGCCGCGAAGGTGGCCACGCCGAGTTCGACGACTTCAGGGTCGATGAACCGTTCGCCGACCGCTCGCAGAATCTACCACTCGGCAAGACCATCTCGTTGACGAATGTCGCCAACGGCTCCGTCGTCTGGGGCAATCCCAACGGGATGCTGCACTCGGCCCGCGCAGGCTCGCCGGAGGCGCAGAGCCCCGCCGCCCGTTTCCGCGTGCATGACCGCGGGCAGGGCAGGGTGGTGCTCGAGGCGACGGACGGCAGCGGCTTCGTCACCGTGGTGGGCCTCGGGCTCTCGGGTGATGTGCGTCTCTGCAAACAGGAGACTGCTGGCAGCCTCTTCCAGTGGCAGGACATGCTGCGCGGCCAGTGCATGCTGCTTTCGCTGCAGAACCACCGCTACGTGGGCGTCGATCCGCTCACCGGCGAACCGTATTCCGCGGAGTCGCCCGGAGCGCGCCCGGACCGCAAGGACGGCGCGGTCTTCACGTGGGCTCAGGCGGGCAATCCGTGATCGGACCTTTGCCGATCGTGCGGCATTGAAGCCACGGCCACGCGCATCGAACCCCGGAATCTCACCGCATCCCCTATGCAAACCAGATCACTCTTCCGCGCGCTCAACTTGGGCGTGCTGCTCGCGCTAACCTCGTCGTGTGTTGCGGCTCCTGCGACCGATTCGGCCTATCTCGATCCCGCGCAGCCGCAGGCCGCGCGGATCGCCGATCTCATCGGTCGGATGACGCTGGAGGAGAAGGTGTCGATGATGACCAATACGACACCGGGCGTCCCGCGCCTGGGTATCCCGAAGTACGATTGGTGGAGCGAGGCGTTGCACGGCGTGGCCAACGCCGGCCATGCCACCGTCTTCCCGCAGGCCATCGGCCTCGCCGCGATGTGGGATGAGTCCCTTCACCAGAAGATCGCCAAGGTCATCGGCGTCGAGGGGCGCGCCAAGTTCAACGGCTACAAGGGCACGCCCGAGGAGGGCACCATCTTTCGCGGGCTCACCTTCTGGTCGCCCAACGTGAACATCTTTCGCGACCCGCGCTGGGGCCGCGGCCAGGAAACCTACGGTGAGGACCCGTTCCTTACCTCCCGCCTTGGCGTGGCGTTCGTACGCGGCCTGCAGGGCGACGATGCCGACTACCTCGTCGCCGCCGCCTGCGCCAAACACTTCGCGGTGCACAGCGGCCCCGAGCCCCTGCGCCACATCTTCGATGCCACCCCGACCGCCGCCGATCTCCACGAGACCTACCTGCCGGCGTTCGAGGCGCTCGTGCGCGAGGGCCGTGTCGAGATCGTGATGACTGCCTACAATGCGCTCCACGGCGTTCCCTGCTCGGTGCATCCGCTGCTCTATCAGTTGCTCGAGCGCTGGGGCTTCCACGGTCACGTCACCTCCGACTGCGGCTCCGTCGCCGATCTCAGCCGAACCTACCAATGGGCGGCCGACGATGCCGCCGCCGAGGCGCTCGTGTTGCGCGCGGGCATGAATGTGCGCTGCGGTTTCGAGGCGACGGCACTTGTCGCGGCCGTCCACCGCGGACTGATTGCGGAGAACGAGGTCGATCGGCGCCTCCAGCCCCTGCTGCGCACGATGTTTCGCCTCGGCTTCTTCGACCCGGAGGATCGCGTGCCCTTCAACCGTATCGCGCCGCGCGAGAACGACTCGCCCGCCCACGGCGCGGTCGCGCTCCAGGCGGCGCGCGAGTCGCTCGTGCTCCTGAAAAACGACGGCACGCTCCCGTTGCGCACCGACAAGCTGCGCCGTGTGGTCGTGATCGGGCCGAACGCCACCTCGGTGCCGGCGCTGCTCGGCAACTACAACGGTACCCCGTCCGCCCCCGTCACCATCCTGGCCGGACTGAAGGCCGCGCTCGAGCCCGAGGGCGTGCAGGTCGACTACGCGCACGGCTGCGACTACGCGACCCGCCCGGCCACGTGGCGGCCGATCCCGCAGCCCTGGTTCCAGGGCGAGTACTACGCCAACCCCGGACTCGTCGGCGAGCCAACGGTGCGTCGTTGGGAGCGGCCGCTCTGCTTCTCCTGCAACGCCGGCAAGGCCGCCGACGCCCTCCCGACGACCCTGCCGGACCGCGGGATCTCCGCGCGCTGGAAAAGCGACCTCCAGTCCACGTTGGCGGGCGAGTACCAGTTCCGCGTCCGCGGCCGCGGCGGATTCCGTCTCCGGCTCGACGGCAAGCTTATCCTGGATTCCTGGACACCACCGACCGCCGAGGCGGCGGCCGAGCGCGCGGTCGTCGTGTCCTGCCCGCTGCCGGAGAACGCCACCTTGCCGGTGCAGCTCGAGTACGTCCAGGGCGACGGCCCGATGGCCCTGGCGCTCGAGTGGATTCCGCCCTCGGCCGAGACTCCCGCAGTGGAGGCCATCGTCGCAGCGCAGAACGCCGACCTGATCGTCTATGCCGGCGGTATCTCGGCCCAGCTCGAGGGCGAGGAGATGGAGGTCGACTACGACGGCTACTCCGGCGGCGACCGCCGCCGCATCGAACTGCCCGAGCTCCAGCAGCGCCTGCTCGAGAAGCTCCACGCCACCGGCAAGCCCGTGGTTTTCGTGAATCTCTCCGGTAGCGCCGTGGCGATGCCCTGGGCCGCCGAACACCTCAACGCCATCGTCCAAGCCTGGTATCCCGGCCAGGCCGGAGGCACCGCGGTCGCCGATGTCCTGACCGGCAAATACAACCCGGCCGGGCGCCTGCCCGTGACCTTCTATCGCGCCACCGAGGATCTGCCTGATTTCAAGGACTACGCCATGGCCGGCCGCACCTACCGCTATTTTGCGGGCCGGGCGCTCTTCCCCTTCGGCCACGGCCTGAGCTACACGAAGTTCGACTACACCGATCTGCGGGTCGCGCCCGCGCCGGACGGCGGCCTTCGGGTTGCCGTCGACCTCACCAACGCCGGTTCGCGCGACGGCGACGAGGTCGTCCAGTTCTATGCCGTGCCGCCGGCCGGTGCGCGGCCCGGCGAGATCCAGTCGTTGTGCGGCTTCCGTCGCGTCTGGCTCGAAGCGGGGAAGACACAGACGGTTGAACTCGTGGTGCCGGCCACCGCGTTGCGGCGCTGGAGCGGGGAGGCGGGATCCCTCGCGATTCCCCGTGGCACATGGACGATCCGCGCCGGTGCCTCCTCTGCCGATATCCGGCTCAGCTCTCCCATCGAACTCTGACTTCCACCATGCACACACGTTTGCTCCAAGTCTTTGCGCTGACCGCAGCCGCGGTCCTGTTTTCCGCGCACGGCCGCGCTGAGGCGCCGGCGGCACCGTCACCGCTCCAGACCGAATTCGTCTACGAGGCGCTCGTCACGATCGAGGCCCCGGTCGAGGTCGGCCCCACCCCCGGTGGCACGCGTCGCTACATTCCCATCACCGGCGGCACATTCGAGGGCGCAAAGATCCGCGGCACCATTCTCCCGGGCGGCGCCGATTGGCAGACCTCACGCGCTGACGGCGTGACCGAACTCGACGCGCTCTACTCGATGCGCGCCGACGACGGCACGGTGATCATCGTGCGCAACACCGGCGTCATCGTCGCTGGTGGCGCGTACATGCGCACGGCCCCGCGCTTCGATGCGCCGGCCGGCCCCCACGCCTGGCTGAACGAAGCGCAGTTTGTCGGCTCCGTCACCGGCGGCCCGCGCCCGGGGACTGTGATCATCCGCGTCTTCCGCGTTCTCTGAACAATTCCAGCCCTTCCTCTTTTCCGCTATGAACACCCGCTCGCTTCGCTCCGCGCTCCTGCTCCTCACGTTGCCCCTCGGCGCCTTCGCCGGCACCGCCACGATCAAGATCGACCTCGACCGCACCATCGACGCCGTCGATCCGCGCATCTACGGCATGTTCATGGAGCCGATCGGCTTCAACCGCCCCGAGCTCAAGTTCAATACCCTCTACGGCCCGCTCTACGACCCGCAGTCGCCGTTGGCCGACAAGAACGGGTTCCGCACCGACATGCTCGAGGCGGCGCGCGAACTCCAGCTCACCCAGATGCGCTGGCCGGGCGGCAACTTCGTGGCCGGATACGACTGGCGCGACGGCATCGGCCCGAAAGACAAACGCCCGAAGCGCATCGATCTAGCCTGGGGCGTCGTCGAGTCCAACCAGGTCGGCACCGACGAGTGGGTCGAACTCAACAAGCTCATCGGCACCGAAAACGTCGTCTGCATCAACATGGGCATCGGCACCCTCGACGACGCCCGCTACTGGGTGGAGTACTGCAACGCTCCCGTGGGCACCTACTGGGCCGACAAGCGCGCCGAGAACGGACACCCCGAGCCCTACGCCATCAAATACTGGGGGCTCGGCAACGAGGTCGACGGTGAATCCTGGATCATGGGCTACAAGAACGCCGAGGACTACGTGAAGTTCGCCCGCGAGGCCGCGAAGGTCATGCGCGCCAGCTCGCTCGGCACCAAACTCGAGTTCGTCGCCAACGGTCCCGCCAACTACAAGGACAACCTCGACTGGATCGAGTGGACCTGGACCGTCGTCAAGGGCCTCTACGGCATCGCCGACTACGTTTCCCTCCACCGCTATTGGGATCCGTCCGACGACTACTACGTGCTCATGGGCCAGCGCGGCATCGACCTGGAGGAGCGCATCGAGATCGTCGCTGGCCAGATCAAGGCCGTGCACACCATCCACCAGAAGAAGCCGATGTACATCGCCGTCGACGAGTGGGCGCCGCCCTTCCGCAAGGGCCACCTCGCCACGCTCGCACTCGCGCAGTACTTCAACGCCTTCATCCGCCACGCCGACACGGTGAAGATGGCCAACTACACGCTGCTCACCTCCATCCTCGGCCGCGACCCGAAGACCGACGCCACCTACAAGTCGCCGCTCTTCTATACCTTCAAGCTCTTCTCCACTCGCGCCCGCGGCACCGCACTCTCGCCCACGGTCACCTGCGACACCTTCCGCACCAGCGACCACTACTCGAAGATCCCGTTCCTCGACGTCTCCGCCGTGTACGACGAGAAGGCCAAGCAGGTCGTGATCAACGTGGTCAACCGCCACAAGGATGAGGCCATCGCCACCGACATCCGCAGCATCGTCGGCACCTTCGCGCCCACCGCCTCGGTCAGCCTCGTGGCCAACGACGACATCTCCGATGCCCCCTACACCTACGAGGCGCGCGACACCTATCCCCCGAAGGTCGAGCAGATCGCCACGCAGGGCGCTTCGCTACGCTACTCGTTCCCGGCCCACTCGTTCACCCAGATCGTCGTCGGGGTCACCCGCTGAGGGGCGCCGGGGTACAGATACATAGGCACCTCTCGCAGCTAGTTCCCATCCTCATCACCAATGAAATCACTCCTTCGTTCCATCGCCCTCGGCGCTCTCGCGCTCGTTTGCTCCGCCGGAGCCATCGCCGCCAACAGCGGCGAGAAGCTCACCTTCGTTCTTGTCCACGGCGCCACCGCCGGCGGCTGGGAATGGAAGAGCACCGGCAAGTGCCTCACCGACGACGGCCACACCGTCTACCGTGCCACGCTCACCGGCCTCGGCGAGCGCATGCACCTCAACGGCCCGCACATCGACCTCCAGACCCACATCAACGACGTCGTGAACCTGATCCTCTTCGAGGATCTCCACGATGTCGTCATCACCGGCCACAGCTACGGCGGCATGGTCATCACCGGCGTGATCGACCGCATCCCCGAGCGCATCAAGCACGTCGTCTACCTCGACGCCGCGGTGCCCAACGACGGCCAGTCCATCTGGGACCTCTTCGGCGGCGGCAACCCGCCCAACACCAACATCGTCGACGGCATGATGCAGGTCTCGTGGGTGAAACCCGGCGACAAGCCGCCGCACAGCGTCGCTCAGTCGATCAAGTGCTTCAACACGCCCGTCTCCTACAAGAACCCCGCCGCCCTCGCGCTGCCGGTGACCTACGTCGCCTTCGTGCCGAAGGACCAGTCGGCCGAGGAGCGCGCGAAGAAGGACAAGAGCTGGCAGAACGCCGTCGCCCGCGGCTGGACCATCCGCACCTTCCCCGGTCACCATGTCGCCCAGCAGGAAGACCCCCGCGGCGTCGCCACCCTCATCGAGCAATCGGTGAACGACAAGAACCAGGCGCCCGCCGCCGCGCCGCAGCAGTAAACCACCAACCATGGGCGTCATCGTGCACGGCCATCAACCGCTCCCTCGCCTCCACCGCGCCGTCGCGGCGGGCGCCCTGTTGCTGGCCGGCACGATCGCCTGCCCGGCTCAACCCGCCGACGGACGGGAACAATCGCCGACTGGCATCGAGATTGTCTCCGCGCTCACCCCGCCGGCCCGTCCGTTCCGCGAGCAGGACCTCGCCGGCTACGTGATGGTCTATTTCAAGGACCAGACGCACTCCGCCTACCTCGCCGTCAGCCGCGACGGCACCACCTTCACCGACGTCAACGGTGGCGCACCGGTCTTCGACGGCAAGTTGCTCGCCGAGCAGAAGGGCGTGCGCGATCCGCACCTCGCCCGCGGCCCCGACGGCGCCTTCTACCTCGCGATGACCGACCTGCACATCTTCGGGCAGCGTGCCGGATTTCGCGACACCGCCTGGCAGCGGCCCGAGGAGGAGCATGGCTGGGGCAACAACCGCGCGCTCGTCCTCATGAAGTCGTGGGACCTGATCCACTGGACCCACGCCATCTTCCGCGTCGACCTCGCGTTTCCGGAACTCGGCGACATCGACTGCGCTTGGGCGCCGGAGACGACGTACGATCCTGTCGCGCGCCGCATGGTCGTCTATTTCACGATCCGCTACGAAAACAAGAACGCCAACCTCTACTGGGCCTACGCCGACGACGCCTTCACCAAGCTCACGAGCACGCCCAAGATGATCCCCGGCATCGGCGGCATCGACGGCGACCTCACCCTCGTTGGCGACCAGTGGCACCTCTTCTACGTGAGCGACGCCAAAATCTTCCACGCCGTCTCGCCCCGCTTCTCCGAAGGTTTCGTGGTCGACCCGCGCCGGATCGATCCCGAGACGAAGCCGACCGAAGCCCCAAACCTGTTCCGCCGCCTCGGCACCGACACCTGGGTGCTCATGTACGACGTCTACGGTGCCCGACCCAACAACATGGGCTTCAGCGAAACGACGGATTTCGTCTCGTTCCAGGACTTCGGCCACTTCAACGAAGGCCGCATGAAGGGCACCAACTTCGAGCGCCCCAAGCACGGCGCCGTCTCCTACCTCACCGCCGACGAACTCGCCGCCGTCGCGGCCCACTGGAACCTCCGACTCGATCCCCAATAGGCGCTCGATTGCTCCACTCGTGTTCTCCACCTCCATGCACCTCCGCCTCGCCTCCGCCTGTCTCGGCCTCGTTCTGGTCGCC
>JAEWNN010000130.1 GCA_023457035.1 Verrucomicrobiota bacterium
ACGTGGCGCTGCTCAAGGCCGAGTGGCTGCACCAGCGCCGCCTCACGCGTGGCATGCCGCTGCGCAGCCGGGTCTTCGGCCACTTCGCGGTACTGGCGCGGGCGGCGGACGTCTGGCCGGCGGCCGCCAACTGGTTCGCGCGCAGCGGGCTCACGGCGCCGCTGCTCAAACGCGCGCTCGGCGTGGCGCCGCAGCGCGCGTTGCCGCAGTTCGCCCCCGAGACCTTCCGGGCGTGGCTGCGACGCCATCCGGGCGCGCTCGCGCCGGCGGCCGGGGTGGCGCGGCGGGGCCGCGTGCACCTGTTCGTCGACGAGTTCACCGACCACCAGGAACCGGCGCCGGCGCGGGCGGCGGTCGAGCTGTGTACGGCTCTTGGTTATGAGGTCGTGGCGATCGAACACGGCGAGAGCGGGCGGTCGTTCATCTCGAAGGGACTGCTGCCCGAGGCGCGCGAGGTGGCGCGGCGCAACGTGGCGCTGCTGCACGGCCGGGTGACGGCGGAGGAGCCGCTGCTCGGGCTGGAGCCGTCGGCGATCCTCGGTTTTCGCGACGAGTATCCGCTGCTGGTCGGTGCGGAGCTGCGCGGCCGGGCGGAGGAGCTGGCGCCGCACTGCCTGCTGTTCGAGGAGTGGATCGCGCGGGAGGCCGCGGCGGGGCGGATCGCGGCCGACGATTTCGGCGACGCGCCGGCGGAGATCCTCCTGCACGGGCACTGCCACCAAAAGGCGCTGAGCAGCCTCGACGACGCGGTGCGTGCTTTGTCTTTGCCGCGCGGACACCGGGTGCGGACAATCCCCGCGGGCTGCTGCGGCATGGCCGGGGCGTTCGGCTACGAGCGGGAGCATTACGCGGTGTCGATGCGCATCGGCGAGCTGGCGCTGTTGCCGGCGGTGCGCGCGGCGGCGCCGGGGACGGTGATCGTGGCGGCTGGCACCAGCTGCCGCACCCAGATTGCCGACGGCACGGGCCGGCGGGCGGAGCATCCGGCTGAGGTCTTGCGGCGCGCGCTGCGGCGGTGAGCGGCAGTTACCGGTGACCAGTTGCCGGTGGACCGTAGGCGGCGGGCTGTGGTCGGTTGCCGGTGACGGGGCAAGGCATCGACGCGCTCACGCGCGTCGCTACGGCCCGATCCAGCACGCCTGCGCATCAACGCCCATCAGCGTCCTCTGCCGCACGCCGGAATGGTTCTTCTTCCCTCTAGCAGGCTGCTGAAAAACCGGCTGTTTTGAGGGAGCGGGGAGCCATTGCAGCGTTTTTTGTCGGACATGCGTGCTCCGCCCGTCGTTTCTCGCGCCGCCGGCGGCGCGGCCCGCAACGTTTTCGGGCCGATTCGCGGTGTGCGGGCACACCGCGGGCCCGGCGGGCGTCACGCCCGCGCCGGTTGCGGTGGGCCGGAGACAAGCAGTTTGGCCATCCGCACCAGATTGCAGGCGGCGACGACGTACTGACCTTGTGCATGCGTGCGATCCACGCCGCGGTAGCGGCTCTTGCGCAGACACCCGGTGGTCTTGGCCCAGCCGAAGATCTCCTCGATGCGTTTGCGCAGCTTCTGGCTGAGGGCGTGGGCGGCGGTCAGGCGCACGCGCCAGGTCTTCTGTCCGGCCTTCAACGCCGGGTGCGGCACGATGCCCCGCTCGCGGGCGCCCTCGACGAACTCGCGCGTGTGATAACCCTTGTCGGCGCCCACTGTCTTGGGACGGAAGCCGCGGTTGCGCAGTTCGGTCATCTGGTCGACGGCCACCGACGGTTCCGGAGCGCCGACGGCCGGGGTGACATCGAAGAGTACGCACAGCCCGTGGCGGTTCTCCATGGTCGCATGGCCGGCGAAGCACAGCCGGGCCTCCTTGCCCGGGCCCTTGCGCACCAGTTTGGCCTCGGCGTCGGTCGTGGATTGGTGGGTGTCGTTGCGACGCTGTTCGCCTTTGAAGTCCATCCACGCGTTGCCTCCGCCCGGGCCCTGCTGGTCGTCCTTGGGCCGGAAGCTCTTCAGCGAGGCCCACGCCTCGATCAACGTGCCGTCTACGCTGAAGTGCTCGTCGGAGATCCAGCCGTGGCGGCGGGCCAGCTCCACCACCTCGGCGAAGAACAGGTCGGCCACGGCATGGGAGAGCAGGCGCTCCTGGTTCTTGCTGAAGACTGAGGAATCGAAGACGGCCTGCTCCAAGGGCAGGTCGATGAACCAGCGGAACAGCAGGTCGGTCTGCAGCCGGGCGCACAGCTGCCGGTCCGAACGCACCGTGTAGAGCGCCTGCAGCACCTTCCCCTTCAATAGCGTCTCCGGCGGGATCGAGGGCGCGCCATCCTCCGCGTAGATCTCGTCGAAGTGCGCGTCCATCGCCCGCAGCACCTCGTCGCACATCCGCTTGATCGAGCGGATCGGGTGATCGGCGGCGATCAGCGCCTCGACGTTGATCAGACTCACGAAACTGGGCTGGACGGGTCGGTGGCCTCGCATGTTGCCACCATAGACCAAGTACGGACCGTTTCGTTCAACCAATCCCGGACTTTTTCAGCAGCCTGCTAGGCGGTGCGCCGTAGCGCAACGCATACCATCGACGCACTCACGAGCGTCGCTGCACCCAGGGACCGTGCTCCGTTCCTGATTTCTTGCGTTCCACATTCTCCTCCGGAAACCGCCACGCAGGTGGGCCCCCGGTGCGCCATTAGGGACCGGCATCGTGCCGGCGGCGGCGATCATGGGGCCTTCTGATTGGGCCGGCGGGCGGTCCGGGCGTTGACCGCCGGCGCCGCACCGACAGTGTCGGGGCCCAGCGGTGACTGGGGCCGGTGCAGAAAAGCAAAGGCCCCGGTCCCGCTACCCCAGGACCGGGGCTGTTCTGCGATCCACCGTTGTGGACGTGGGTCGGTGTTCACTCACAACACCGGCCCACAAACTGGCGAAAAGGGGGATGGGCTCCATCCGACGGCTCCCGGCTAGGCCGGCGCTCGTCTCGGAGCGTTTCGAGGGTAGCGAACCCACCGGTTGCGGGCCACGCGCGCATTGCAATTTCCAACGCATTTATTGCGGCGGGTTGTCCGGCCGCGGCCGGATTTCCCGTTGACCCGGTTTTCCGCGGAGGCGTTCATCACCGGCATGATACCGTCGGTGCTGATCGTGGACGACGAAAAGCATACCCGCGAGGGGTTGCTGCTGGCGTTTGAGGACAACTACGACGTCTCGGTGGCGGCCAGCGCCGACGAGGCGTTCAACCTGTTGGAGAACCACGAGTTCGACGTCATCATCACCGACCTGCGCATGCCGGGAAAGTCGGGCCTGCGGGTGATCGACAAGGCGCTGACGCTGCCGAGCAAGCCGGTGGTGATCATGATGACGGCCTACGGCAACATCGACTCCGCGGTGGAGGCGATGAAGCGCGGGGCGTTCGATTTCCTGACCAAGCCCGTCAACCTCGAGAAGCTCGAGATCCTCGTTCAGCGTGCGCTCAAGTCGCGGACGCTGGAGGTGGAGGTGCAGCAGCTTCATGAGCGGCTCGACAAGAAGTTCAGCTTTGAGGGGATCGTGGGCCACTCGGCGCGGCTCAACGAGGTGATCGAGCGGGTCAAGCTCGTGGCGCCGTCCCGGGCGACGGTGCTGATCGAGGGGGAGACGGGCACGGGCAAGGAGCTGATCGCGCAGGCGATCCACCAGGCCAGCCCGCGGGCGCGGGCGCCGTTCCTGGCCGTGCACTGCGCGGCGCTGCCGGCGACGCTGCTCGAGAGCGAGTTGTTCGGTCACGAGAAAGGCGCGTTCACGGGCGCGACCGAGCGGCGTGTGGGCCGCTTCGAGGCGGCCGACGGCGGCACGATCTTCCTCGACGAGATCGGCGAGGTGAGCCCGTCGACGCAGGTGAAGTTGCTCCGTTTCCTGGAGACACGGGCGGTCGAGCGCATCGGCAGCCAGAAGGGTGTGCAGCTCGATGTGCGCCTGGTCGCGGCGACCAACCGCAACCTCGAGCAGATGGTCGCGCAGGGCACGTTTCGCGAAGACCTGTTCTTCCGGCTCAACGTCGTGCGCATCACCACGCCGCCGCTGCGCGAGCGCGGCGACGACATCCCGGTGCTGCTGGATCATTTCATCGCCGAGTTCAGCAAGGAGAACAACTCGCCGCCGCTCACCATCGAGCCCGGCGCGCTCAAGCATCTCACCGCCTACGCGTGGCCGGGCAACATCCGCGAGCTGCGCAATTTCGCCGAGAACGCCGTCGTGCTGCGGCGCGGGGGCCGGCTGACCGAGTTCGACCTGGAGCCGAAATTTCGCGGCGAGGTGCCGCTGCCGCCGATGCCCCGCGCGGTCGGGCCGGTGGACGCGAATGGCAACTCCGGCGCCGCGGTGGCTCCGTTCTCGCCGCCGACGGTCGCTGGTGCGTCCGGTGGCGTTGCGCCGCTCGCGCCGCCGCCGCTCTCCGTGGAGGAGAACGAGAAGCGGCTGCTCCGGCAGGCGTTGATGGAGTCGCGCGGCAACCGCACGCAGGCCGCGAAGCTGATGGGCATCAGCCGGCGCACGCTCCACCGCAAGCTGGCCCAGTGGCCCGAGCTGGACGTGACCGACCGCGGGTGACCGGTGGGCGGTTGCCGGTGGCCGGTTGTCGGTTGGCGGTGGACGATGACCGGGGTGGCGACGCTCGTGAGAGCGTCGATGACAGGCGGAGACGCGGAGCCGCTCTGCCGTACGGCAGAGAACGCGGATGCACCCTGATGCGGGTGCGTGAGGGATCGGGTCTGTAGCGACGCGCGTGAGCGCGTCGAATGGAGCGGCGCCTCGCCACCTGCAACCGGCCACCACGCACTGCCCTCCGTCGTCCGGCATCAGTCGGCCACCCACGGGTCGCCGGTCACCGGCAACCGGCTACCGAGGATCGCCCACCGGTCGCCGCCCCAGCTGCCCAAACAACCGTTGCGCCGCGGCGGGTTTCGCGATGATTTCGGCGCATGGTTTCCGGCCTCGGCGACTTCATCCACATCAAGGGTGCCCGCGAGCACAACCTCAAGAACCTCGAGGTACGCATCCCGCGCGGGAAGCTCGTCGTCGTGACCGGCGTGTCGGGCTCGGGCAAGTCGTCGCTGGCCTTCGACACGCTCTACGCCGAAGGCTACCGCAAGTACATGGAGAGCCTCTCGGCCGCCGCGCGCCAGATGCTCGAGCAGCTCAAGCGGCCCGACGTCGATTTCATCCACGGGCTCTCGCCGGTCCTCGCGATCGAGCAGCGCACCGGCGGCGGCTCGCCGCGCAGCACGATCGCGACGGTGACCGAGATCGCCGACTACGCGCGACTGCTTTGGGCGCTGAAGGGCGAGCAACGTTGCCCGAAGGACGGCGGCCGCGTGATCCAGCACACGCTCGACGAGTGCGTGGATCGCCTTCTCTCCACCGCGCCCGGCCAGCGGGCGATGCTTCTCGCGCCGGTGCTCACCGCGAAGGCCGCCGTGCTGCGCGACGAACTCCCGCGCTTGCGCCAACGCGGCTTCCAGCGCGTGCGCCTGGCCGGCCAGATCGTCGACCTCGACGACCGCAATCTGCTCCCCGCCGGCCTGAAGGAGGCGACGGTCGAACTCGTCGTCGACCGCCTCGTGCTCAAGCCCGACCAGCGCAGCCGCCTCGCCGACTCGCTCGAGCTCGCGTTCCGCGAGGGGCAGGGCAGGGCGCTCGCGCTCACGCAGGCGGCCCACGACGCCCCGTGGGTCGAACACGGGCTCAGCCAGAGTCTCGCGTGCGAGATCTGCGGCGACACCTTCGAGAAACTCACTCCGCGGCATTTCTCCTTCAACCACAGCGAGGGCGCGTGCCCGACCTGCGGCGGTCTCGGCCGCGCGCTGCGGTTCGACGAGGAGCTTGTCGTGCCGGATCCGACGAAGTCCGTGCGCGAGGGCGCGCTCAAGCCGCTGCGCATCGGCGGAAAAAACGTCATCATCAAGAACAACGCCCTGCTCAAGCAGCTCGCCGAGCAGCTGCCCTTCGATCCGGAGGCACCGTGGAAGGAGCTGCCCGAGGAGACGCGCCACGCGCTGCTCCACGGCGCGGGCGAGCGGCAGTTCACCTTTCGGCTCCGCCGCGGTGCGAGCGCGGAGAGCGGGCCGTTCCCCGGTGTGTTCGCGCTGCTCGACGAGGCGCGGCGCACGACCAGCAGCGACGGGTTCGCGGCGCGGTTGGCGACGTTCCAGATGTCGTGCGATTGCCCGACCTGTCACGGCGCCCGGCTCGCGCCGGCGAGCGCGGCGGTGGTCGTCGCGGGGATGAAGCTGCCGGATTTCTTCGCGCTCGACGTGGAGCAGGCTCTCGGGTTCGTCGCCACGCTCGGCGGTGACGGCGCGGGCGAGGCCGGCACGCCGTACGGGGAGGTCGTGGGCGGGATCCGGCAGCGGCTGCATTTTCTCAACGAAACGGGTCTCGGCTACCTCACGCTCGACCGCGAGTATTCGACGCTCTCCGGCGGCGAGGCGCAGCGTGTGCGGCTCGCCACGCAGCTCGGCATGGGGCTGACCGGCGTCGTGTACGTGCTCGACGAGCCCAGCATCGGCCTGCACCCGCTCGACAACGAGCGGCTGCTCCAGTCGCTCGTCGAGCTGCGCGACCGCGGCAACACGGTGGTCGTGGTCGAGCACGACGAGGACACGATGCGCCGCGCCGACTGGCTGATCGAGCTCGGGCCGGGCGCGGGCGCCGAGGGCGGGCAGCTCCTGTTTTCCGGTACGCCGGCCGACTGCATGCGCATGCCGATGGCGAAGTCGACAACCGGGCCGTTCCTCGCGCGCAAGATGGGCGTCTCGAAAGATGCGAAGGATTACCCCGCCGACGACCGCTGGCTCACCGTGCGTGGCGCGCGCGAGCACAACCTGCGCGACGTGACCGCGGCGTTCCCCGTGGGCGTGTTCACGTGCGTGACCGGCGTGAGCGGCTCGGGCAAGAGCACGCTCGTCAATGACGTGCTCGCCGCCGCCGCCGCGCGCCGGCTCAACGGCGCGAAGACGATTCCCGGCAAGCACAAGGCGATCGAGGGCTTCGATCACTTCGACAAGGTCGTGCAGGTCGACCAGGAGCCGATCGGCCGCAGCCCGCGCTCGAATCCGGCTACGTTCACCAAGCTCTTCGACCGGCTCCGCGACCTCTACGCGCAGGTGCCGCTGGCGAAGGTGCGCGGCTACAAGGCGAACCGTTTTTCGTTCAACACCCGCGGCGGCCGCTGCGAGCGCTGCCAGGGCGACGGCCAGATCCGCCTCGACATGCAGTTCATGGCCGACGCGTACACCGAGTGCCCGAGCTGCCGCGGCCAGCGCTACAATCGCGAGACGCTGGAGATCCGTTTCCACGGCTACTCGATCGCCGACGTGCTCGCGATGTCGGTGAGCGAGGCGCGCACGCTCTTCAGAAACTTTCCGCGCGTGGTGGAGATTCTGGACACGCTGGAGGCCGTCGGCCTCGGCTACCTCGCGCTCGGGCAGTCGGCCACGACGCTCTCCGGTGGCGAGGCGCAACGGCTCAAGCTCTCGCTCGAGCTCAGCAAGCGCCAGCAGGGCCGCACGCTCTACATCCTCGACGAGCCCACGACGGGGCTGCACTGGGTCGACGTGCAGAAGTTGCTCGATCTGCTCTTCAAGCTACGCGACGCCGGCAACACGATCATCGTGATCGAACACAACCTCGACGTGATGAACCTCGCCGACTGGATCATCGACCTCGGTCCCGGCGGCGGCCGCGCGGGCGGCGAGGTCGTCTACGCCGGCCCGCGGGAAGGCATCCTGGACGAGCCGCGCAGTGTCACCGGGCAGGCGCTGGGGAAGTGGCGCCAGCACGCCGCGGTGTGAACGTTATCCTGCCTGTCCTCATGGTCTGTGCGAGGTTGGTTGCTCAGGGAGAGCGGCTGCAAACCCAGGAATGCAGTTGTCGCCGGAGTATCGCTGCGTAGCAGGCCGGGCATCGTCGTCCCATGAAAGCTTCGCGCTGTAGCGGTCTGCCAAGTCGGCCGAGCGATCAACGATTTCGATTTTGGCGTCCTTGTTGGCCAATGCTGTTTTGAGAAAGTGCCGCATCGTGAAATCTCCGTCGGGCAGTGAATAGCCAAGGACAACCAGTTTCTCGGCCTTTTCTAGGGCCACTCGAGCTTCGCCCCAGAGCGCGCAGATCGATTCGTGCTCAAGTAACGAGGCCTTCTCAAGTATTGGTGGAACGATGAATGGGACTCGATCAGCTACGCTCTGGGCTTCATGGGCTTCTCGCTCTGCCGCTTGCGATCTCCACATTCCAGATGGGCCCGAGTACGGGATCGTGCAGTAGATTGAATCGGAATGGCGGTTCTGACGACCAGATGAGTACCAGTTTGCTGAGCCGTGGAGTTTCAGCACCAAGAAGAAACACCTCTTTCATTTTCCGGATACTCGTAGCGCTCACGCCGCGCGCAAGGTGAATGGGGGGAGACAACCGACACTCCGGAGTATTCTCCTTCCGACGAAATGAGATTGGTACAGCCAGAAGGTGGCAGACTTGCGGCAGCGCGGCGGGCAGCGTTTTGTCCTCGGTGACGAGGGGGGGCGATGGAGATGGAGAGGGCGGCGTATTCGCAGTCGTCGGCGGTGCACTTGGTGCGGGCGACGAGTTCGAACACGGCGCGTCCGAAACGACGGCGCGCAGCACGTACCAGATGGGCTAGTCGTGGGAACTTCTCCGCCACGGGGCAAGCCGGACGCGTCAACCAATAGTTGTCGTTGGCCGGGAGCCGCGCCGTTCGGGTCTGCGCGGGCGGCGCGGCGTAGTCCCCCGGTCAGGGGATCACCAGCGCGCCCGGGATGCCGCGGTCGAGGGTGGCCAGTTGGGCGCCGTGGGTTTGGGCGAGGGCTAGCAGATGTCCGTCGGTCGTCTTGGCGGCGGTGCTGGCCCACGCAGGCAGGCGTGCAGCGCCGAGTTCGTCGGGGACCAGTTGCGCCTTGGTGGCGTTCTTCCAGCGCTCGAGAGCGGCAATGGCGGAACGCACGTTCGGCTGGAGGGCGTTGGCGACGCAGATACGCACGAAACCGAGTTCGGTGATTGGGCAGGTGAGGAATTGGCGCTGCGACAGGCCGGCAATCCAGCGCAGCGTCCGCGTGTGATCGGCATGGCCGGCGTTGCCGGCGGCGATCAGCACGTTCACGTCGAGCAACAGTCTCACGGGAAGTCGGCCAACTGCTCACGCACCTGGGCGCTGGTGACCGTGGAGACGCATTCCGGAGGAATTGTCACCGGGATGCCGGTAGCCGGATCGATCCGGGTCCGGAAGTCCTTGGCCTTCGGTCGGACGGAGGGAAGGGCGGCGGCCCGGAGGTACTCCGACACGCTCTTCTTCGTCAGCCGGGCCGAACGCCGGATGGCGCGCGCCTCGGTGGTCGAAACCTTGAAGGAAAGCGTAGGCATGGTCGGACGGTAATACCCGAGTATTCGCCGTCAAGCCGACCGACAGGGCCGAGCTTGGCCCGACTCGCGCCGGCGCTGCGGTCGCGCGGTTGCGGCCGACCATCGGCGGCGCACGGCGAGAATCGAGCTTCCCTCGGACCGGTGGCTTCTCTAGCAACTGCGCCGATGCGTACACTTCTGGTTGGTGCCCTTGCCCTTTCCACCGCGGCCGTGTGGGCCGCCGATCCCGCCCAGCCGGCTCCGGCCGCCTCGGCTCCCGCGCCGGCCGCGCCCGAGGCGTTGCCCCCGGCGCCCGCGAAGCTCACGCCCGAGCAGGAGAAGCAGGCGTTCATGGTGCAGGGCTACTTCATGGCCCAGCAGTTCGGTCTCTCCAGCGTCGTCAAGGAGTTGCGGATGGACGCCGACGAAGTGGCCGCGCTGGTGCAGGGCATGGCCCATGCGGCCAAGGGCGAGGAGCTCCCGTTCCAGTTCGACGCGATCATCCCCGGTGCCCAGGCGTTCTTCGGGGGCCGGGCGGCGATCTCGGCGCAGGAGCGTGCGGCGGAGGCCAAGGTATGGGCCGACGCAAACACCGCGTTCCTCGCGAAGGTCGATGCCGACAAGGCCGTGACCAAGACCGCCTCGGGCTTGCGCTACCAGATCATCGAGGCCGGTTCGGCGGAGAAGCCCACGGAGACCAGCACCGTGAAGGCGCGCTACACCGGCAAGCTTTGCGACGGCAAGGTCTTCGACAGCACCGACAAGAACGGCGGCGAGCCGGTCGAATTCTCGCTGGCCGGTGTGGTGAAGGGCTGGACCGAGGGCCTGCAGCTCATCGGCAAGGGCGGCAAGATTCACCTCTGGGTCCCCGCCGAGCTCGGCTACGGCAACCAGGCCGGCGGTCCGCTCCCGGCCGGCTCCGTGCTCGAGTTCGAGGTCGAACTGGTCGACTTCAAGTGAGGTGGTGCCGCGAAGGCGGCCTCCGGTTCGGTTCTGTCGAGGCGCCCCACGCGGGGCGCCTTTTGTGTTTAAGGAATCGCGACAGCGGCGGCCCGCTCGGACCGATGCCCGCGGGGCGTCAGTTCTGCTCCTTCAGGAAGGCCTTGAGGAAGGCGACGCTGCTGTTCATCTGCGCCAGGCGCCGGGCCATGCCGGTGGCCACGGCCTTGTAGAACTTCGCCGCGGTCACGGGATTGTTGTCCAGGAAGGCCTGGAGGGTGACATAGGGGATGAGGGAGATCTCGGTGCCCTCGAGCGCGGTGCCGGTGGCCGAGCGCAGCCCCTTGCCGAAGAGGGCCATCTCCCCGATGTAGCTGCCGCTGCCGAGCACCGCCACCTCCTCGTCGCCGCCTTCGGGCGCCTGCTTGGTGATCCGCAGCGAGCCGTTGGTGATGACGACCAGGCTCTCCCCGGGGTCGTTCTCGCGGAACAGGCAGACGCCGGGCTCGAGGCGGGAGCGTTGCGTGATGGCTCTCATGGCGGAGAGCTCGACTTGGTTGAACTCGGCGAAGAGCGGGCACTCGTGCAGGGACATGGGCATCCTCCGGTTGGTGGCGTGGGTTGGTGTGTTGGTTGCGGGCGGACACGGTGGGACCATCGGGCCGCACTCTGCCGGCCGCCCGGGCGTGGGGCGAGAGCGTTTTCCAGCGGCGCCCGGACGGGAGGCCGGCTTTGACCGCCGCCGGTTCCCCCTCCAGCGTGCACCGTCCCCACGAGCAAAACATGGAACGAAACGACACGACCGCCGCGCGCGCCTGGAGCTGGATCCCCTCGCTGTATTTCGCGCAGGGGTTGCCGAACGTCGCCGTGGTGACGCTTTCGGTGGCGATGTACAAAAGCCTCGGCGTCACCAACGCCGACATCGCGTACTACACGAGCTGGCTCTACGTGCCGTGGGTGATCAAGCCGCTGTGGTCGCCGCTGGTCGAACTGCTCGGCCGAAAGCGGCTTTGGATCGTTGCGACGCAGTTGCTGATGGGCGCGGTGTTCGCCTCGGTGGCGTTGACGGTCCCGGCACCGGCGTTCTTCCGGGCGACGCTCGCATTGTTCTGGTTGCTGGCATTCAGCTCGGCCACGCACGACATCGCGGCGGACGGCTTCTACCTGCTCGCGCTGCCGGCGCACCAGCAGGCGGCGTTTGTCGGCGTGCGCAGCACGTTCTTCCGGCTGGCGATGATCGCCGGGCAGGGCGGGCTGGTCTGGCTGGCCGGTCGCTGGATCAAGGCGGGCGCGGGTGCGGCGCAGGCGTGGAGCTGGGGGTTCGGGATCCTCGCGGGCTGCTTCGGTCTGGTGGCCCTGTATCACCATCTTGTCCTGCCACGGCCGGCGTGCGATGTCGTGCCGAGGCGGGAACGTGATCTGTGCGCCGGCGCGCTGGCGGTGTTTGTGGCGTTCTTCCGCAAGAAGGGGATCCTGCCGGCGCTCGCGTTCATGCTGTTGTACCGGTTCGCCGAAGCGCAACTGGTGAGACTGGTGCAGCCGTTCCTGCTCGATCCGCGGGAGAAGGGCGGGCTGGGGCTCGCGCTCGACGAGGTCGGTTTCTACTACGGCACGATCGGCACCGTGGCGTTGCTGGCGGGCGGGCTGCTCGGCGGCTGGGCGGTGTCGCGCGTCGGGCTCAGGCGGCTGCTCTGGCCGATGGCGCTGGCGATCAACCTGCCGAATCTCGTCTATGTCTATCTCGCGCTGGTTCAGCCTGGCGCGATGATGGCCGTCGGCGTCTCGATCGGGGTGGAACAGTTCGGATACGGCTTCGGGTTCACCGCCTACATGCTCTACCTGATGCATTTTGCCGAGGGGGAGAACCGAACCGCGCACTACGCGCTCTGCACGGGATTCATGGCGCTGGGCATGCTGTTGCCCGGCCTGAAGGCCGGCTGGTTGCAGGAGCAGCTCGGATACGCACCCTTCTTCGGCTGGGTGTGCCTGGCGACGATCCCGTCGTTCGCGGTGACGGCGCTGATCA
>JAEWNN010000131.1 GCA_023457035.1 Verrucomicrobiota bacterium
GCGCCACGCGGGTCGGCCGCCCCGCCTGGCCCCGCCCGGTCCCCCCACGCGGAACGCACACTTTTTTGTTCCGATCGGAACAAGAAAATGTGCGTTCGCCGGTCCACCGGCTCTGCGCTGCCCGCGATCCTCGGCGCGCCCGCGGGCGGCGGCACCGCGCCCGCGCCCGGCAGTTTGCCCTTGGCGCAAACGGGCATCGCGCAGACACTGCCCGCGCATGTCCCGCTGGCTCGCCAGCCTCGTCTTCCTCGGCACCCTCGCGTTCTTCGGCGCGTTCATCATCTGGCCGGTCGCCCAGATTGTGCAGGGCGGCTTCCTCGATTCCGACGGCCGGTTCACGCTTGCGCACCTCGGTGCGTTGCTCGCGCACCCGCTCTATCGCGAGGGACTGGTCAACTCGTTCCTGCTGGCCTGCGTCACCACGGTCTTCGCCTTCGCGATCGGCCTGCCGCTCGCCTATTGCGCCGACCGCTTCCGTTTCCCCGGGAAGACCGCCCTCACCGCGCTCATCCTCGTGCCGCTTGTGCTGCCGCCCTTCGTCGGCGCGATTGGACTGCGGCAGATCTTCGGCCAATACGGCGCGCTCAACGCGTTGCTCCAGCACGCCGGTCTGCTCGCGCACGGCACCACGGTCGACTGGCTCGCGCACGGCCGCTTCTGGGGCATCGCGCTGGTCGAGGCGCTCAACCTCTACCCGATCGTCTTCCTCAACGCCGTCGCCGCCCTAGCCAACGTCGACCCCGCGATGGAGGAGGCCGCCGCCAACCTCGGCTGCACCGGCTGGCGGCGCTTCCGCCGCATCACCCTGCCGCTCATCCGCCCGGGGCTCTTCGCCGGCGGCACCATCGTCTTCATCTGGTCGTTCACCGAGCTCGGCGTGCCGTTGGTCTTCGACTACGACCGGCTCGCCTCCGTGCAGGTCTTCGCGCTGCTCAAGGAGATGACGGGCAACCCGGCGCCGTACGCGCTCGTCGCCCTGCTGCTCATCCTGAGCACGCTGTTCTACGCCGTCGGCCGCGGCATCTTCGGCCGCACCGGCCACGCGATGATGGCGCGCGCCACCGCCGCCTCCGCCGCCCGCCGCCTGCCCTGGTGGCGCGCGTTGCCCGTCTCGCTCTTCTTCGTGACGGTGCTCCTGCTCGCGGTGCTGCCACATCTCGGCGTCGTGCTCGTCGCGAGCTCGCGCGACTGGTACGCCACGCTGCTTCCGGAGCAGTTCACGCTCGAGAACTTCCGGCTCGCGCTCGGCCACGACCTCACCGTGCCCGCCATCGGCAACAGCCTGCGCTACGCCGCCCTCGCCACCGCGCTCGACCTCGTCCTGGGCGTCGCGATCGCGTGGGTCGTCGTCCGCAGCCGCCTGCCCGGTCGCCAACTCCTCGATGCGATCGCGATGGTGCCGCTCGCCGTGCCCGGGCTGGTGCTGGCCTTCGGCTATCTGGCGATGACCCGCGAGGGCCGCTTCTTCGCCGCGCTCGACCCGGTCGAGAATCCCACGCTGCTCCTCGTGATCGCCTACGCCGTGCGACGCCTGCCCTACGTCGTCCGCGCGGCGGTGGCCGGGCTCCAGCAGACCAGTGTCACGCTCGAGGAGGCGGCGCAGAGCCTCGGGGCCACGGCCTGGCGCGCGCTGCGGCGGATCACCCTGCCGCTCATCGCCGCCAACCTCGTCGCCGGCGGCCTGCTCGCCTTCGCCTTTGCGATGCTCGAGGTCTCCGACTCGATCATCCTCGCGCAGAAGGCCGCCTATTTTCCGATCACGAAGGCGATCTACGAGTTGTTCCAACTTCTCGGCGACGGCCGGTATCTGGCCTCCGCGCTCGGCACCTGGGCGATGGCCTTCCTCGCGCTCACGATCGTCGCCCTCGGCGTGCTCCTCGGCCGCAAGGCCGGCACGCTGTTTCGCGGCTAGAGCAGCTCACTCCGCCGCGCTCAGCCTCCGCGCGGCACGGCAGCGCCATCTCCGGTCAGGAGGAAGGCACCGCGTAACCTCGCTGCGCCGCAAACATGCCCCATTCGGTTTCCGCCGCTTCCTGATTTCCTCTCAAGCAACATGAACCCGAAACCACAGATTCCACGGATGAACACGGATCATCCAGCGGCCATCCGTGCCCATCCGTGTGATCCGTGGTCATCCGCCGCTCCAACGACTCAGCCATGGTGCTTCTCCGCAAGGCCGCGCCCCGGCGCGCGTCCACGCTGAGTTCCACATTCTCTTCCGCACGCCCACGCGCATCCAGCTTTCGACCCGCATTCGCGGGTTGCCGTCGCCCGGGCGCGTGCGCTTCGCTGCGCGCCGCGCCATGCCTCACCTGCTCCTCGTCTCGCTGATCTGGGCCTTCTCGTTCGGCCTGATCAAAACGCGCCTGGCCGGCGTCGACAGCACGTTCGTGGCCGCAGTGCGCGTGGCGCTCGCCCTGCTCGTCTTCCTCCCGTTCCTGCGGCCGCGCGCGGTGTCGGCGAGGGTCGCGGGGCGGCTGATCGGCATCGGCGCGGTGCAGTTCGGGTTGATGTATCTCGCCTACCTCGCCGCCTTCGACGCGCTCGAGGCCTATCAGGTGGCGGTCCTCACGATCATCACCCCGATCTTCGTCTGCCTCGCCGACGACCTGCTTGACCGCCGCCTGCGCTGGGCGCCGCTGCTCGCCGCGCTGGCCGCGGTCGCCGGTTCGGGGGTGATCGTCGCGCAGAAGCCGCTGGGCCGCGCCGAGTGGACGGGCATCGTCCTGGTGCAGGTATCCAACGTCTGCTTCGCGCTCGGGCAGGTGCTCTACCGCCGCTGGAGGCTCGCCGCGCCGCAGGTGCGCGACCGCGAGGTCTTCGCGTGGCTCTACCTCGGCGCCGTGCTCGCCACCGTGCCGTATGCCTGCACGCGCCTCGATGTCCCGGGGCTCGCCCGCGCCCTCACCGCCCCGCAACTCGGCGTGCTCGTGTACCTCGGCGTGCTCGCCTCGGGCGCGGCGTTCTTCCTCTGGAATCTCGGCGCCGTCCGCGTCTCCACCGGCACGCTCGCGGTGATGAACAACGCAAAACTGCCCCTCGGCGTCGCGGTGTCGCTGCTCGTGTTCGGGGAGAAGACCGACCTGCTGCGCCTGCTGGTCGGCGGCGGCCTGCTGCTCGCCGCCGCGCTCTACGCGCAGTGGCTGGAGAAGCGCCGACTCTGAGCCGGGCTCAGGACGGCCGGCCGAAACCGCCCTTGATCAGCTCGAGGTGCTTCGCGCCGACCGCCTCGAATTCCTTCCAGTAGCCCTCCTCGAGCGCCTTCAGCTCCGCCTCGCGCTCCTCGCGCTGCTCGGTGGTCTCCGGCGCGCCCTCGGGATCGGGCTCGGCCGGGCGGCCGTGGATACGCTCGTAGTCGCGCTCGGCCAGGCGGGTGACCAGCTCCTGCCAGAAGGTGTCCTCGTCGTAGTCGTTGATCGCCTCGCTCACCCCGGGCTCCTCGGGCATGGCCGCGGTGAAGTTGAAAACGGCCTCGTCGGGCTGGTCGACCAGATCGGCGCAGCCGAACGACTCGGCGTAACCGAGGAATCCCTGCAACGCCTCCTCGCACTTCAGGCGCAGCCCCACCGGCTCGTCGTCGCGCCGGCCGTTGAGCACGTGGTCGGCGATGTAGAGCATCTGGAGGATGCGGCGGTATTCCTTGGGCGTGAGCTGAAGCTTCATCGAGAGAAAAAGGGGGCGGCGTGCTCGGGCGCTCAGTTCTGGCTGGGATCCTCGGGCTCGTCGGCGATCACACGCCACTCGAGGCTGAGGTCGCCGACGATGCGTTTCCACAGATCGACGCCCTCCAGGCGGCCCAGCAACTCCGCCGGCACCGGCGAGACGAGCCAGGTGCTCTGTTGCATCTCCGTCTCCAGCTGGCCACCGTTCCAGCCGGAGTAGCCGAGGAACGCGCGCACCTCGAGCTGCGTCTCCTCCATGAGTTCCTGGAGCTTCTTCGGATCGAGGCCGAAGTAGAGTTTGAACGTGCCGTCGAAGGAGGCGGTCTGCCAGGCGACGAGGATGAGCTGCTCGGGGTTGACGGGGCCGCCGCAATACAGCGGCACCTTCGCCAGTTCGCTGCGCCGGAACTCGGGGCCGAGGTCGGCGAGCGTCTTGCCGAGCGGGCGGTTGAGCACCACGCCCATCGCGCCCTCGGCGTTGTGCAGGGACAACAGGACCACCGTCCGCGCGAAGTTCGGATCGCGCAGCTTCGGGTGGGCCAGCAGCAGCGAGCCGGCCAGCCACTCGGACTTGTTGCCTCGTTCTCTCATCGCAGGAGCGGGCTGTGAAACAGCCGCGGTTTGGCGCGTGGCGCGAGCGCGAAATCCGCGAATCGGCGCCCGGCTGCACCAACCTTGCCCCCCGGCACGCGCGGCCGCGAGCGCGCCGTTCAGAGCTTCACCAGATCGACCCCGGCGTCGCCGATGACCAACGGCACCAGCGGGTCGTTGTGATAGTCGCTGTGGTACTTGATCGTGCGGATGCCGGCGGCGGCCAGGATCTTCGCGCAGTTGATGCACGGGTAATGGGTCACGTAGGCGATGCAGCCGTCGAGGCTGCTGCCGCGCCGCGCGGCGTCGGCGATGGCGTTCTGCTCGGCGTGCACGGTGCCCTGCTCGTGCTGGTCGCGCACCCGCGAGACATGCGGGGTGCCCGGGAGGAACCCGTTGTAGCCGGCGGCGACGAGCCGGTTGCTGCGCACGCCGGCCGAGACGATCACGCAGCCGACATGCAGCCGGTCGCAGGGGGAGCGCGAGGCGATGAGATGCGCCGTCGCCATGAAGTACTCGTCCCACGACGGCCGGGTCTTGAAATGGCCGATGGTCTCGGCGATCAGGTCGATCGGGCTGGTGTCGCGGCTGGGCTGTTTCGTGCGGCGCGCCATGGAGGAAGGAGGCACGATCATCCGCACGGCCCGGCCCAGTTCAACGCCTTTCTCGGCGCCGCCGCCCGGGGCCGCCGCGGGAAAAGAAAAAGGGCGGGCCCCAGCCCGCCCGTCGGAAACCGGTCGCCGCGCGGCTCAGCGCCGCCAGACCCGTTCGCCTTGGCGCCGGCGCTCGGCGGCGTCGTTCTTCGAAAGCCAGATCACCGGCTCCTCGTTGGCCCAGGTCCACGTCTTGCCGACGACGAAGGTCTTGGTCGCCAGATCGGGGAACCGGCTGGTCACCGTGTCGCCAGCCACGGAACGCATCATCGCGGCGATCGCGCCGTTGGGGCGGGCCACCTTGGCGAAGACCCACAACTCGTCGCGCACCCGGCGGATCTCCTCGATCTCCAACCCCCAGGCGCCGTCGGGTGTCAGCACCTCGACGGTGATTGTTTTCTGGATGATGGCGGGAGCCTGCGGCTTGCCGGATGGTCCCGGCCGTCCGGTGACGGGCGCGGCGGCGACGAGAGTGAAAGTTGCGCAGAACACCAGCAGTGGGAGGAGGGGCCGGGGTACCATGCCCGGATATTGTGAAGACCCCGTGAACTTGGCAACCCTCCGCTCACGTTGACCGAAAAAAAGCGCGACGCCGCCCGGGCGGGCGCGCGTCGCGCGAAACACTGTCGCGGACCGGTCCGCTCAGGCCTCGAAGAGGCACTGGCCGGTCATCTCCGGCGGCTGGGGAAGTCCCATAAGTTTGAGCACGGTCGGGGCGATGTCGGCCAGGCGGCCGCCCGCGCGCATCGGGGTCTTCGTGGAGAAGCCTTCGCCCACCACGTACACCTCGACGAGGTTGAGCGTGTGCGCGGTGTGCGGACTGTCGATCGCCGGATCCCAGAGCTGCTCGGCGTTGCCGTGGTCGGCGCAGACCACGGCCTTGCCGCCCATCTTCAGCACCGCCTCGACGAGCACGCCCACGCCCAGGTCGGTCGCCTCGCAGGCGCGGACCGCCGCCGGCACCGAGCCGGTGTGGCCGACCATGTCGGGGTTGGCGTAGTTGATGACGACTAGGTCGTACTTGCCGGAGGTGATGGCGTCGCGCGCGATCACGGTGACGCTCGCCGCCGACATGTCGGGGGCGAGGTCATACGTGGCGACCTTCGGGCTGGCGGCCAGGCCGCGCTCCTCGCCGGGGAACGGCTCCTCGCGGTAGTCGTTGAAGAAGAAGGTCACGTGCGGGAACTTCTCCGTCTCGGCCGAACGGAACTGCGTCTTGCCGTTCTTGCTCACCCACTCGCCGAGGATGTTCTTCATCTTGGCGGGCTTCTTGAGGATGGCCTCGATCGGCAGGCCCTTCTGGTACTCGGTGAGGCCGGCGAAGAACAGATCGAGCTTCTTGCCGCGCTCGAACTCCTTGAAGTCGTCCTGCGCGAACGCGCGGGCGATCTCGCGCGGGCGGTCGCCGCGGAAGTTGAAGAAGATCACCGCGTCGCCATCGGCGATCGTGGCGACCGGCTTGCCGTCGGCGCCGACGATCCAGGTCGGGGAGACGAACTCGTCACCCTGCTGGGTCTCGCTGAGCGGCTTGTCATAGTAGGCCTGCACGGCCTCGACGGCGCTCTTCGCGGTGGCGTCGGCCTTCTGTCCGGTGAGGAGGTAGTAGGCCTTGCTCACGCGCTCCCAGCGGTTGTCGCGATCCATCGCCCAGAAGCGTCCGCAAACGCTGGCGACCTGGCCCACGCCGATCTCCTTCAGCTTGCCGTCGAGCTGCTTCATGAAGTCCAGACCGCTCTTCGGCGGCGTGTCGCGGCCGTCCATGAGGGCATGGATGAATACGTTCTGGGTCTGGCCGGCCTTCTTCGCGAGGCCGAGGAAGCCGTAGAGGTGCTCGAGCAGCGCGTGCACACCCGCGTCGGAGCACAGGCCCATGAAGTGCAACTTGGAGCCGCGCTCCTTCACGCGCTTGAGCGCGGCGTGCCAGACGGCGTTGTTCTCGATCTCGCCGTCGGAGAGCGCCTTGGTGATGCGCACGATCTCCTGGTCGACGATGCGGCCGGCACCGATGTTCTGGTGGCCGACCTCGCTGTTGCCCATCACGCCCACCGGCACCCCGACATCGAGCCCGCTGGCGGCCACGAGCGACTTCGGGTAGTTGGCCTCGAGCCAGTCCGCGCACGGGGTGCGGGCGAGCTTCACGGCGTTGTACTTGTCCTGCTCGGCGTGGGGATTGAACCCCCAGCCATCGCGGATCACGAGAAGAACGGGCTTACGGTTGCTGGACATAGGCGTGGTGGATGAAAGGCTTTGGGCGAAACCCGGTCAGCAAACGGGCGCGGGGTGGCGGAGGAAACAAAAAACCGCGCCGCCGCATGCGGCCCGCCCCCCGTCTCCGCCGCGGCGGCGGCGCCAGCCGCGATCACGTGTACCGGAGGACCTCCTCGCAGGTCGTGACGCCGCCGGAGAGCGCCGCGAGCCCGGCGGACCGCAACGGCTGCATCCCCCGGGCCAGAGCCAGATCCCGGATCTCCTGCGTGCCGCACCCGCGCGCGATGCGTTCCCGCATCGTCTCGTCGACATGCAGCAGCTCGAACAGGCCAGTCCGCCCCCGATAGCCCGTGCCCTCGCAGGCCGGACAACCCGCCCCGATGAAGAAACGTCCGCTCCCTCCCGCGCCGGGCCCGAGCCGCTCCAGCACCTCCGCGGCGGGCGCCTGCTCGCACCGGCACTCGGGGCAGACGCAGCGCACCAACCGCTGCGCCAGCACCACCTCGAGACTCGCCGCGACCAGGTACGGCTCCACGCCGAGGTCGACGAGCCGCGTCACCGCGCCGGCCGCGTCGTTGGTGTGCAGCGTGGTCAACACCAGATGGCCCGTGAGCGCCGCCTGGATCGCCACATGCGCCGTATCGAGATCCCGGATCTCACCGACCATCACCACGTCGGGATCCTGCCGCAGGAAGGCGCGGAGCGCCGAGGTGAACGTGAGTCCGGCCGCGGGGTTGACGGCGACCTGCATCACGCCGTCGAGCTCGTACTCAACCGGGTCCTCGATGGTGAGGAGCTTCGCGCCGCCGGCGTTGATCTCGCGCAGGCTGGCGTAGAGGGTCGTCGTCTTGCCGGAGCCCGTCGGCCCCGTGACCACGACGATCCCGCTTGGGCGCCGGATCGCGGCGCGCAACTCGGTGAGCACCGCGCCGGGCAAGGCGAGGCTGTCGAGCGACGCTCCGGTGCACCGCGTGCCATCGAGCACGCGCAGGACGACACTCTCGCCGAACTGGGTGGGAAGCGTCGAGACGCGCAGGTCGACCGCGCGATCTCCCGAGACCCGCTGGATCCGGCCGTCCTGCGGCACGCGTCGCTCCGCGATGTCGAGATTCGCGAGGACCTTGAGGCGCGAGGTCACCGCCGCGCCCCACTCCGGTGGCGGTGGCGGCCACTCGCGCAGCGCGCCATCGATCCGGCAGCGCACCCGACAGCTCCGCTCAAATGGTTCGAAATGCAGGTCCGAGGCCTGCGCCCGCACGGCGTCCGTCAGCAGAGCGTCGACGTAGCGCACCACCGGCGCCGCAGATGCCTGGAGCGCGAGCGCCTCCGCTCCGCCGGGGAGGGGGTCCCCGGGCGTCGAGGGGCCCGCCGCCGGGGCAACCGCCGACGCATCGTCGCCCCCGGCATAGTGCTCGCGCAGGAGCGCGGCCACGACCAGCGGGTCCGCCACGCTCAGCCGCACGCGGCGGTTGAGGGCAAACTCCAGCTCCGCCGCGTCCACCCCGGCAAACGGGTCGAGCAGCAGCAGCTCGAGCACGCCGTCCGCCTCGCGCCACGGCACCACCTGGTGCGTCCGCGCGGCGGCGGCCGGCAACAGCGTCGCCACCTCCGGGGCCAACCGCTGCGGGGGCGCATCGACAAACTCATGACCCAGCTCCTCGGCCACGATCGCGAGCAGCTGCGCCCGCGGCAGAAATTCGCTGTCGGCGAGGTGGGTCGCCAACGACCGGCCGGCGGCCGCGGCCTCCGCGGCCAGCGCCTGCAGGCGCGCCTCGTTCACCAGTCCCCGGCGGCAGAGCAGTTCGCCGATCTCGCGACTGCGCTGGGCAAACATGGCGGGGTTCCGGGGCGGCTCGGCCGCGCGGTGGTCAGACGTCGCGCAACCGCATGCCCATGCCGAGGAGACGCTCGCGCATCGCGTTCGGCTCCTGCGCCCGCTCGACCGCCTCGTCCGGCGAGATGATGTCGCGGTTGACCATGCTGAGCAGGTGCGCATCGAGCGTGATCATGCCGAGGCTGGCGCCGGTCTGGATGTCGGAGGTGATGCGGAAGGTCTTGTTCTCGCGGATGAGCGATTGGATCGAGGTCGTGGAGACCATCAGCTCGAAGCCGGCGATGCGGCCGCCGCCGTTCTTCTTGCAGAGCACCTGCGAGATCACGGCCACCAGCGACGAGGCGAGCTGGGTGCGGATCATCTCCTTCATGTTGGACGGGAAGGCGTCGACGATGCGGTCGATGGTCTTGGCCGCGCCGTTGGTGTGCAGGGTGGCGAAGACGAGGTGGCCGGTTTCGGCCGCCGTGATCGCCGCCTCGATCGTCTCGAGATCGCGCATTTCACCGACGAGGATGTAGTCGGGGTCCATGCGGAGCGCGCGGCGGATGGCCTCGGCGAAGTTCGGCACGTCGACGCCGATCTCACGCTGGGCGACCACGCAGCGCTTGTGCTCGTGGTAGTATTCGATCGGATCCTCGATCGTGATGATGTGCCCCTCGCGGTTCTCGTTGATGTAGTTGATCATCGAGGCCAGCGTGGTCGACTTGCCCGAGCCGGTCGGGCCGGTGACGAGGATGAGGCCGCGCGGGCGGTAGAGCAGCTCCTTCACCTTGTCGGGCAGGCCGATCTCGCGCAGGCCGAACATGCGGTTCGGGATCTGGCGGAGCACCATGCCGATCGAGCCCTTGCTCTTGAAGACCGCCACGCGGAAGCGCGCCTTGTCGAGATACGCGAAGCCGAAGTCGGCGCCGCCGTTGAGCTTCAGGCCCTGCTGGTGGTGGTCGGGCGTGATCGAGAGCATCAGCTGCTCGGTGTCGTACGGGGTGAGCGGCGCGCCCTCGATCGGCGTCATCGTTCCACTGATGCGCAGGGTCGGCGGCTGGCCGACATGGATGTGGAGGTCGGAGGCGTTCTCCTCGCAGACCAGCTCCAACAGATCGTTCATCTCGTAGCTCATGGCGGGGAAAGGCGATTGGGGCGCGGACGTCAGCAGGAATCACCGACGGTGTGGGCCAGAATCTCGCCGATCGAGGTCCAACCGGCGAGCGTTTTACGCAGGCCGTCTTCACGCAAGGTGCGCATTCCAAGGCGGCGCGCCGAGGCCCGCAATTGTGCGGCGGTAACGTTGTCGTAAATCATTCGGCGGAGCTCCTCGCCGGTCGGCAGGATCTCGTAGAGGCCCACACGGCCGCGGTACCCGCTGCCGAGGCATTCCGGGCAGCCGAGGCCGCGGCGCCACTCGGCGCCGGGAAGCGGCCCGGCCGCCGCGCCGAGGGCCAGCAGCTCCAGCG
>JAEWNN010000132.1 GCA_023457035.1 Verrucomicrobiota bacterium
GCGAAGTAGGCGGTGACGGTCTTGCGCCAGAGCACCGAGGTCTCGAGCACGTTGGCCTTGTCGACCGAGCAGACCTTCTTGCCGCGGGCGCGGGCGGTCATCGCGGCGACCTCGGCGATGCGCTCGATCTCGGAGGTCTTGTAGACCATCGTGTCGGAGGCCTGCGTCTCGCCGTTGTCGAGGGTGATGGTCTCCTTCTTGCCGAAGTAGATGCCGCCGGTGAGCTCGCGGATGCAGACGATGTCGATGCCGTTGGGGATGCGCTCGGTCTTGAGCGGAGAGGCGTCGCGCAGGTCGGAGTATAGCAGGCCGGGGCGGATGTTGGCGAAGAGGTTGAAGGCCTTGCGCAGCGGCAGGAGGGCGGCGCGCTCGGGCTGGTCCTTGGGCGGGAGTTTCTCCCACTTCGGGCCGCCGACGGAGCCGAAGAGGATGGCATCGGCCTGCTGGCAGAGCGCGAGGGTGGAGTCGGGGAGGGCCTTGCCGTGGTTGTCGATGCCGGCGCCGCCGACGTCGGCGATCTGGTAGTCGAGCTTGAGACCGGCGCCGGTGGCGGCGTGTGCGAGCACGCGCAGGGCTTCGGACATGACTTCGGGCCCGATGTAGTCGCCGGGCAGGACCGCGAACTTGATGGCTTCCATAGGAGCGGGAGAGGCAAGCCGATGCCCGCGGCGAGTCCAAGCGGATTCTCGGAGGGCAGGGGCGCGCCTCGGTTCGCACGACAGAATCGCCGTGCTCGAGGTAGGGGATTCTGCCGGAAGGCAGAACGCCGAGCCGCGGCGCATCCGGCCTGCTCCGCCAGGGCGTCGCAGCGCCGGAGCACCTGTCGCCCGACGAAGCTTCAGCGACAGCGGGAGGGGGCGTCCTGCCCGCGGCCAGCTTAACCTTTCCTGCACACGCACCGGAGGGAGCATCGTGCGGATCGGGCGGGCGCGGCGGAAACCAACCGGGTGCTCAGGCCGGCGTTTCTGACGCTGGGGCTGCGGGTGGTTTAGGTTGCGTTCCGGCCGAGCGCACCGACCGCACGGAATTTTGTTCCGATCGGAACAAGATTTTGTGCGGTCGGGGTTGTTGCGGCGAGGATCGTGGCGGATTCTGGGGTTGCCCGTGCCCGGGGCGGCTCGCATTCAAACCCCGATGGATATCCACGCGCTGCCCGCCGGCCCGATCGAGACCAATGCCTACCTGCTCACCGACCGCGCCCGCGGCGAAGCGGTGCTCGTCGATGCGCCGCACGAGGTGCTGCCAAGCGTGCAGGCGCGGCTGCAGCAGACGGGGTGCAAGCTGGTGGCGTTGCTGATCACGCACGGCCATTGGGACCACACCGGCGATGCTGCGCGGGTACAGCGGACGGGCGTGCCGCTGTACGCGCATGAGGCGGACCGGATCTTGATCGAGACCCCGGAGGTGATGGAGCTGTTCGTGGTGCCCGGCCTGCGGCTCGAGGCGGCGAAGATCGACCGCGTGGTGGCGCAGGGCGACACGTTCGAGTTGCTCGGTGAAACCGTGGAGGTGCGCCACGTGCCGGGGCACTGCCCGGGCAACGTGCTCTTCCATTTCCGGAACAGCGGCGCGGCGTTCGTGGGCGATGCGATCTTCGCCGGCAGCATCGGGCGCACGGATTTCCCCGGCGGCGGGTTCGAGATGTTGGAGCACTCGATCCGCACGCAGATCTACACGTTGCCCGACGCCACGGTGCTCTATCCCGGCCATGGACCGGAGACGACCGTGGCCGAGGAGAAAGCCAACAATCCCTACGTCCGGAGCAACTGATGACCGCCCCGATCGCCAACTTCCACGAGGCCTACATGCGGCGTGCGCTCGAGTTGGCGCGGCAGGGCTGGGGCGCGACGCACCCGAACCCGATGGTGGGCGCGCTGGTCGTCGAGGATGGCCGGATCGTCGCTGAGGGCTTCCACGCGAAGGCCGGCGAACCGCACGCCGAAATCATGGCGTTGCGGGTCCTCGGCCGGAAGCCCGCGCCCGGCGCCACGCTCTACGTGACACTGGAGCCGTGTAGCACGCACGGCCGTACGCCGCCGTGCGTCGAGGCGATCATCGCCGCCGGAATCAAGCACGTGGTCGTGGGCGCGACCGATCCGAATCCGCGGCATGCGGGCAAGGGGCTCGAGCTGCTGCGCGCAGCCGGGGTGGACGTCACCGCGGGCGTGCTCGCGGACGACTGCACCGACCTGAACTTGATCTTCAACCACTGGATCGTGCACCAACGTCCGCTCCTCGCGGTGAAGGTGGCCACGACGGTCGACGGGCGCATCGCCTGCCGCACGGGCGAGTCGAAGTGGATCACCGGCGAGCTGGCGCGCGCCGACGTGATGCGTTGGCGGCGGCTGTTCCCGGCGATCGCCGTCGGTGCCGGCACGGTGGCGAGCGACGACCCGCAGCTCACGGCGCGGTTGCCCGAGGGCGAGTGGTGCCCGCGGCGTTTCGTCTTCGATGCGGCGCTCAGCACGGCGACGCTGAATCCCTTGCCGCGCCTCTTCACCGACGCGCACCGCGAGCGCACCGTCATCGTCACCAGCGACCGGCAACACTCGGTCGTGGTGCGCCGGCTCGTGCAGCTTGGCGTGCAGGTCTGGCAGCTGCCGGTGGTCGACGGGGCGGTCGAGATGAGGGCCTTCAATGAGCGCTGCGTCCGCGAAGGCATCACCGGCGTGTTGGTCGAGGGCGGCTCGCGTCTGCTCAGCGGGCTGTTGAAGGCGCGGGCGGTCGACTACCTGCTCTCGTACCGCGCTCCGCGGCTGTTCGCCGACGCCGCTTCGATCCCGGTGGCGACGGGTCTGCGGGTGGAGCTGCCCACGGTTGGTCTGCGGTTGGCGGAGGTCCGACACGCGGTGTTCGGCGACGACCAGTTGATGCGCGGCCGGGTGGTGTTTCCTGATAATCTCGAGATCGATGACAACCCGGGTGGCGAAACGCCCGAAAGCGGTCATCATCACTGCGGCTGCGATCATGACTGAGCCCATCGACATCTTCTTCGCCACGGGCAACGGCCACAAAGTCGCCGAGATGCAGGCGCTCGCCGACGACTCGCGGCTCGCGCTGCGGCTCCGCTCCGCGAAGGACGCCGGCGGGATGCCCGCCGTGGTCGAGGACACCGGCACGTTCCTTGGCAATGCCCGCAAGAAGGCCCGCGCCCTCCATGCGCAGCTCAACGACCACTCGTGGGTGCTTTCCGACGACAGCGGGTTGTGTGTCGACGCGCTCGGCGGCGAGCCCGGGGTGGAGTCGGCGCACTACGCCGGCCCCGGGGCGACCAGTGCGGCGAACCTCGCGAAGCTGCTCGGCAAACTCCAGGGGGTCCCGCGCGAGGCGCGCACGGCCCATTTTGTCTGCGTGCTGTACGTCGTCGAACCCGGCGGGCTCGAGCACAACTTCATCGGTCGTTGCGATGGCCGGCTGCTCGAGCACGAACGCGGCGACGCCGGTTTCGGCTACGATCCGATCTTCGTGCCCGCGGAGAGCCACCTCACCTTCGCCGAACTGGGGGAGGCGGTGAAGAACGGGATCAGCCACCGCGCGCGCGCCTGGGCGAAGTTCGCCGAGTGGCTGCGCGGGCGGAAGGGCTGAGGTGACCGGCCCCGGCGGCGGGGGGGGAGACCCCTGCGGGATAGCCTGACGCTTGCGGGTGCCCCGCTTGCCCTCAGGCGAGTCGAGGAACCGGTCTGCGACGGAACCCCGATCATTCGGAGACGAACGCTGTCCGCGGCGGCTCACGCCCGGGTTCGCGTTGGGGGCCACGCGGTCCAACTCGGTCAGTCTATTGTGCGAGGATCAATCGGACTTCCCGGCGGCCGGGTCGATGCGCGGGGGTGGCGATCCGGCGTCCGCGTTTCCCTCATTGCCAGCGCTGCGCGGACCGCGTGCGATGGCGGCATGTTCGGCAAGAAGACTCCTCTGCTCAAATGTGGCGTGGCCGGTGTCGGCTCCCTCGGCCAGCATCATGCCCGTATCTACTCCACGCTGCCCGGTGCCGAGTTGACGGGCATCTTCGAGACCAGCGATGCGCGCGCGGCCGAGATCTGCGGCAAGTACAACTGCAAGCGCTTCGCCTCCATTGAGGAGCTCGGAGAGGCGTGCGACGCGGTGAGCGTGGTGGTGCCGACGGACCGGCATTGCGAGGTGGCGCTGCCGCTGCTCGCCAAGGGCTGCCACCTGATGATCGAGAAGCCGTTGTGCGCCAGCTTGGAGGAGGCCGAGCGGGTGCTGGCCGCCGCGCGGGAGAACGGGCGCCTCGTGCAGGTCGGGCATATCGAACATTTCAATCCGGTGATGAGCTTCCTCGAGAAGGAGGCCGACCATCCGCAGTACATCACCACCGAGCGGCTCGCCCCGTACACGCCGCGCGGCACGGAGGTCGGTGTCGTGCTCGACCTGATGATCCACGACATCGGCATTGTGCTCGCGCTGGTGAAGTCGCCGATCGTGCGGATGGACAGCGTGGGCATCAACGTGCTCTCGAAGACCGAGGACATCGCGAACGCGCGCCTCGTGTTCGAGAACGGTTGCGTCGCCAATCTCAGCGCCAGCCGCATGAGCCTGAAGAAGAATCGCGAGATCCGCGTCTTCCAGGACAACGCCTATCTCTCGCTCGATTTCATGAACCAATCGGGCCACCTCGTGCGCAAGAGCGACATCATCGCCTACGGCATGAAAGCCAAACTCGGGTTGGTGAAGGCCGGCGACGCCAGCTCGATTCCGGTGCAGGAGATCCCGATCGAGAAGGGCGAGCCGCTCGCGCTGGAGTTGGCGTCGTTTGTCGAGAGCGTCGCGAAGGCGCAGCAGCCGAAGGTCGGCGCTGCGTTGGGCAAGAGCGCGCTCGAGGTCGCGATCGCCATCACCGAGCAGATCCGCAAGGGCCAGCACTGAGCGCGTGTCGCGATGGCCGCGCCCAAACAACTGCCGTTCTCGTTGCCGCCGCCGGAGGGCGGGGCGGTGGACGTGCTGTTCGTCGCCGCGGAGCATTCGGGCGACCAGCATGCGGCGCGGGCGGTGCGGGAGTTGCGCGCGCTGCGGCCGGATGCGCGGGTGTGCGCGGTGGGCGGCCCGGCGCTGGCGGCGGCCGGCGCGCAACTGCTGCTCGACCTCACGGCGCACTCGGCGCTCGGGTTTGCGGCGGTCATCAAGATTCCGTTCTTCCGCCGGCTGATCGGCGACATCGTGCGCTGGGTCGGCGAATACCGGCCGAAGGCGGTGTGCTTCGTCGACTCCTCCGGGCTGAACCTGCGGATCGCGAAGGCGCTGTTTGCGCACGGGTTCACGGCCAAGGCCGGCGGGCCCACGAGGGCGCTGTACCTCATCAGCCCGCAGATCTGGGCGTCGCGTGCGGGCCGGCGCTTCGCGATGGCGGCGCACCTCGACGGGCTGGCGACGATCTTCCCCTTCGAGGCGAAGTGTTATGCAGATACGACGTTGCCGGTGACCTTCGTGGGACACCCGTTCGTCGCGTCCGAGCATGTGAGTCCGGTGCGCTATGATCCGGCCGGACCGATCCTGCTCCTGCCCGGCAGCCGCAAGGGCGCGGTGGCGCGGATCTTCCCGGCGTTGCTCGATGCCTTTCTCTGGTATCGCAACGATGGCGGCGACCGCGATGCGGTGGTGCTCTACCCGAGCGAGAAGATCCTCGGCGCGCTCCAGGCGGCGAAGCCTCCGGCCAATGTGCGGCTGGTGCGGGCGGGCGAGGGAGCCGAGCCGCTGGCGGCCTCGGCGGTGCTGACCTCCAGCGGCACGATGTCGCTGGAGTGTGCGCTGGCGGGGATTCCCGGCGCGGTCGTCTACCGCACCGACCCGGTCACCTATCTGATCGGGCGCTGGATCGTGAAGGTGCCGTACCTCGGCATTGCGAATCTCCTGCTCGGCGAGGCGATGTACCCGGAATACATCCAGGGCGCAGCGACACCGGCGCGGCTGGCCGCGCAACTGGCCGCGGCGCTCGGCGATCCGGCGCGGATCGAGCAGACGCAGAAACATGCGGAACAACTGCGCACGTTGCTCTCCCAACCGGCGGCCGGCAGTGTGGGCGAGTGGTTGGCCCGGCATCTGGACTAAGGTTGGCCGGAGCGCCAATGCCGTCGTTCGACCGTGGGCGGGTCAGCAGCGCGGTCGGGGCGCTTCGGTCTCTGCGGCTGGAGTGGCGCAATCCTCCGGCGCAGGAAGGCGATGGCGGAAAGCGTCTGCGTTGCTGTCGGCCAGTGCGATCTTGCTCCAGAGGGCTGTCGCGCGGGTGTCGAGCAGAGCGCGGGCGCGGGCGATCTCCGCCCGGCGATGGGCGATGTTCTCCTCGGCGAGACGGGCGAGGTCGTCGAGGTTGTAGAGATACACATTGGGGAGCTCGGCGACGGCGGGGGCGATGTCGCGCGGCAGGGCGAGATCGATGAGGAAGAGCGGGCGCGAGGAGCGGGCCCGCATCGCTCCGTAGACCATCGGCAGCGTGAGCAGCGGTTCGGGCGCGGAGGTCGAGGAGACAACGATGTCGAAACCGGCGAGCGCCGCCCCGAGTTGCTCGATGGGGATGGCGGAGCCGGCGTGTTCGCGTGCGAGCTCGGCGGCGCGGTCGGCGGTGCGGTTGGCGAAGGCGATCGCACCGGCCTCGCGGTTGCGGAGCGCCTTGGCGGTCTTCTCGGCAATGTCGCCGGCACCGATGACGAGGACCCGGCTGCGGCGGAGCTCGCCGAAGATCCGTTCGGCGAGGGCGACGGCGACGGTCGCCACGCTGACCTGGCCGGCGCCGATCGCGGTCTCGGAGCGGACGAGCTTGGCCGACTGGAAGGTCTTCTGGAAAACGCGGTTGAGGACGGGCCCGATGTGGCCGGCGGTGCAGGCGCCGGCATAGGTCTCCTTCACCTGTCCCAAGATCTCGGTTTCGCCGACCATCTGCGAGTCGAGCCCGGCGGCGACGGCGAAGAGGTGGGCGACGGCGGCGGCACCTTGGCGTTCGACGGCGCAGGGTGCGAGCACCTCTGACTCGATGGCTTGGATGTGGCAGAAGGAGTCGGCGAGGCGCGGGCCGGCGGCGGGTTCGCTCGCGACGGCGTAGACCTCAAGGCGGTTGCACGTGGCGAGGATGCAGAACTCGCTCACGGCGGGGTCAGCGCGGAGCGCGGTCGCGAGGGCGGTGTGCTTCGCCGGGGTGAGCGCAAGGCGTTCGCGGACCTCGAGCGGTGCGGTCTGGTGGCTGACCCCGAGGAGCAGGAGTTGCGGCGGGCGGCAGCTCATGGTGTCCGCTCCGAGACGGGCTGGGGGGGGGGCGCCGCCGGAGTGGCGCCGGGCGGGCCGATGACGACCCAGAGCGAGAGCAGCGGGGCCAGGAAGAGCAGGAGGCCGACCCGCGCGAACCGTTCGGCGATGCAGCGTTGGCGGAGGCGCTGCACGAGCGCGAAGGCGTAGCAGAGCCACACGGTCACCGTGGCGAAGAGTTTGGCGGGAGCGACGACACCGGGTTGTCCGTGCCAATTGGATCCGGCGATGGCGATGGCGATGGTCAGGAGCGCGACGCCGGCGGCGAGGAGGCGAAGGTTGATCTGGTCGAGGTCGACGATGGAAGGCAGCAGCGGGGCGGCGTGGTCGAGGCGTTTTCGGCGGAGGTTGCGGTGCTGGATCAGGTACATCAGCGAGGTGAGCGCAAGGAGGGCGAACACGCCGTAGCCGAAGAGCGCGATCGAGGCATGCACGGCGACCCACGGGTCTGCGCCGAAGGGGCGGAGGCGCGCGGCGCTGTCCCAGGCCGGCACAGCGATCGAGAGCACGCCCAGCAGGACGGCCATGCCGGCGCTGAAGAAGCCGAAGAGGCTGGTGCGGAAAGCCGGACCGACGATGAGGTAGAGCAAGGTGCAGGACCAGGCGACGAACTGGAGGATCTCGAAGCGGTTGCCGACCGGGCAGCTGTTCGTGCTCTGCCCGCGCAGGAACAGGCCGTAAGTGTGCACGAGCCAACCGAGCGCCATCAGCGCATAACCGCCGATGCGCGAGTGGCGGCGCCGAAACAGCAGCGACCATGCGCCATAGAGCAGGCCGGTGGTGTAGAACCCCGCGCCGATGGCGATTGCCGTGCGGTCGGTGAGGAACGTCGAGTCCATCGCCGCCGGATCGTGGGGCGCGTTGCGGGGTTCGCAAGTCCGCGGCGCGGGCGAAATGGAGAGCGGGATTGCGCCCGATTCGGACTCAACTGGCGGGCGAGTGGTCCGATAGACGCGGTGTTCCTGGCTGCCCCACACATCGAGGAACGCGGCCGGTCGGTCGATGCGATGGTGATCTTGTTTGCGCCGTGGCGCTTGGGCTCGGATCGAGCTGGAGCTCCCGGCGAGGGCGAGGACTGCGCGACGAACCGCCTGACTTGCCAGTTTTGCCTGTGTCAGGGTTTGTTAACGGGGTATCCAGGGCGCGGCTTGCGAGCCGCGCCCTTCGCCTTATCCGGCTCGGTGTGCACGGATGCGAGGAACGACGGCAATCGCGCTCCGCCCGCTGCCGGGGAACAGGGACTCTCAGGCGCCTTCGGCGATGGCGACGGCTTTCAGGAGCGCGGAGGCCTTGTTGATCGTCTCCTGGTATTCGGAGGCTGGGACCGAGTCGGCGACGAGGCCGGCGCCGGCTTGGATGGTGATCTGGCCGTCCTTCACCAGCGCGGTGCGCAGGGTGATGCAGGAGTCGAGGTTGCCGTCGTAGGAGAAGTAGCCGAGGGCGCCGGCGTAGAAGCCGCGCTGGAGCTGCTCGAACTGGGCGATGAGCTGCATGGCGCGGATCTTCGGCGCGCCGGAGACGGTGCCGGCGGGGAAGGTGGCGCGCATGACGTCGAAGGCGTTGCGGTCGGGGCGGAGCCGGCCCTCGACCTGCGAGACGATGTGCATGACGTGCGAGTAGCGCTCGATGATCATGTACTCGGGCACGGTGACGGAGCCGAACTCGCAGACGCGGCCGATGTCGTTGCGGGCGAGGTCGACGAGCATGAGGTGCTCGGCCTTCTCCTTCTCGTCGGCGAGCAGGTCCTTCTCAAGGGCGACATCCTCGGCCGGGGTGGCGCCGCGCGGGCGGGTGCCCGCGATGGGGCGGATCTCGACGAGACCGTCGGTGGTCTTGACGTGGACTTCCGGAGACGCGCCGACCATGGCGAAGTCGCCGGCGTCGAGGATGAACATGTACGGCGACGGGTTGACCGTGCGCAGGGCGCGGTAGAGATCGAGCGGCGACTTGGCGAAGGGGCGGCGGAAGCGCTGGGAGAGGACGACCTGGATGATGTCGCCGGAGCGGATGAACTCCTTGGTGCCGTCGACGGCGCGCTCGAACTCCTCCTTGGTGAAGTTGCCCGGAGGAACGGCGAGCTTCGGCCGGTCGGCGAGGGCGATGGGCGCGAGTTCGCGGCGAGTCTGCAGGAGCGTGCGGAGGTTCTCGACCTCGGCGACGGCGGTGTCGTAGGCGGCGTCGATGTCGTCACCGATGTGGGCGTTGACGTGGAGCCGGAGGGTCTGCTTGGCGCGGTCGAAGATGACCAGCGAGTCCGCGAGCATGAAGTAGAGCAGGGGCAGGCCCTGATCGTTGGCGGGCGGGACGGGGACGGTCGGCTCGATGCGGTTGATGTACTCGTAGCCGATGAAACCGACGGCGCCGCCCATGAACGGCGGCATGCCCGGCTGTTTCACGGGGCGGAGGCCGCGCATGTCGTCCTCGAGAATCTTGAGCGGATCGGCGGGAGTGGGGAGACGCTGCGTGGAGCCGTCGGCGTTACGGACGAGGGTGGTGTCCGGCCCGATGGCGAAGACCTTGCGCGGGCGCACGCCGATGAAGCTGTAGCGGGAGAGGTGTTCGCCGCCCTCGATGGATTCGAGGAGGAAGGCGGGGCCGGAACCTTTGACCTTCGCGTAGGCGGAGACGGGCGTCTCGATGTCGGCCATGAGGTCGGCGTAGACGGGGACGACATTGCCCTCGGCGCAGAGGCGGCGGAAGGAGGCGCGATCGGGTTTAATTTCGAGCGGAGGGAGGAGGGCCATGGCGGAGAAGAGGCGAGAGGTGAAAGAAGGGAGGCGAGAGGAGGACGGCAGACGGCGGAGGACTGATGGCGGCGATCGGATTGCGCGTGGCTTGCGGAATGAAGAACGGAGAGAGCGGAGGGAGGAAGGCGGAAATGGCGACGTGTCAGGATGGCGGTTGCGACCGCGGGGCGACGCGGGAGCGAAGTTGTACGAGGCGTGATGCGGGGATCAGGCCTTCGAGCAGACGAAGATCGTGTTCGAGTTTGGGCTCCCGGGACCGATGGCCGACGACATCGAGGCCGGTGGCGCGGGCGAGCCATTCACCTTCGGGGCTGCTGACGCGGAAGGTGACGTCGGCGAGCGTGGCGAAGCGGTTGGCGTCGAGATAACTCTCGACCAGTGGGTAGCGACCGGGGATGCCGACGGAGTCGCCATCGTGGATGACGAGTTCGGTACGGCCGTCGGGTGATTGATCCAGGAACACGATTTCGAGGCGGCGACCGGTGGTTTCGTGAAACCACTGCGTCAACCAGCCGCGGTCTTCGGTGAAGTAGCCGAGCCGGGTGAGCTCTTCGGTGAGGCCATCGCGTTGGGCGGCGAGGGCGTTGAGGTCGATGTCACCGTGAGGGCGGGTCCAGTGGCCGACGAGGAAATCGACGGCGACGCCGCCAAAGAGCCAGAGGGGAGTGGCGATGCCGGCTGCGAGCTCGCGGAGGGTGGCGAGGATTTCGTCGTTGGGGAGAGGCGGGTGCATCGCGGTGCCGTCGGGCTGAAGCCAGAATGCGGCACGTCGCCCGCGCGTTTCAAGCGGAGGCAGTGCGATGGAGGACGGCTCGTTCTGCCGTTCGGGAGAATCTTCGAGAGAGCTATCCCTACCTTCGGGCACTCGGCGAAGGCCCGCTGCGCTCACTCGACGGTGACGGACTTCGCCAGGTTGCGGGGCTTGTCGACGTCGCGTTTGAGCTCGGCGGCGATGTAGTAGCTGAGGAGCTGGACGGGGATCGTGGCGAGGATGGGCAGCACGGCCTCGTGGCAGGGCGGCAGGTCGATGCGTTCGTCGGCGAGGCCGGCGGGGATCTCGGCGCCGGCGGTTGTCACCGCGATCACCTTACCCTTGCGGGCCTTGATCTCCTGGATGCTGGAGACGAGCTTGGGGAACATCTCGCCGGCGGGGGCGAAGAAGACGGTGGGGCACTCGGGGCTGATGAGCGCGATGGGGCCGTGCTTCATCTCGGCGGCGGGATAGCCCTCGGCGTGGATGTAGGAGATCTCCTTGAGTTTGAGCGCGCCCTCGAGGGCGATCGGGAACATGGATTGGCGGCCGAGGAAGAGGAAGTCGCGGTGTTGGGCGTAGCGTTTCGCGATCTCCTTGATGTGCGGGGCTTGCGCGAGCGTCTGGCGGATGAGCTCCGGCACCTCCTTGAGGGCCTTCACGAAATCGACGCCGTCGCTGTAGCTCAGGTCGCGCAGGCGGCCGAGGTAGAGGGCGAGCATGGCAACGACGACGAGCTGGGAGGTGAACGCCTTGGTGGAGGCGACGCCGATCTCGGGGCCGGCGTGCTGGTAGATGCCGCCGTCGGCTTCGCGGGCGATGGTGGAGCCGACGACGTTGACGATCGACATCACCTTGTAGCCCTTGCGCTGGGCCTCGCGGAGTGCCTCGAGGGTGTCGAGGGTTTCTCCGGACTGGGTGATGACGAAGACGAGGGTGTTCTTGTCGAGCGGGGCGTTGCGGTAGCGGAACTCGGAGGCGTATTCGACTTCCACCGGGATGCGGGCGTAGCGCTCGATGAGCTGCTCGGCGACGAGGCAGGAGTGCCAGGCGGTGCCGCAGGCGCAGAAGACGATGCGGTCGATCTGGCGGAGGTCGCCGGCGGTGAGGTTGAGGCCGCCGAAGATGGCGGTGGAGCCGTCGGCGGAGAAGCGTCCGCGCATGGAGTTCTCGAGGGCGGCGGGCTGCTCGAAGATCTCCTTCTCCATGAAGTGGGCGAAGCTGCCGAGCTCGGCGGCCTCGATGCTCCAGGTGATGCGGTCGAACTTCGGCTCGAGTTCCTCCTGCTCCTGGATGGTGGAGAGGGTGAAGCCGGAGGCGGTGATGTGGACGACCTCGCCATCGTTGAGATAGACGACGTTCTGGGTGCGGGAGACGAGGGCGGCGACGTCGGAGGCGAGGATGTGCTCGCCGTCGCCCACGCCGAGGATGAGCGGCGAGCCCTTGCGCGCGCCGACGATCTCGGAGGGAAAGTCGGTGCAGAGCACGGCGATGCCGTAGGTGCCCTCGACGTGGAGCAGTGCCTTGCGCACGCTCTCGAGGAAGCGGCTGCGGTCTCCGTTGGCCGGTTCCTTGGCGTAGTGGTAGGCGATGAGGTTGACGAGGGCCTCGGTGTCGGTCTCGGACTGGAAGGTGTAGCCCTTGCCGAGGAGAAAGCCCTTCATGCCGACGTAATTCTCGATCACGCCGTTGTGGATGAGGGCGAACTTGCCGTCGGAAGAGAGGTGGGGGTGGGCGTTGGCGTCGGTGACGCCGCCGTGGGTGGCCCAGCGGGTGTGGCCGATGCCCGTGGTGGCGGAGAATTTCTTGGGGGCGGCAAGTTTGACGAGGTTCTCGACGCGGCCGATCTTTTTAAGGACGGCGAAGGCACCCTTGTCGAGCACCGCCAAGCCGGCGGAATCATAGCCGCGATACTCCACGCGCTTGAGCCCTTCGAGGAGGATGGAAACCGCACGCTGTTTGCCGACGTAGCCGACGATGCCGCACATAATTGTTGGGTTTTTGTTTTACGATGCTGTGGGCCCAGCTACCGTCCGGGCAAGGCATTTGCCCGAAACCTTTTCCAAGCGCATTTACCCCAGAAAATGACAACACGTTCTTCCGTGGTGGCGGTGATCATGGGCGGCGGCCGGGGCACCCGGCTCTACCCTCTGACGAAGGAGCGCTGCAAGCCGGCCGTGCCGCTGGCGGGCAAGTACCGCATCGTCGACATCCCGATCAGCAACTGCCTCAATAGCGCCATCAACCGGATCTTCCTGCTGACGCAGTTCAACACCGCCTCGCTGCATCGCCACATCCAGAATACGTACAACTTCGACCCCTTCGGCGGCGGCTTCGTCGACATCCTTTCCGCCGAGCAGACCGAGAAGACCTCCGATTGGTACCAGGGCACCGCCGATGCTGTGCGGCGCAACCTCAACCACTTCCGCAACTACCCGCACGAACTCGTCCTCATCCTCTCCGGCGACCAGCTGTACCGGATGGATTTCGCGAAGGTGATCGAGCAGCACATTCGTACGAGCGCCGACGTGACGATCGCCGCGATCGCCCTGCCGGCGTCGCAGGTTGAGGGGCTCGGCCTGATGCGCGTGCGCGACGACCTCTCGATCGACTCGTTCGTCGAGAAGCCGAAGGACCCCGAGGTCATCAAGAGCCTCGCGGTGGGGCCGGCGATCGAGCAACTGCTCCAGACCAAGACCGAGGAGAAGCGCTGCCTGGCCTCGATGGGCATCTACGTCTTCAAGCGTGAGGTGCTCAAGGAGGCGCTCGACAACTCGATGACCGACTTCGGCAAGGAGATCATCCCCGGCCTTCTCGGCAAGAAGCGGCTCTTCAGCCACATCTTCGAGGGGTACTGGGAGGACATCGGCACGGTGCGAGCCTTCTTCGAGGCCAATCTCCAGCTCGCGCACCCGTTGCCGTCCTTCAACTTCTTCACCGAACTCGATCCGATCTACACCCACGCCCGCTACCTGCCGGCCTCCAAGATCAACCTCTGCACCGTGGATCATGCGATCATCGGCGACGGCAGCCTCATCACCGACTGCCGCATGAAACGCTGCGTGATCGGAATCCGTTCGGTGATGCGCGAAGGCGTGACGCTCGAGGACACGGTCATGATGGGGGCGGACTTCTACGAGTCGGAGGCCGACTTCGCCGAGAACCTCGCCAAGGGGCGCCCCAACGTCGGCATCGGGCGCAACTGCAACATCCGGACGGCGATCATCGACAAGAACGCCCGTATCGGAGATAACGTCACACTCAACCCCGCGGGCAAGCCCAACGGGCATGTGCGCGACGGCATCGCCATCGTCGACGGCATCCTCGTCGTGTCCAAGGGCGCGGTGGTGCCGTCCGGCACGGTCGTGTGACCGCCGCGCGTCCCTGGCGGGCGCTCCAGCTTGTTCCCTCCACGGGCCGGCCGAAGGCGGCCGGTCCCAACCCCAACCGCCAACCCCGATACTCCATGAAACGCGTTCTGCTCTGCACCGATGGCTCGGCCTACTCCCAGGTTTGCTGCCAGTACGCGGCCTGGCTGGCCGGGCGTGTCCCCTGCGAGTTCGAGGTGCTCTATGTGACCGACCTGCGGCAGTTCGAAGTGCCGATGGTCGCCGATCTGAGCGGCAGCCTCGGCGTGCAACCCTACCAGGCGGTGCTCTCGAAACTGCAGGAGCTCGAGGTCGAGAAGGCCAAGCTCGTCCTGAAGGATGCCGAACGGCTGCTCGCCGAGGTGCCGGCGGCGAGCCCGCCGCGGTTCACGCACCGCACCGGCTTCCTCGTCGACTGCTTCCAGGAATACGAGCAGTCCGCCGATCTGGTGATGCTCGGCAAGCGCGGCGAGAACGCCAACTTCGCCACCGGCCACCTCGGCTCGACGATGGAGCGGGTGGTGCGCGCCAGCCGTCAGCCGTGTCTCGTCACCTCGCGCAGCTTCCAACCGATCGAGCGGGTGCTGCTCGCCTACGATGGCGGCAAGAGCTGCCGACGGGCGGTCGAGTTCCTCGCGGCGAGTCCGGCGTTTCGCGGGCTCGAGCTGCACGTGGTGATCGTCGCCGCGCGGGCGGGCGAGGAGGCGGCGCTGGCGAGCCTGCGCGAGGCGGAGGCCGCGCTGGTCGCCGGCGGGCAGACCCCGATCTGCCAGATGCTGCACGGGGTGGCGGAGGACGAGATCGCGGCCTACGTGGCGGCGCGCGGGATCAACTGCCTGATCATGGGCGCGTATGGCCATAGCCGTATCCGGCATCTCGTCATCGGCAGCACGACGACCGCGATGATGCGCCAGTGTCGCGTGCCGGTGCTGCTTTTCCGCTGAGCGTCGTCAACCGTGGCACGGGTCCCATGCCCCGTGTCCGGTGGCTGCGGGTTCGACTACGTCTCCCACGCCCTCGCTGGCGCTCGGCGTGGATCGCGGGCCACGGATCGGGAGATCCGTGCCACGGTTGTGCCCAAACGCCACCGGGCCTGGGGTTCAGCGCGCCTGCTGGGCGAAGTAGGCGATCGTGCGGCGCAGGCCCTCCTCGAGCGGGACCTGCGGCTCCCACTGGATAATGCGACGGGCGAGCGAGATGTCGGGCTGGCGCTGCCGCGGGTCGTCGGAGGGCAGGGGCTTGAAGACGATCTTGGAGCGGCCGCCGACGAGTTTGAGCGTGAGTTCGGCGAGCTGGAGCATGGTGAACTCGCCCGGGTTGCCGCAGTTCATCGGGCCGACGATCTCCGTCTGGTTCATGAAGCGCACGAAGCCCTCGACGAGGTCGTCGACGTAGCAGAAGGAGCGGGTCTGGGTGCCGTCGCCGTAGATGGTGAGATCCTCGCCGCGCAGCGCCTGGACGATGAAGTTGGAGACGACGCGGCCGTCGTTGGCCAGCATGCGCGGGCCGTAGGTGTTGAAGATGCGGATGACGCGGATATCGACCTTGTTCTCGCGGTGGTAGTCGAAGAAGAGCGTCTCGGCACAGCGCTTGCCCTCGTCGTAGCAGGAGCGGCGGCCGATCGGGTTGACGTGGCCCCAGTATTCCTCGCGTTGCGGGTGCATCTCCGGGTCGCCGTAGACCTCGGAGGTGGAGGCCTGGAAGACGCGGGCCTTCACGCGCTTGGCCAGACCGAGGCAGTTGATCGCGCCCATCACCGAGGTCTTCGTGGTCTTGATGGGGTTGTACTGGTAGTGTGGTGGCGACGCCGGGCAGGCCAGGTTGTAGATCTGGTCCACCTCGAACTTGAAGGGGTCGACCACGTCGTGCCGCACGAACTCGAAGCGTGGGTGCTGGAGCAGGTGGGCGACGTTCTCCTTGCGCCCGGTGAAGAGGTTGTCGAGGCAGACGACCTCGTGGCCGTCGCCGATCAGGCGGTCGCACAGGTGCGACCCGAGAAATCCAGCTCCACCGGTGACGAGGACTCGCATGGGCAAGCACGGTGCAGGTGGCGGAGGGGTTGGCCAGCAAATGTTGGGATGCGCGGAGGCTCGCGCGGCGAAGGATCAAGGGGGGGGGGGGCTCGGCCGTGCGGCGGTGCGCGACCACGGCGTCAAGGTTTTGTTCCCCGGATACCGTGAACTATTTTCATTGAAACGTGAGAGTGAGGCCCTACTCACGACGGCTCCTCCGACCCCGAATCGGAGACTGAACAAACCACAAACTAGAATAACACACATGAAACTCGTCGCTGTTTTCGCAGCTTCCCTCCTCAGCGCGGCCGCGCTCGCCCAGAGCACGACCGTCGAGACCGAGAGCGCCACCGCGGGCCTGCTCGGCAAGCGCTACGTCGCCGCCGGCTTCGGCTGGACCGACATCAACCACTCCACCGTCGAAGGCATGGATGCGGGCCTCGGCGTGAACGTGCCGGTCTTCGCCAACGTCGACCTCTCGGTGGGCTACAGCTACGCCTGGCTCGAGGGCGACATCGGTCTCGCCCATGAGCTCAACACCGCGGTCACCGGCTACATCACTCGCGGGCAAGACAAGTACTTCGCCAGCGCTGTGCTCGGCTACGACTGGATCGACAGTGATCGCAACATCGGTGGCGACCACGCGGTCTGGGGTGCCGAGGTCGGCATCGAGCGCGCGGTGAACGACACGGTCTCGGTGACCGTCAGCGCGGGCTATGCCGACGACTTCGGCCAGCGGCGCGACAGCCTGTGGAAGGGCACGCTCGGCGCCACCTACAACTTCACGGCGAAGGTCGTGGGTGCGGCCTCGGTCTCCCTCCTCGAGGGGGGCTCGATCGGCTACAACGCCGGTGTCGCGTTCCGCTTCTGAGCGGACCGCCAGCCAACTGTCTTGGACGAGCCCGCGGACTTCGGTCCGCGGGTTTTTTGTGACGCCTGGCGGAACCGCCCCGGCCGGCTCACGACGCCGGGGGGCGGGGCAGCAGGCGGGCGACGAGCCAGACCAGGAACCCGGCGACCAGCACGAGCGCGCCCCAGAAGAGGTAGCGGGCTGCGGGGCTCCCGAGATCGAATACCGCACGGGCGGCACCGGAGGTGCCGGCGTGGGCGAGCGTGGCACTGTGCTGGGGCGCGGCCAGGAGGCGAGGCGCGGCGAGCTGGAGGTCGTAGCGAGGGGCGGATGCGGCGGGATTGCTGTAGAGCAGGGTGCACGCCGCGGTCTCTCCGGCGCGGAAATGGACCCGTCGGGCCGGGTAGATGGCCTCGGCGGCGACCGGCGCGAAGGGGGCGTTGTCGCCGTGGTCGATCTCGACGAAGAGCGTTCCCGCTTGCGGTCGCGACTGGAGTGGGATCGTGAAGACGGTTGGTTCGGCAAGAGTGCGGCGCTGGACGGCGGCGCTACCGAGGATGCGGGGCCAGGACTGGCCGCGGGAATCCGGCAGGACTTCGCCGACGACGATGGTGCGCGCGAACAGCGGCTCGGCGATGGTGAGCCGCAGGCGGTCCACCGGCATCGCGGCGACGGGGAGGGCGAGTTCCCAGCGGCCGACGGTCGGGCGTTTGGCATCGGGCGCGGCGACGAGAGGCAGCGCCGCGGCGCGGACGCGCGAGCTCTTTTCCAGAAGGTAGGGAACCTGACGACCGTCGCGGACGAGGCGTAGATCGGCGAGATCGGCGCGGCATTGGGCGAGCACCGCGGCGTCGAGCTCGAGGACCTGGGCGCCGGGCGCGGCGATGCGGACGGCGCGGCTGTGGCTCCATTTGGTGGAGTCGATCGGGCCGCCGAACTCGGGAATCTCGGCCGGGACTTGCGCGGGGCGGTAGGCGGGATTGGCGGTGCGTGGCGCAGCCGGGGCCTCGGTGGGCGGGAGCCGACCCCAGTCGGCGCCGAAGGCGGCGACATCGTAGCGCGGCGCGGCGGCGGCGGGCGCGCCGGCGAGGAGCGTGTAGGTGCCGGCGGCGGGGGCGGCGAACCCGATGTCCACGCGGCGGAGACGCGCGCCGAGGCGGAGGTCGGAGAGCGGCGGACTGTCGCCGTTGTCGAGCACGAGTTCGAGACGGGAGAGGGGCGTGATGGCGTCGACGGGCAGGGCGAGTTGCGCGTAGGTGTGGTCGCCGGGGAAGACGAGCCGGGCGAACGTGCCGGCGGCGAGCGTCGCCTCGACGATCTCGTCGTCGGCGGCGTGTTGGGCGTGAAGGCGGGCGGCGCGCTGGAAGACGGCGTCGCGGGCGTCGAGCGCCAGTTCGGCGAGGGCGAGATGGCGACGGCCGAGGTCGAGGGAGACCCGGGTTGCTCCGGCCTCCTGTTCGGTGGCGACGATGGTGACGGGGTGCTCGATGAGCGGTTCGGGCTCGTCGCCGCCGGTCTCGACGACGACAGCGGTGATCGGGATGGCGGGATCGGCGGCGCTGCGCAGCGCGAGACGCAGGGTGCGCCCACGGGTGCCGCGCAGATCGATGGCGAGCTGTTCCAACCCTCCCTGCATCCGGAAAACCAGGGCGGAGTCGACCATCCGTTGCCAACGACCGGGCTCGCTCTCGATCTCCACGGTGACGGCCCGGACGAAGGCGGGGGCGGGTGTTTCGAGCCGGAGGCGCTGGATTGGCGCGGCCTTGGCGAGACCGAACTCGACGACGGTGGCATCGCCCTCGAGCCGGCCTTGCAGCGGGATGCGTTCGGTGGCGGGGCGGGCGGTGTTGCGGCGGACGATGGCGAAGGGAATCTCCGCGCCGTCCGGCCCGAGCAGGCGCAGATCGGCGAGGTCGGCCTCGGCGGCGTCGAGTGTGTCGAGCGGGAGGGTGAGGCGGACGGGGCCGGCACGGTCGAGGGTGATCTCCTGCCGGTACTCCCAGGCGGAGGTGTCGAAGCCGGCGGCGAGGGTGGCGGCGGCGAGAGCGACGAATGGAACGAGGAGTCGGAGGGCGTTCACGGGATGGACGGCGGGTTGTCGCGGAGGAAGCGCTGGTAGAGGAACGAGGCGGCGAGGGCGACGGCGGAGACGACGGCGAAGGCCGCGATGCGCCAGACGGTCTCGAGGCTGGCGGTGTCGTGGAGGAACAGTTTCAGGCAGGTGACACCGAGCAGAACCAAGGCGGCGTAGCGCGCGGCGCGGAGGTGGCGAGCCAGACCGACGACGATCATCACCAACGCGAAGAGCGCCCAAGCGATGGTGTAGGACATGTCGCGGGCGAAATCGCCACTGAACTTCAGGCGGACGAAGGACCCGGCCGGCGTGAAGTAGTCGGCGATCTCGAAGTTCACGAGGGCGAAGGCGAGGATGGTGCCGAGTGTGGCGAGCAGCGCGGGGGCGTTCCAGCCGAGCACCCGGTCGCGCGGCGGGGCGAGCAGGCGCATGCCGGCGAAGCAGCAGAGGGCGGCGATGCCGTAGGTCGCGAGGATCCAGTTGAGGATCGGGGTCGGACTGCGCATCGCGTAATGGAGCACCTCGGGGTTGAGCACCAGACGGGCGAACACCGCCGCGAGCAGTGCGATCCCAGCGACGCGCAGGCCGGGATGCGGGATGCGGTGGAAGAGCCAGAGCAGGGCCGCGCCCTCGAGCGCCCAGGCGATCGTGAGCCACTGGTTGGAGAACTGGAGGGGGAAGATCAGCGTGATGCAGAACAGCGTGGCCGCGCCGAACCAGGCCAGGCGGTTGAGCCGGCAGGGGGCGTCGGCCGGGATGGTGCGCAGGAGCGCGATCAGTCCGAGGAGCGGCGGTAGGGCGCAGAGCGCCGGCAGCGCGCCGCCGAAGTCGGCGGTGAGCTGGGGCCAGAGAGTGGCGACCGCGCGGTGGATGAGCAGGAAGTGCAACGGCAACGCGAGCGCCGCCACCGCCCAGAGTGGTTGCAGATCGAGGACACGGCGGCGGAAGAGGAACGGCAGCGCGAGGTATCCCAACGCGAACGCCGCGAACCACACCAGCGCGACGGAGCGGTCGCCGAGTTCGCCCAGCTCGCCCGACCAGCAGTACTCGACGAGCAGCGTGCCGACGAAGGCCGCGAGCACGGGCGCCCCGCGCCGCGCGACGACGGCGATGCCGGCGAGCATCGCGCCGAGGAGCAGCACGACGCCGAAGAGCGAGGACGGATCCGCCGGGCGGAGCTTGAAGACGATCATCAACAGCAGCACGAAGGGCAGCGCTGCGGTGGCGTCGGGCAGGTACGCGGACCAGTCGGGCGCCTCGGCGCCGAGTTTGCCGCCGCAGCGGCGCAGCAGCCAGAGGGCGCCGGCGCAGAAGAAGACAGCGAACGCGGCGACGAGGAAGAGTTCGCGGCCGCCGCCGGCGAAACCGGCGGGCAGTTGCCCGATGGCGACGCCGAGGACCACCAACGTGAGCAGCAGGGCGCCGACCAGGGCGGCGAGCAGGCGGGTGAGCGCCGCCGCCGCGAGAGCGAAGAGGTCGAGCACGAGAACGACCGGCCAGAGCCACCAGCCGACATCGCCCAGCTGCGCCAGCGGGATGAGCAACAGGATCAACCCGAGCGGAGGGAAGAGTGCGCTCCAGCGGCGGGCGTCGATGCCGGGTTCGAGCCGTTCCTGCACGAACGGGAAGGCGGCGTGCAACGCGGCGGCGACGACCACGAAGCCCAGCGCCCACGGCAGGAGGGAGTGGTCGACGGAGGCGCCGATCCAGACGGCGGCGACACCGAAGGTGGCGAGGCCGGCACCGAGCGAAGCGCGGGCGAGTGGTCGGTGCAGGGCGCACACGGCGAGGAGCGCGAGGTCGGCGAGCAGGAGGTTGCCCAGCACCCAGCCGGCGCGCATCGCCACGGCAGAGTGGAGCGAGAAGAAGAGCGAGAAGCCGAGCGCGATGGCCGGCGGGAGCAACGCCGCACCCGCGAGCCAGTCGGAGGCGCGGCCGAGGCGGCGGGCGACGAGGACGGCGAGGGTGAAGAGGAGGTTGAAGCCGACGAGAACCGCGACGGCTGTCGGCAGCTTGGTGGCGGTGAAGAACTCGCAGGCCCAGCCGACCTGCATGATGGCGGTGCCGAGGGCAGCCAGTGTAGTGAGGTAGTCCCACCGGCGGTGGAGCGCGACGGCGAGCAGGCAGAGGTCGAGCAGGGCGATGAAGCCGAAGAGTCCGGGCGGGTTGTCGACTCCGGTGGACAGCAGGACCGGCGTGAGGAAGCCGCCGAGCAGGCCGAGGAGGGCGACGACCTGGGCGTTGAGCCGGATCGCGAGCAGGAATGCCGCTGCGGTGATGAGGCACAGCAGTCCACCGGAGGCGAGCGTTCCGGTGGTGGAGGCATCGCTGAAAAACTCAATACGGTAGTAGTGGCGGCAGGCGACGGTGGCGGCGTAGAGCACGACGATGCCGGTAGCGACGAGCGTCTGGCCGGCGGTGGCGAAGGCGCGGCGGATACTGACGAGTCCGCCGACGATCAGGCCGGCGCCGGCGAGGAAGCCGAGCGCGGCGCGCACAGCCGGCGGAATCCAGCCGTGTTCGATCGAGAATTTCAGGAAATAGATGGCGGTGAGGAACAGGCCGGCGCCGGCAATCCAGGCAAAGAGCTTCACGCCGACGAACTGTTCCCAGTTGAAGGAAGGTTTGGGCGCGACGGGCTCCGCGGGGGGGCGCGAGAGCGGCGGGGGTG
>JAEWNN010000133.1 GCA_023457035.1 Verrucomicrobiota bacterium
GCGCCGGCGGGCCTGCTGCTCTCCGGAACCGACGACACGATCGAGTTGGCCCCCCTTGCGGAGTCGCTGCACACGGTGGTCCTGCGCATGCCCAAGCCGCGGTTCGCCGGCAAGTTCCGCTACCGCATCGTGGCGCGGGATCTGGACGGCGGCTACGAGCTCGTGAAACCGGCCGAGTTCCTCGGCCCCGACCCCAAGCTGCTGCAGGAGGACTATTGGCGTGAAAAATCCCCTCGTTGAACGCCCCTGGCTGCTGATCGTCGCCGCCCTTGCCGTATTCGTGGTGGCCTGGGTGGTCTTTCTCGTCGTTGCCGAGCTCCACAAGCCCGCCGAGGTACCGCGGCCAGTCTCGACCTCGGTTCGCCATTGACGGCTCTGCGGGCGTGGCGATCCGGTCCTTTGGTCTATTCGTCCGCTTCGTCGAACTCGGATGGGTCCTCCGCGCCGTCGCCGCCGCCGGAACTCGCAAAGAATCCCTCACGCTCCAGCAGTGCCAGAACCCCGGAGACGATCTGCAGGTGCTCGGCTTTGCGCAGGCTTGGATGATTGTCGGCCAGCCAATCCATGAGCACGGGTCTGGCCTCGGCAGGGGTGACTACTCCGTCCAGGAGGCTGTCGGCCTCGTCGGCCGCGAAGTTGATGACGGCTTGGAGGTTGGTGTTCATGGCCCGAGTTTAGCGCGAGACCAGCCGTGTGCAAAACCGGGAGGCCCGATCTGGGGAGATCCGACTGGCGGCCATGGTGGCACGCCCTCACCCGCGAAGTGCGAGCACGTGCGGACCGAAGACGACGATTCCGATCACCGCTGCGCCGAGGGCGGAGAGGAGGACGGCACCGGCGGCGCAATCCTTGGCCTTGCCGATCAAGGGGTGGTGATCCGTGGAGACGGCGTCGGCGAGGAACTCGAGCGCGGTGTTGAGGGCCTCCGTCACGAGCACGCCGGCGATTGCGGCGGTGAGCCAGAGCCAATCGGCGAGGGTGACGCGAAGCGCCAAGCCGCCGGCGATCACGAGCAATGCCGCGAAGGCGTGAAAACGGAAGTTCGGCTGGGTGGCGAACAACGTGCGCACCCCGGCGAAGGCGTAAGCGAAGCTGCGGAGACGGGCGGCGAGGGCGGGCATGGCACCGAATTCACCGTTCGAAGGGAGACTCCTTCAGCAAGAACAGAACCGAAGATTCAGGCTTCGCCGGATCGTACCATGCCTGTTTGCGAGTGAGGGCCAGACGGGCTCGTTCGGAACCAAGCCACCGCGGCCTGAATCGAAAGATGCTCCGCTTTGGATCGAGCGATGATGAGACGTAATCCCGACCATCAACAGAATAGGTGTAGGTTACCGTGATGGCTCGTGCCGCGGGTATCGGGCCTTTGTTGACGTCCCATTTGACGTCCCGAATCGGGACCGAACGCCAGCCAGCTGTCGCGACGTGGATCTTGTGATCCGAGCGCTCCACGAAATCGGAGTAGATGCGGAACGACCAATAGAAAGCGGCAATTGTACCGAAAATCAGGAGGATGATTGCCTTAGGGCGAAGGGCGCGTTCGCCCTGCTTTTTTTGGGGATGTTCCGCCGGAATCATCGCGCCAGCGTACAGGCGGCGCATAGACCGTCAATTGGCCGCAGTCGGCCAACTGTTCGGAGCCTTCGCCCGAGGGAAAGCCTGCGTCGAGATGGCGGGCGTAAATGATACCCAACGACGCAGAAACGAACCACCATGCCTACTCACAGCGCGTGCAGGGCGCTCTTGCTGACGGCGAGGGCGGCTTCCTTCACCGCTTCGCTCATCGTGGGATGGGCGTGGATCGTGCGGGCGAGGTCCTCGGCGCTGCCGCCGTAGCTCATGTGAGCAACTACTTCGCTGATCAGCTCGCCGGCGCCGCGGCCGAGAATTTGCGCGCCGAGGAGGCGGTCGGTCTTGGCGTCGGCAATGAGCTTCACGAAACCGTCGGCGGCGTCGGAGGCGAGGGCGCGGCCGTTGGCGGCGAAGCTGAATTTGCCCACGCGGACTGCGACGCCGCGGTTCTTGGCGGCATCTTCGCCGAGGCCGACGCTGGCGACCTCCGGGTCGGTGTAGACGATGGCGGGGACCAGATTCCAGTCGATGTGGCCGGCTTTTCCCGCGATCCACTCGGCGACGGCCACTCCGTCTTCCTCGGCCTTGTGGGCGAGCATCGGCCCGGCCACGACATCGCCGATCGCCCAGACGCCGTCGGTGGTGGTGCGCAGATGGGCGTCGACCTTGATGCGCTTCTTGTCGTCGAGTTCGACGCCGGCGGCGGCGAGATTGAGACTGTCGGTGAACGGCCGTCGGCCGACGGCGACGAGCACCTTGTCGGCGGGAAACTCGAGCTTCTGGCCCTCGCGCTCGGCGGTGAGCACGCCGTTGGTGTAGCCGGTGACCTTCGCGCCGGTCTCGATCTTCAGCCCCTGTTTCTGGAGAAGGCGGGTGAAGCTGCGGACGATGTCGTCGTCGTAGGCGGCGACGATCTTGGGCAGAAACTCGACGACGGTGACGTCGCTGCCGAGGCGGGCCCAGACGGAGCCGAGCTCGAGGCCGATGGCGCCGCCGCCGACCACGACGAACTTCTTGGGTACGGAGGGGAAGGAGATCGCGTCGTCGGAGGAGACGACGGTCTGTCCGTCGAATTTGAGGAAGGGCAACTCAACCGGGGCGGAGCCGGTCGCGATGACGACATTGGGCGCGGTGATGTCCTCGACCTTTCCGTCGGCGGAGGTGACCTGGACGGTCTTGGGTTCGCTGAAGCTCGCGGTGCCGGTGAAGACGGTGACCTTGCGGGCCTTGGCGAGCTGGGCGATGCCGCCGGTGAGTTTGGCGACGATGGCGTCTTTGCGCTTCAGCAGCGCGGCGACATCGATCTCGACGGCGCCGAGCTTGATCCCGCTCTCCGCGGCGTGGTTCTTGGCCCAGGCGAAATGCTCCGTTGCGTGAAGCAGCGCCTTCGACGGGATGCAACCGACGTTGAGGCAGGTGCCTCCGAGGGTGGGGCGCTTGTCGACCAGCGCGACTTTCAGGCCGAGTTGCGCGGCGCGGAACGCGCACACGTAGCCGCCGGGGCCGGCACCGAGGATGAGGAGATCGAAGGATTGCATGGAAAGTAGCGAGTAGCGGGTAGCGAGGAGTGAGTAGACGGAAACGGATGCGGGCGGTGAGTCGGCGGGATGCTCGCTACCCGCTACTCACTACTCGCTACCGGTGTCACACCCCGAGCAGCAGGCGGGCGGGATCCTCGATCGCCTGCTTCACCTTCACGAGGAAGGTGACGGCCTCCTTGCCGTCGACGAGACGGTGATCGTAACTGAGAGCCAGGTACATCATCGGCCGGATGACGACCTGTCCGTCGCGGGCGACGGGGCGGTCCTGGATGGCGTGCATCCCGAGAATGCCGCACTGCGGCGGGTTGAGGATGGGCGTGGAGAGGAGCGAGCCGAAGGTGCCGCCGTTGGTGATTGTGAAGACTCCGCCGGTCAGGTCGTCGAGGGCGATTTTGCCGTCGCGAGCCTTCACGGCGTAGGCGGCGATGTCCTTCTCCAGCTGGGCAAGGCTGTGGGTGTCGCAGTCGCGGAGCGTGGGAACCATGAGTCCCCGGTCGGTGGAGACGGCAACGCCGATGTCGTAGTAGTTGTTCTGGACGATGGTGTCGCCGTCGAGCGAGGCGTTGACGGCGGGCACTTCGCGCAGGGCGTGCACGGCGGCCTTCACGAAGAAGGACATGAAGCCCAGCTTCACGCCGTGCTCCTTCTCGAAGCGGTCCTTGTACTTGTTGCGCAGGTCCATCACCGGCGCCATGTTCACCTCGTTGAACGTGGTGAGGATGGCGGCCGTCGACTGCGACTGCACCAGCCGCTCGGCGATGCGCGCGCGC
>JAEWNN010000134.1 GCA_023457035.1 Verrucomicrobiota bacterium
GCGAGCTCCTCGCCGCTCGTCCCCAGGCCACGGTGACCGTCGCCGCCGTCTTCGGCGAGCGCGCCTTCCGCCCCCTCGCCGCCCGCGCCTGGCGCGAGCTCCTCGCCGCCGCCCCCGACCGCGTCGAGACCGTCGGCGCCCGCGCCCTGCGCGACCGCCTCGCCGCCGAGGAGGAGTGGGATCTCTGCCTCGATGGCATCCTCGGCCTCCAATTCCGCCTCCCGCTCCCGGCCGACCTCGCCAACCTCCTCGCCACCCTCAACGAGCACCGCTCCTTCGGCCTGCGCGTCGCCGTCGACCTGCCCACCGGGGTGGGCGCGGAGAACGCCCCCGTCGCCTTCCGCGCCGACTTCACCTACGCCACCGGCATCGTGAAGGAGCCCGTGCTCCGCGCCGCCGCCGCGCCCTCGGTCGGCCGCCTGCGCTACATCGACCTCGGTTTCTTCGACGCCGCCGAGCCCTCGCTCGTGCACCAGTACGCGCTCACCGCCGACGTCCTCGACCCGCTCCGCGAGCTGCGGCCCTCCGGCTGCGACAAGCGCACCTTCGGCCACCTCCTGATTGTCGCCGGTTCGCGCGCCATGCCCGGTGCCGCGCTCATGGCCACGCTCGCCGCCTTGCGCAGCGGCGTCGGCCTCGTCACCGCCGTCGTGCCCGAGAGCGTCGCCGCCGCCTTCGCCGCCCGCGCCCCCGAGGCGATGTGGATGCCCGCCACCGAGACCCCCGACGGCGCCCTCGCCCTCGAGAATCTCACCGCGCTCCGCCCGCACCTCGAACGCGCCACCGCGCTCCTCGTCGGCCCCGGCCTCGGCCGCGAACGCGAGACCCAGGCGCTCGTCCAAGGCCTGCTCGCGCTCGCCGCCTGCCCGGTCGTGCTCGATGCCGACGCGCTCCAGCCGCAAGTGGTTGAAACCCTCGGCGTGAAGCCCGCCCGCCCGGTCGTGATCACCCCGCACCTGGGCGAGTTCGCCCGTCTCCGCGGGGCGAACACCACCGGCCCCGTCGAGAACGCCGAGCTCGTCGATTTCGCCATGGCGCGCAACGTCACCGCCATCCTCAAGGGCCCGGTCTCCCGCCTCACCGACGGCCACTCCGTCTGGCATAGCCTCTGCGGCGGGCCCGTGCTCGCCCGCGGCGGCAGCGGCGACATCCTCGCCGGCCTGGTCGCCGGCCGCCTCGCCACCGGCGGCGAGGACGGCCCGCTCGTCCGCGTCGCCCAAGGCCTCGTCTGGCACGGCCTCGCCGCCGACCGCCTCGCCCGTCACCAAGGCGCCACGTCCGCCGTCGCCACCGATCTTCTCGCCCACCTCGCCCCCACGCTCAACGAAAGCGCCCATGAGCCGTGAGCTGAACGAACTGCAGGCCCTCCTCGTCCTCAACGCCCTGCCCAACATCGGGCCCATCACGACCAACCGCCTGCTCGAAACCCTCGGCGGCGACCCGCGGCGCGTCTTCGCCGCCGATGCGAGGACCCTGCAGGCCGTGCGCGGTGTCGGCCCAGTGGTCGCCGACTACCTCCTCCACTGGGAGGAACACTTCGACCTCGCCCGCGAGGAAGACCGGCTCGCCAAGGCCCGCGCCGAGTTCATCCCCACCCGCGATCCGCGCTACCCGGCCGCCCTGCGCGAGATCCACGATCCGCCGATCGGCTTGTACCAGAAGGGCAGCTACCGCTGGGACCGCCCCGGCGTCGCCATCGTCGGCAGCCGCCGCACCACTCTCTACGGCCAGACCGTGGCGAAACGTTTCGCCGGCGAGCTCGCGCGCGCGGGCTTCTGCGTGATCAGCGGACTCGCCCGCGGCATCGACACTGCCGCGCACGAAGGCGCGCTCGAAGCCGGCGGCGCCACCGCCGCCGTGCTCGGCACCGGCATCGACCTCATCTACCCGCCGGAAAACCTCGATCTCTACCGCCGCGTCGAAGCCGGCGGCGCGATCGTCTCCGAGTTTCCCTTCGGCCGGCGCGCCGACCGCCAGAGCTTCGCCATGCGCAACCGCATCGTCTCCGGTCTCTGCGCCGCCGTCGTCGTGGTCGAGAGCGATGTCGACGGCGGCTCGATGATCACCGCGAAGTTCGCCGGCGAGCAGGGCCGCCCCCTCTTCGCCGTTCCCGGCCGCATCGACCAGCCCACCAGCGCCGGTTGCCACCAACTCATCCGCGACGGCGCCACCCTCTGCACCAGCGTCGACGACATCCTCGCCGAGCTTCAGTCGCTCCCCGGTCTTCATCCCGCCGCGCGCGCCGCGGTCCGCAGCGGTGTCGCGAAACCCGCCCCCGCCCTCACCGAGCCCGAGGCCAAGACCCACGCCGCCTTCGCCGGCGGCGAGATCCTCACCCTCGACGCCCTCCTCGAGAAGACCGGTCTCGCCTATGCCGAGCTCGCCCCCGCGTTGATGATGCTCGAGCTCAAAAAGCTCGTCGCCAAGCGCCTCGACGGCACCTACGAGGCCCGCAGCTGAGCGGTCATAGATTCCCGGTTACGGCAATGATCGCCTACAGGTGGACTCGGTTGCCCCGACCGACGGATGGGTAGCCCGCGGCAGCCTCGCTGCTGATCAAACACCATCATCTGGGCACGCTGCGCGCGCTCCCCGATATCGGAGTCCTCGCCAACGGCGTGCCCCCCGGTCCACTCCGGCTCTTCGTCGACGCGCCCCCCTCCGGCACGCCGAGGCTCGCCGCGCGGGCCCTTCACTACGCCGCCGCCCTCGGCCGCCCCAGCGCCAGCGAGCGCTCCCCTCTCCTCCGTCCCCAACGCACAAAATCTTGTTCCGATCGGAACAAGATTCTGTGCGCTTGGCTTGTACCGGGTTTTCTGACACTGATGCGTCATGGCGGGATCGATCCGATTCCTGATGGCGGTGGGCGCGGCCGGCGGCGAAGTCTCGGGCGTCCTCGCGCACGCCCTCTGGAAGAAGATCTCTCCCAGTGCACGGCTGGATGAAGCGTATCGCCGCCTCCGCCGGGCGGGGCAGATCGAGCTCCACGGCGCCGGTCCGCTCGACGAGCGGGTCATCCGGCTCACGGCCGAGGGCCACCGCACCTGCCTCGGCACCGTGGATCCCGAACCGCTCTGGGCCCGCAACTGGGACGGGCTCTGGCGCATCGTCGCTTTCGACATTCCCGAGACCGACGCGTGCCTGCGCGTCCGCCTCCGCCGAAAATTGCACGAGCACCGTTTCGGCTGGCTGCAAAACAGCGTGTGGATCAGCCCCGACCCGATCGCCGAGTTCCGGGCGCGTCTCCAGGAGAAGGATCTCCTGCCCGAGTGCCTCACCCTGCTTGAAGCCCGACCGACCGGCGGCGAGAGCAACGAGGCGATGGTCACCGCGGCCTGGGATTTCGACGCTCTGGACAAGTGCCACACCCACTACCTCGAGGTGCTCCACCTCCGCCCCAACCGTCTCCAGCACGCCGCCGCGTGGCTTTCGTGGCTGGAGACGGAGCGCCGTGCCTGGCAACAGATCGCAAAACGCGACCCGTTTCTTCCCCTCGAGCTCCACCCACGGACCTACCGCGGCCCCGCCGTCTGGCAGGCGCGGCAGGAGGCGTTTGCGACCTGCGGCAGCGCGCTCCGCTGACCAGTTGCCCTCGCACGGCCCACGGCCGGCCCTCCCCAAGCGCACATTTTCGTGTTCCGATCGGAACACGAAAATGTGCGTCCGCCACCTGGCGTCTGCGTTCGGGGCCAACGGCAACAGGAGCACTGCACCAACCCAACGCACAAAATCCCGTTCCGATCGGAACAAGATTTTGTGCGTTGGGAACGGCTCGCCGCGCGAGGCCGGTGGGGCAGCGGTGGGATCAGATGGAGTCCGTGCGGGAATGGGGGGCCCGGGCTACGCCAGGGAGCCAGGCCGACCAAGGCCCGGCGTTGTGACGGCGCCGCCGACCCTCAATGGCGCTCGAACAGCCCTTTCGTCCAATCCGGCAGCTGGGGTGCATCGGGCCGGCCGAGCTGCTCGCGCCACTCGGCGTCGGTCAGGATCGTCGATGCCCGGTATTCGTAGTACGGGATCACCGCACCTTCGCAGAGGACTTCCATGCCCTGCCACGGGTAGAGCACGTAGAACGCCTGTGGCCGGCCCGTCGCGGCCGCGAGCGAATCGTCCCGCCGCGGATCGCGCACGACCTCAACCCAGCGCGGCGCATCGTCACGCGGCGAATAGGAGTTGCCGAAATAGCCCATGATCGACGCCAGGGTCGCGCCGAAGTTCTTGATGAACTCGCCCTCCTCCTTCGTCCACTCACGCTGTCGAAGCTGCTTCTGGACGAGCGCTTCGAGACGAGTGGCCAGCCGACTGAGAACCTCCCAACGCCCCGCCAACGACTCATACTTGCGTTCCGATTCCGGCGTCAGTTCGCCGTTTTGGTAGCATAGCGCGATCCGGCGAAGAGACTCAGCACCGCTGGCAAAAGTACTACTCTTCCCCACCGGATCCCTCAATGCCTCAAACACGTCACGCCATTCACCATTCTGCAGATGGAGCAAAACGTTCAGGGGGAGATCCATCAGATACCTCTCCACGTCACGGTATTCCGGCAACACGATCACGTCATCCCTGACCTTAGCATCCCGAACTCTCACCGAGAAGCGCTCCAGCAGATCCGCCTGTTCGCGCAGCGTCACCGCCACGCTCTCGCCCGAAAGCTGGAACACTTCCTCCGATTCCAGCAGCTTACGCGCGTGGTCGACCAACTCCGTGAACCGCCGCAGAAAGAGCGGGTTTGGCTCGATGAAACCCGGCGGAAGCTCGTGTATCCCCGCAGAATAAATCGCCTGTTTGGCCTGCAGCGTGAACGTGTGCCGCATCTGCGCCCAGCCGGCCAAGGCCGTCTGGCACGACTTCGCCGCCCACGCCTCACTGCTCATGAAGGCCGGAGCATCCGGGTCAACCGGAGCGCCGAGTGCTCCGATCACATCGAGGTATCGCGCGTAGAGAGAGGCATTGAACGGTAGCTCCCCTTCGGGCCGCAGTTGCTCCGCCACTTTCTTCAAAGCATCGCGCGCAAACTCGCTCTGCGTCGCCGTGAGCTTCGCCTCCGCCCACGGTAGCCCTGCCAACGCCGCCACCTGCAAACCCGTCACCTCCTCGCCTCGATCCGCCAAGCGCTGGAATAACACAGCGTCGGGGAGTCGGGTTCCGGCAAGAATGCAAAACGGTTCCGAACGCTCCGCCCCGGTGTCGGCAGATGCCACACGCAGATCGGAGTTCACTTGGCTCACCACACGATCACCCGTGAGCTTGATCCACGCCCGCAACTTGACGACCCAGTCCCCCGCCAGCGGCTTTCCGCTCTCCCATCGGAGCTGTATGGCGTCGGTCATGGACCGACCGTCCGGTTCGCCGAGGCATCGCTCATAGACCTCAAAATAGCTCTCGGGATGTCCGTCGCGTCGCGGCACACCCGCCCCAAGCAACGCGATCGCCCCGAGTTCCGCATCGCGCTCGACCCGGTACGGCACCATCTGCAGCCAGCGCACCGCGCGGAAGTAATCGGCCAGAAATGCCGTGCTCGCGTAGAAGCCGACCGGCTTCAGCCGCCGATAATCGAGCGCGACAAAATCCTCGGTCGCAGGAGCCAGCCACGACGGCAGCTCCACCGCCGATGCCTCTCGGATCTTCGCCACCTGCGCCGCGATCTCCGGCCGCACCCCTTCGTCGATAAGGTCGGCCGAGCTTCCGAGCAGAACCATCGCCGGGCCGATCGCGCGCTGTGCCTGCAACCACGCCGGTGCGATCACCTCCGACGGCATATTCGGCGACTTCAACTTCGCGCGTACATTCGCGATCGTCTCCTCCAGCGTTTTCCGCAGCCGCACCGCCCGGCGAATCTCCAGCTCCTTGAACGAGTCATCGAACAGCACGTGGAAGCCGTTCAGCAGCGAGTCGGTCGTGATGAACACCGGTACCTGCGCCCCGGTATACGGCTCGAAAGTTTGCCGGAACTGCTGCCGCCCGATCAGGAATTTCTGCAGCGCCAATTGCTCGATGCCGGCAGCCGAGAGGTCGCGCGTACCGGCCTCGGCCCGCCAGTCGTAGCCGTCAGTGGATCGCGGCAACCGGCCGAACTTTTCGCGGGCTTCTTCGCGGCGACGATCCACCTCTGTCTGCTGCTCCTCGGTCAGACTTCCTTCCCATTTCTGGTGCGCCTCGCGCCACACCGCGACCGCCGCCATTGCCTCCTCATGGGTCCAACCCTCCTTCCGCACCAACTTCGGTTCCGGCGGTACCTCCACCTTCGGCGCCGTCTCGGCCCAGCCGATCGAACCGGTGCCCAGCGCCACCAACAGAGAAATAAGCAAGGGGTAATGCCGTCTCATCGCCCCCGAGTGAATCCGAAGCCTCACGACTCTGGCAAAGACAAAGGCCGCGGGTCCGGGGACCTGCGGCCTTGGAGAAATGGCGGGCTGTAGCCGGCCGCGGTGACGCCGGCTTCGGAGCCGGGGTCAGCGCCCCCGGCTACAGCCAAACTCAGCCCAGGGCCTTGATGAGTCGCTCGACTTCGGCGCGCTTGGCCTGGAGGTCGGCGAGCTTCTTCTTCGCGCCTTCGAGGACGGCCGGCGGGGCCCAGCAGGGAACCACCCCCAAGAGACGCAAACTCCCGTCCGACCGCGACAGACTTTTGCGTCCTTGCCCGACCGACTGGATACTGCCATTGAAACATGCATGGCAGGGTCGATCCGATTCTTGCTGGCGTTGGGCGCCATCGGTGGAGAGGCGACGGGGGCGGTCGCGCACACCCTTTGGCACAAGTTCTCCACCACCGGACGGCGAACCGAGGCTTATCGCCGCCTTCAGGCCAGCGGCCACATCGAGATCAGCGGCAGCGGTCCGCTCGACGAGCGCATCGTCCGGCTCACCGCGAAAGCCAGCCTCGCGTGCCGAGCACACCTCGATCCGGAGCGCTTATGGACACGTCCGTGGGACGGCACGTGGCGCATCGTGGCTTTCGACATCCCTGAGACCGACTCCAAGATCCGGGCGCAACTGCGACGCAAACTGCACGAGCTACGTTTCGGCTGCCTGCAAAACAGCGTGTGGATCAGCCCGGACCCGACCGACGACTTCCGGGCGCTTCTCAGCGAGAAGCGCCTACTTCCGGAATCGCTCACGCTTCTCGAGGCGCGGCCGGCCGGAGGCGAAAGCAACGAATCGATGGTCGCCGCAGCGTGGGACTTCGCCGCCCTCGACAAAGGGCACACGCAATACCTTGAGATCCTGCGGCTGTGCCCAAACCGGCTCCAGAAACCGGCCACCTGGCTTGCGTGGCTGGAGACCGAACACCGCGCTTGGGCACAGCTCGCCCGGCGGGATCCGTTTCTGCCCCGAATTCTGCTTCCGCGATTCTACCGCGGCCCCGCCGTTTGGGCCGCACGGCAGGAAGCTCACGCCGCTTTTCGCAACGCGATGCGCTGATCCTCCTTTTTCATTCCCGCGCGGCACAACCGGGAACAGCAGAGACGCAGATTCCTGTCCGACCGCGACATGGTTTTGCGTCTCCGCTTCCGATCGCCGCCAAGTCTCCCTCGTAGAACACCATTCCCCCCCCAAGCGCCGAAGACGCAAATCTGCGTCCGATCGCGACAGACTTCTGCGTCGTGGCAGCGGGGGACGGTGGATGCGGAAACGAAGAAGGCGCGACCCGATGGTCGCGCCTTCTTCACGGAAACGGGATGTGCCAGCGGAGGCTCAGCCGAGCGCCTTGAGCAGGCGTTCGACTTCAGCGCGCTTGGCTTGGAGATCGGCGAGCTGCTTCTTCGCGCCTTCGAGGACGGCCGGCGGGGCCTTGCTCGTGAACGCCGTGTTCGCCAACCGGGCCTCGGTGCCGGCAATGTGCTGGTTCAGCTTCTCCAGCTCCTTCGCGAGCTTCGCCTTTTCCGCGCCGGCGTCGACGCTGGCTCCGAGATCGAGATACAGCGTGCCGAGCGGTGTGACGGTGGCCGACATCGCAGGCTCGGTCGTGGTGCGGCTGAGTTCGGCAGCGCCGACCATGCGGATGATCTTCGCCGAAGCGCGCTCGAGGACGGACCACGAGGCGTCGGTGGTGACGAAGACGAGCTTCACGTCGCGGCGCTGCGCGGCGGCCTTGTCGGCCTTCAGCGTGCGGGCGAGCTGCACGACCTTCTTGAGCTGCTCGACGGCGGCGGTGGCCGCGGCGTCGATCGTCACGCCCTTGGCCGCGAGCGCAGCGGTGAGGCCGGCGGCGGTGTCGAGGCGGGTGTTTTGGATGAAAGTTTCGGCGACGTCGGAGGCGGAGCGGGCGTCGGCGAGCGACGTCCCTACAGCGGCAGCACCGGAAATCGCAGGCACGGAGGCCTGCGCCACACCGGAATAGCCGAGCAGGTGCCAGAGCTCTTCGGTGATGTGCGGCGCGAACGGCTCGAAGAGGAGCAGGAACTCGCGGATCACCAGATCCTGGATCGCGAGGCAGTTGGCCTTGCGCTGCGGGTCCTGGAGCTTGGCCTTCGAGACCTCGACGTACCAGTCGCAGAAGTCGCCCCAGAAGAAGCTGTAGAGCTTCTGCGTGGCGGCGGCGAACTCGAAGCCGGCGAACGACTCCTCGAGCACGCGCATCGTGTCGGTGAGCGCAGCGAGGATGGCGTGGTCGTCCTCGTCGAAGAGCGCGGGCTGGAGGCGAGCCGTGATCGCGTCGAGCGAGCTGTTGTCGCTCATCTCGCCGCTCATCTGGCGGAAGCGCGAGGCGTTCCAGAGCTTGTTGCAGAAGTTGCGGCCGCCCTCGATGCGCTCCTCGTCGAACTTCACGTCCTGGCCGAGCGGCGCGATCTGGAGCAGGCCGAAGCGCAGGCCGTCGGCGCCGTACTTCGCGATGAGCTCGAGCGGGTCGGGCGAGTTGCCGAGCGTCTTCGACATCTTGCGCCCCTGTTTGTCGCGGACGATGCCGTTGAAGTAGACGTTCTTGAACGGGATGCGCTGCTCGACCGGCGCGCCCGGGCGGGCGAACTCGAGGCCGGCCATGATCATGCGCGCGACCCAGAAGAAGATGATGTCGGCTCCGGTAGCTAGCGTGGTCGTCGGATACAGCGCGTCGAAGCCGAGCTTTTGCTGCGCGTCGGCATTCGGCCAGCCGAGCGTACCGATGGGCCAGAGCCACGAGGAGGCCCAGGTGTCGAGCACGTCCTCCTCCTGGTCCCAGTTCTGCGGGTCGGCCGGGCCGTCGAGGGAGACGTGGACCTTCGCCGGATCCTTGAGGTCGGCCTCGGTGAGCTTCTCCTTGTCGATGCCCTTCCGATACCAGACGGGAATGCGGTGGCCCCACCAGAGCTGGCGGCTGATGCACCAGTCCTGGATGCCGTCGAGCCAGTTGAGGTAAACCTTCGTCCAACGCTCCGGGTAGAACTTGATCAGGCCGTCGCGCACGACCTGCTTGGCCTCCTCGACGCGCGGGTAGCGCAGCCACCACTGCTGGGTGAGGCGCGGCTCGATCGGCACGTCGGCGCGCTCGGAGAAGCCGACGTTGTTCTCGTAGGCCTTCTCCTCGAGGAGCAGGCCGGCGTCCAGGAGGAGCTGAGACGCCTTCTTGCGGCCGGCGAAACGCTCCAGGCCGGCGAGCTCGGGACCGGCGGCCTCGTTGAGCACGCCGTCGGGGTTGAGCAGATCGATGACGGGAAGCTTGTGGCGCTGGCCGATCTCGAAGTCGGTCTTGTCGTGGGCGGGCGTGACCTTGAGCACGCCGGCGGCGAACTTCGGATCGACCGCGGTGTCGGCGATGATCGGGAGCGGCTCGCGTTTGCCCAGCGGGCGCCAGACGGTTTTGCCGATGAGATGCTTGTAGCGCTCGTCGTCGGGATGGACGGCCACGGCGACGTCAGCGGGAATCGTCTCCGGGCGGGTCGTCTCGACGGTGAGGAACTGGCCAGGCTGGTCGACGAGCTCGTAGCGCAGTTTGTAGATGAAGCCCTTCTGGGGCTTCATGATCACCTCTTCGTCGGAGAGCGCGGTGAGGCTGACCGGGCACCAGTTGACCATGCGCTTGCCGCGGTAGATGCGGCCGCCCTCGAAGAGCTTCACGAACGCCGTGAGGACCGCGCGGCTGTAGCCCGGGTCCATCGTGAAGTGCGTGCGCTCCCAGTCGCAGGAGCTGCCGAGCTCGCGGAGCTGCTTGAGGATGGTGTTGCCCGACTGCTCGCGCCAGGCCCACACGCGCTTGAGGAACTCCTCGCGGCCGAGGTCGCGGCGCGTCTTCTTCTCGGTCTTGCGCAGGTGTTTCTCGACCATCGTCTGCGTGGCGATGCCGGCGTGGTCGGTGCCGGGGATCCAGCAGGCGGTCTTCCCCTCGAGGCGCGCGCGGCGGATGATGGCGTCCTGCAACGAATTGTTCAGGACGTGGCCCATGTGCAGGATGCCGGTGACGTTGGGCGGCGGGATGACGATCGTGTAGTTCTCGTGCCCGGCGACGGGCTGGCCGCGGAAGCAGCCGGCGGACTGCCAGGCGGCATACCACTTCTTTTCGACATCGCGCGGTTCGTAGCTCTTCGGGATCTCGCTCATGGGAAAAAGGGAAACGGCGAGGAAAGTTGCCCGTCCCCGGCGAGGCAACGCCGGATTCGGGCGCGGGTCGCACGTGCCGGAGGGACTGACCGCCCCGACCGTTTACCCTCACGGTCGTGAAGGTAAACGGTCGGCGATGCCCAAGGCGGGGCGGGGCGGGGCGGGCGCCACACCGCTGGCCCCGGCAAGCCCTGACTCCTCCGCCTCGGCGGGGACTCACTGCGCACCTTCTTCCCAAGAAACGGAGGCATGCCCAAGCCGGCTGCGGGCACGCTTCGCGCTCTCCCACCCGCCATACCTTCACTTGACACCCCTGCGCCGCAGCCGGCCCCGCACACTCCCTCGCCGCGGTTTTCCGCTGCCGTTATTTGATTGGCGCTCCTCGGTGAATACCCCGTGATGCGCCCACTACTGCGATGATCCGAGGAATCCTCAAAGATGCCCGCAAACGGCTCGTGTTCACGGCCGACCTGCCGATCGCCCTGCGGCTGGCCGCCGCCAAAGCGTTCCTGACGCATGTCGACGACGAGATCCTGCGCCGGCACCGCGGCGGCGAGAGCGGCCTGATCGTGGCCGAGGCCCGCGCCACCGAGATCGACGCCCTCATCGAACATCTTTTCGACTACGCCGCCGCCCAGTGGCGCCGCGCCCACACCGGCGAACTGCCCGTGCCGGTGAGCCTCATCGCCCTCGGCGGTTACGGCCGCGGCGAACTCTGCCCGAAGAGCGACATCGACCTGATGTTCCTCTACCCGTCCGGCGTGCAGGCGGAGGCGCTCAAGCCGTTCCAGGAGTTCCTTACCCAGGAGCTGCTCTACATCCTCTGGGACTGCGGCCTGAAGGTCGGCCACTCCAGCCGCACCATCGACGAAGTATTCGCGGAGGCCCGCCGCGACATGCAGACAAAGACCGCGCTGCTCGAGTCCCGTTTCCTCGCCGGGTCGCCGCAGGTCTTCGAGAACTTCCAGGCCGCCTACCGCGCCTACTACCTCAAGGACGACCCGCGCGGCTACCTCGCCGCCCGCCTCAAGGACCAGGCCGAGCGCCGCGCCAAGAACGGTGGCACCGTCTTTCTCCAGGAACCCAACATCAAGAACGGCGTCGGCGGCCTGCGCGACTTCCAGAACACCCTCTGGATGGCCCGCGTGAAGCTCGGCCTCCTGCGCATCGAGGAGCTCAAGGAGCAGAACTACCTGCGCGAGGAGGAGCTGCGCGACTTCCAGCGCGGCTACGACTTCCTGCTCCGCGTGCGTCACGAACTCCACTACACGGCCAACCACCCCACCGACCTCCTCAACCTCGACAACCAGCCCCGCGTCGCCCTCGGTCTCGGCTACACCGCCGAGGACGTCGTCGAGCGCGTCGAGGCGTTCATGCAGGACTACTACCGGCACGCGCAGGCCATCTACCGCATCTCCAAGCTCGTCGAGGACCGGCTCGCCCTCTCGCTCGCCGAACCCGCCCCCAGCCGTTTCTCCCTGCGCGCCCTCATCCGCTCCCGCCGCACCGAGCGCCCCAAGTCCATCGACGGCTTCATCCTCCGCGGCAACCGCCTCTCCGCCGAGCGCAACACCGTCTTCACCGACGACCCCGAGCGCCTCGTGCGCGTGTTCCGCCACTGCCAGCAGCTCGAGTGCACGCCCGACCTCGACCTCCAGTCGCTCATCCGCGCCTCCGCCGCCCTCTGCACCGACTCCGTCCGCCGCGCCCCCGGCGCGATCGACAGCTTCAAGGCCATCCTGCAGGAGGCCGGCAACGTCTACCCGACCCTCTCGCTCATGCACGAGCTGGGCGTGCTTGGCCGCTTTGTGCCCGAATTCGAGCAGCTCAACTGCCTCGTCCAGCACGAGTTTTACCACCGCTACACCGCCGACATCCACACCCTCAACACCATCAAGGAGCTGGACGTCATCTACGCGGCCAAGGGCGACACCGAGCGCCGCTATCGCGACGTCCTCCACCAGTGCGAGGACCCCACCCTCCTCTATCTCATTCTTCTCCTGCACGATATCGGCAAGGGCACCGGCATCCAGGGCCACGCCGAGTCCGGCGTCCACCTCTCCCGCCCCATCCTCGCGCGCCTCGGCATCGACGCCGAGAACTCCGCCCTCGTCGCCTTTGTCATCCGCCACCATCTCCTGATGGCACGCTTCTGGCAGAAGCATGACCTCGACGATCCCGCGACTATCGCGCGCTTCGCGGAGCTGATGGGCGACCTCGAGAACCTCCGGTTCCTCTTCGTCCACACCTACTGCGACGCCCGCGGCACCTCCACGGAACTCTGGAACAGTTACAAGAACACACTCCACTCCACTCTCTACCACCGCACGGCCGAGCGCCTCACTCTCGGCCAGGCCGCCGCCGATCAACGCAACGCCGAACGCAAAGCCATGCTCCACCGCGACCTCATCGCCCAGAAAATCCCCGGGATCAGCGCCGACGAGATCACCGCGCACTTCAATCTCCTGCCCGAACGTTACTTCGTCCAGACCGCGCCCGACGGCATCGTGCTGCACATCGGCATGGTCAACCGCCTCCTCTCCACCATCTCCGCCGCCGACTCCGTGGGCAGCCTGCGGCCCATCATCGAGTGGAAGGACGACCTCAACCGCTCCTTCACCGTCGTCAACGTCGTCACCTGGGACCGCGCCGGGCTCTTCTACCGCCTCGCCGGCGCCTTCAGCGTCGCCGGCCTGAACATTCTCAGCGCGAAGGTCATCTCCCGCGCCGACCACATCGCCATCGACACCTTCCACGTCGTCGAGCCCGGCCGCGGGCCGGTCCAGAACCAGTCCGCCCTCGAGGTCTTCCGCAAGACCGTCGAGGAATCGCTCGTCCACAACAAGGACCTGCTGCCCGACATCCTCGCGCAGGCCCGCAAGATCCGCGTCAGCCGCCTCACGCAGGAGGAGCGCGCCCTCCACGGCAACATCCCGCCCGTCGTCGAGGTGTACCACGAGCTCGAGCTCAAGCGCACCATCATCGAAATCCAAGCACAGGATCAGATCGGCCTGCTCTACCGCATCGCCCGCGTGATCTTCGAGCACGGCTTCGACATCACCTTCGCCCGCATCGGCACCGAGCGCGGCATCGCCATCGACACCTTCTACGTCGAGAGCACCGACCAGCGCCCCGTGAAGGACACCGAGCGCCTCCGCGCCATGCGCGACGCGATCACCGCGATCATCACGCCCGCCGCCGAGGAGCCCGTCGCCAAGGCGTCCTGACCGCGCCGCGGCAAACCGACCGACTGAGGTAGGGACGGCCCCGCCGGGCCGTCCGCCCTCGCCGCCTGCGAAAGCAGTGATCCGTCCGCGAATCTTGGTGCCGATCGACCGCGCGTCATCTGCCGTGCCGCGACGTAGCGAAAGCCGCCAAGCCTTTCGTCCGGGGTGAACGATCGAAGTTCTGGCGAACTTCGCTACCGCAAGCGTCAGCCCCTCACCGAGGGTTCGATCGCGGGCGCCGACACCCCTGTTCCGGAGGCGATCAGCCGGAGGACTCTTCAAAGACTTCGCCCATTGGCGAAGTCCATCAGCGGTCTCTCCACTCCGGGATTCTCAGCCCGCCATCACCTTCCCGGCCGGCGCTTCGCCGGCGGCCTTGCCTTCGAGCCGGCCGATGATGCGCAGGAGCCCATCGAGAATCGTGAGCGGATGCGGCGGGCAGCCGGGAATGTAGAGATCGATCGGCACCACCGAGTCCGCGCCCTGACACGTCTCCGCGTGCCCGACGAACGGCCCGCCGGAAATCGCGCACGCGCCCACGGCGATGGCGATCTTCGGACCGGGCACCGCGTCCCAGGTTTTCTTGAGCGCCAGCTCCATGCCCTTCGACACCGGACCGGTGATGATCAGTCCGTCCGCATGCCGCGGCGACGCCACATACTGGATGCCGAAGCGGCCCAGATCCCAGCCGATGGTCCCGAGCACGTTGATGTCGGCCTCGCACGCCCCGCAGCCGCCCGCGCTCACCTGACGCAGCCGCAGCGAGCGCCCGAGCAGCTTCTTCATCTGCGCGTCGAGCGCTGCGGCTAACCGCAGTTCCTCCTGCCCCGGCGCACCGAGCACAAGATCCTCGCGCCGCCGCACCGCCAACCGGTGGTCGCGCGTCTGCACGATGGCCTTGCTCGGGCACACCGCCACGCACTCGCCGCAGAACAGACAGCGCCCGAGATCGAGCGCCACCGGCTTGCCGGCCTCGCGCGCGATCGCCTCCGTCGGGCACACCGGCACGCAGGCCGTGCAGCCGTCGGCGCACTTCGCGGCGTCGACGCGCAGCGCCCCGCCATGCCGATCCGGCAATGCCGGCGCCGGCCCATCCGGGTACGCCATGGTCGCGCAACCGGCCTTCAGTCGATGGGTGATGGTATCGAGGACGAACATGGCGTTGTTGATTCAGCGGTTCGGAGATTCGGAGACGACAGAAGGTAACGAAGAGAACGAAGGGAGATGCGGAGGATGATCACTTGTTCGTGGACTGCGTGGATGGGGCCGGGCCGGTGATCAGGGTACTGATTCGCCCAGTCTCACGGATCTTCTTCACCAACGCTCGGTTCACCTTCGCGGCGTAGCGCCATTTTGCGTCGATCCATGGTTTGGGATCACCTTCGAACTGGAAAACGTAGAGTGCTCGCTGATCGAAAAACACCTCGGTCTCGAAGAAGCCAGAGTCGAGAAACTCCATCCCTTCCTCAGGAGTGAGCCCAAGGACACTCATTGCCTCCGGCTCATCGATATAACAAGCGAGGAACCTCCAGTTACCTATCTGCGTCCGAGCTTCGACTTCCGCACCAGCGTCAGCGGAGTCCAACCGACAAATCTCATCTGTATAAGCATTCTTCTCTTGCCGATGCGGCCTAGTCGTCGCCTGACACCCGCCAAACCACACCAAGAGCATCATCACGAACACACCAATGTTCTTTGAGCAGAAACGCTGCGTCACAACCGCGGTGTGGGCCATCTTCATTCCGAATCTTCGTTCTCTTCTTTACCTTCTGTCGGCTTCTGTATCCGGTCCGTTTTCTGTCGTCCGTTGTCCGTCTTCCGTCTTCGTCGTCTGCACCGCGTCACAGGTCGAAGCCGCAGTACGAGAGATTGAAGCTCTTGTTGTTGATCGGGAAATCGGAGATCGCCTGGTTGCGCAGCGCCAGCGCGAGGCCGGTCCAGTTGTGGAACGAGGGATCGGTAACCTTGTAGCGGCGGAAACGCCCGGCGGCATCGGTCAGCGCCACGTGGCAGACCTCGCCGCGCCAGCCCTCGACCAGCGCCACCGCGAGCGTGTCCGGCGCCGCGGGGGCAAGCGCGTCGCGGATGCCGCCCTCGGGCGGCGTCGCGATCTGTTCGCGGAGGAACTGACCCGAGCGCTGGATCTCCAGCCAGCGGACACGGGCGCGGGCGAGCACATCGCCGCCCGACCACACGGCCACCGGCGCCTGCGCGAAGCGGTGCCAACCGGCGGGGTGATCGTAGCGCACGTCGCGCACGAGACCGCTCGCGCGCGCCGCCGGGCCAACCATGCCGATCGCCGCGGCCTGCTGCGGATAAACACAACCGACGTTCTCGAAACGGGCGCGCACGGATGCAGCATCCCAGAGCCACGTCGCCGCCTGCTCGGCGTCGGCCAGATGCATTTCCAGCCGGGCGAGCATCGTCTTGGCGCGCTCGGGTTCCAGGTCGTGGCGACAGCCGCCGAGGCGCACGAGACCGCGACCGAAGCGGTTGCCGCAGAGCAGCGCGCTCAGGTTGAGGAAATCGCCGCGGATCTTGCCGCAGGCCGACGCGGTGGGCAGGAACGCCACGTCGCCCGCCAGCGCGCCGAGATCGCCGGTATGGCAGGCGAGGCGCTCCAGTTCTAGGGCGATGGCGCGCAACCATTGCGCCCGCAGCGGCGCCTCGTTGCCGGCCAACGACTCCAGGACCGTGGCATACGCGGTGGCGTGCCCGATGGTGGTGTCGCCGGAGGCGGTCTCCATCTGCGCCATCGTCGCGCGGTGCGGTCCGCCGGCCAGCGCGCGTTCGATGCCGCGGTGCTGGTAGCCGAGCGCGATTTCGAGGTGGATCACCTCTTCGCCGGCGCACTGGAAACGGAAATGGCCGGGCTCGATCACGCCGGCGTGCACGGGGCCGACGGCGACCTCGTGGATCTCGCCGCCATCGACGCGGAAGAACTCGCCATTCGCCGGCGCGCTTCCGGCGGTGCGGCGCACGGGCTTGAGCCAGGGATGGCTCTCCGGCTCGACTCCGAACTGCTCCCACACCTCGCGCTCGAAGAGATGCGCCTGGTGGTTGAGCAGCGTGAGCGCCGGATACTTCTTCTCGGAAAACGGCGTGCTGCGACCGACGGCCAGCGTGTTCTCGGCATCGAAGGCGACGATGGCGACAAGCCGGATCGCGCCTTGGCCCGCCGTGGGCTCGGCAACGCCGAACCACGAGCAGAGCCGGCCGTTGCGCGTCAGCGCGTCGGCGACAACGCGCACGAAGTCGGCCACGGGCCACTCGGGCACCTCGGCCCACGGGATCGAGGTGGCGTTGGCGATCGGAGCGAGGGTATCGGCGGCGTTCATGGCGCGGGATGGATTTGGGCGACGGCCTCGGTCCACGAAGTGCTGAGCACCTCGGGCAGCGCGAGGCCGAGCCAGAGCGAAAGGGCCATCAGGATCAGCGGCGGCACGATCACGCCGGCCGTCTCGGGGAAGCGGTGACCCGTGAGCTTCGTCGCGACGCGCGGCCGGCCGTCGACGATGGCGAAGACGACGCGGGTGAGCCCGAAGAAGGCGAAGAGCAGGCAGGCGAGGAAAACGATGCCGGCGGTCGTGCTGCCCGTCGGTCCGAAGCTCGCGCGCAGGACGCGCAGCTCGCTGAAGAACGGCCCGAACGGCGGCAGCGCCGTCACGGCGAACATGCCCGCGACGAAAATGCCAGCCGACACCGGTGTGAGCTTCGCCATGCCGCCCACCTCGTCCATCGTGCGCGCCCCGGCGGCGCGGCGGATGTTGCCAGCGCTGAGGAAGAGCGCGCCCTTGGTGAGGCTGTTGGCCCACACGTGGAAGAGCGCGGCCCACAAGCCCGGCGCGCCGAGCCCGGCCGCGAGGGCGAGAATGCCCATGTGCTCCACGCTCGAGTAGGCGAGCATGCGCTTGAAGTCGCGCGTCCCGAGGAGGAACAGCGCCGCCACCACGAGCGAGAACAGGCCGATCGCGATCAGCGTGCGGTCGGCGATCGCGCCCTCCCCGGCCGCCGCCACCACGGCACGGACACGCAGGATCGCGGTGAACGCCACGGTCGTCACGCCGCCGGCCAAGATCGCACCGACGATGCCCGGGGCTTCGCCGTAGGCGTCGGGCTTCCAGGTGTGCATTGGCGCCAGTCCCATCTTGGTGCCGTAGCCGACGAGCAGCAGCACCCAGGCGGTGAGCATCCAGGGTTTGGTGAGGCCCACGCCCTGCGCGAGCAGCGCACCGAAGGTGAGATCGCCGGAGCCGCCGCCGTGCAGCGAGGCGTAGCCGAGCGCGAAGGAGCCGAGCAACGACAGCGCGATGCCCGTGCCGCCGACGAGCAGGTACTTCCAGGTCGCCTCGAAGGCACGGGGGGTGGCGTTGAAATGCAGCAGCGGGATCGCGGCGAGCGTCACACCCTCGGTCGCGATCCAGAGCAGGCCGAGGTGGCGCGCCATGTGGCCCGCGCTGAGCAGGCCGAGCACCGCGAGCATCAGGGAAACGAAGACGCGGTTCGGGCGCTCGGCGCGCACGCGCAGGTACGAGACACCATACGCCGCGCAGAGCACGAACAGCAACGAAACCGTCGGCAGCACGGCCCGGGCGAGCGGATCGAACCCGAACCACGAGCCCAGCGGCTGCGCGGGCGGCGCCACGAGCAGCCACAGCGAGAGCACCGCATGCGCCGCGCCGAAGACGGGCATGAGCCACGGCCGGGTGCGGTTGCCGCGCCAGACCGCCGCCAGCACCGCGCCGGCAAGGGGCAGGAGGACGAGAAGAAGTTCTTTCATGTGCGCCAAGAAGGAGTGGTCACAGAGAGCACAGAGGAGCAGGAGGAGAACACAGAGGCGGATTGAGACCCCCTCCGTCCAAGCTCAGGCACTCCATGCAGCATCCCATCCTGACTCGTTCGGCTTCCGAGCTCCGAGCCTCCGTGCTCTCCTCCCCCTCTGTGGCCTCTGTGGCCGGTCGTGGATCTTGTCTTCGTTTTCATTCGCGCAGCACGGTGAGTTTGCGGGTGTCCAGCGTGTCGAAAGCGCGCTGGATGTGGTCGACGATGATGCCGATGACGAAGACGCCCACGGTGAGATCGAGGAGGATACCGGCCTCGACCAGCAGCGGCGTGGCATGGATGAGCAGCAGGCCGAAGAGGTAGATGCCGTTCTCCAGGATCAGGTAGCCGCAGACCTGCGAGATCGCCTTCGTGCGACCGATGAGGAGGACGAAGCCGGTCAGCACCGACGCCAGCGCGCCCGGCACGAGCAGCGAGCCGGCGTGTTCGGGCAGCAACGGCAGCGAGCGGGCCAACGCCATCGCGGCGATCGTGCCGCCGGCGCCAAGCAGGATCGAGGGCACATAGCCGATCAGCGGCTCCATGTCGCGGTCGATGTTGGCCGCGCGCATGGCGCGGTTGAGCAGCCGCGGGATGACGATGCCCTTCACCGTGATCGTCGCCACCGCGACCAGCAGCACCGGCCAATGGCGCAGCATCGCCTCCCAGCCGAACAGGTGTTCGATGAGCAGCGGCATCACGCCGAGCACCACGCCCTGCACCGACATCGCCCGGATGAGCGACGGGATGCGGCTGCTGCCCAGCGCCATGAGGTTCAGCCCCATCGTCAGGCCGATCAGGAGATTGAGGGTACCGTTCATGGGAGGAGAGATTGGGAGACCACGGATTTCACGGATGAGCACGGATTGTCCGATCCGCCCATCCGTGACGATCCGTGTGATCCGTGGTTAACATTCAGGTCTTCGGTCCTCACGCCGCACCGCCTTTCCACGCCACGAGCAGCGCGAACAGGCACAGGAGAAACGCGAGCGTGAGCAGGAACGGCACCTGTTTGAACGCGAACCGCGCCAGCAGCGACTCCACCAGCCCCACACCGACCGTCGTCACCAACACGCCACCGACCAGGACACCGATGCCGGCGAGCGGCGCGAAGGCGCCGATCGGCAGCACCGCCTGCACGAGCAGCACCGAGAAGAGCAGCAGCTTCACCGAGGCCCCATGCAGGATCGCCGCGAGCGGCGGCCCGCTGTGGTCGAGGATCATCGCCTCGTGGATCATGGTGAGCTCGAGGTGCGTGTTCGGATCGTCGAACGGCACGCGGCAGTTCTCCGCCAGCAGCACGGTGAACAAGCCCGCGGCCAGCAGCGTCGCGCCGGCCCCGGCCGAGGGCGCCAGGATCTCCGCCAACGCCAGCCCGCGGTTGTGCACGCACAGCGAGAGCACCGCCGCGAGGATCGCGGCCTCGGTCAGCACCGCGTAGCTCACCTCGCGCACCGAGCCCATGCCCTCGAAGGCCGAGCCCGTCTCCAGCGCCGCCCACACCGTGCAGAAGCGCGCGAGCGCGAGCAGGTAGATCAGCAGCAGCACGTCGCCGCGGAACCCCAGCACCGAGCCCGCCGGTCCGAGCGGCAGCAGCAGCGCCGCGCCGACGATCGCCACCCACCCCACCGCCGGGGCGGCGAGGAAACCGGGCGAGGCGAGCGTGCTCAGCACCACGCCCTTCCGCCAGAGCCGCGCGAGGTCGTAGTAAAGTTGCAGCACCGGCGGCCCGCGCCGCCCGGCGACCCAGGCCTTCACCTTGTTGACGATGCCCGGCAGCAGGGGCGCGAGCAGCAGCCACAGCGCGAGGCGGAGAATGCCGTAGAGAATCGTGATCAACATGAGATCTCCTTCCTGAAAGCACTCCAGCGTCGGGAGCGCGCCTGCGGGTAGGTCCAGTCTCCGGCTGGACCATTCTCGAGGGCCCCACCGCGGGTGACGCACACGCCCGGGGTCCGATCGAAGACCGGACCTACCGCGGACCGCCCGCCTCTCATCGCGCACCTCCCGTCAGCACGAGCGCCGAGAGCGCGGCCAACCCCGCCACCAGATAAAGGATATAGGACTGCAACCGGCCGTGCTGCAGCCGCCGCACCGCCGTCGAGACACGCAGCACGCCCGCGCCCACCGGACCGATGAGCTTCTCGAGCACCGTCTCCGGCACCCGTTCCACCCTCCGCGCACTTCCCGGTAGTGGTCCGTGCGGGCGCTGCGCGGTGCTTTCAGTCCGGAACAGCCAGAAGAACCAGCCGGCGGCGATCCCGGAGAACGAGCCCGCGGTGTACTGCATGCGGCCGGTCGGGGCCGCGTAGCCGCAGTCCCAGGTCAACCCGCGCCGCAGCCCGTTGGCGAGCGAGCGGCGCAGGAGGAACAGCACCGCCGCCAGCACCAGCAACGCCAGCGCGACGTGCACGCCGCCGAGCGTCGCGAGTTGGACGGGCGCGGCGTCAGCCGCCGCCCAGGCGGGATTCCAGGCGCCGGCCACGCGACCGACCACCGGCCAGAGCAACGCCGGTGCGAGGCCGATCGCCACGCACGCCGCGCCGAGCACAAGCATCGGACCGATCATCCACGCGCCGCCCTCGTGCGCGTGCGCCACACGTTTCGTGCGCGGCGCGCCGCAGAAGGTCAGCGCCCCGGCCTTGGCGAAACTCGCCAACGCGAGCGCCCCGGCCATGCCGAGCACGATCGCGACCGGCATCGCCGCCCACGCCGCCGGGCTGTGCGCGATGCCCGCCTCGAAGAGGCCGAGGTAGATCAGCCATTCGCTGACAAAACCGTTGAGCGGCGGCAGCCCGGAGACCGCGAGGGCGCCGAGCGCGAAGAGCGACGCCGTCCACGGCATCTTCGTCCAGAGGCCGCCGAGCCGGCTCATGTCGCGCGTACCCGTGGCGTGGAGCACCGAGCCCGCGCCGAAGAACAGCAGCGCCTTGAAGAGCCCGTGGTTCCACACATGCAGCAGCGCGCCGACCAGCGCGAGCCGCCCCCAGACCGCGTCGCCGTGCGCCGCGCCGAGCAGCGCCGCGCCGAGGCCGATCAGGATCACGCCGACGTTCTCCACCGAGCAGTAGGCCAGCAGGCGCTTGAGGTCGTTCTGCGCGAAGGCGAAGGCGATGCCGAACAGCGCGCCCACCGCGCCGAGCGCGATGACGACCCAGCCGGCCTGCACCGGCGGCGGCAACCAGCCGCTGAAGCGCACGATGCCGTACACGCCCATCTTGATCGCCACGCCCGAGAGGATCGCGGACACGTGGCTCGGGGCGTTGGCGTGCGCAGATGGCAACCACACGTGCAGCGGGAAGACGCCGGCCTTCACGCCAAAACCCGCCAGCGCCAGCCAGAACAACGGCGCGAGCGAGGCGCACTCGCGCAGTTGCGGGCCAAGTTCCCAACTGCCCGTCCGGGAGGCCACCAACGAGAAGAACGCAAAGAGGCAGAGCGTGCCCGCATGCGACGCCGCAAGATAGAGCCAGCCGGCCGCGCGCACCTTTCGCCCGCGGTTCTCCAGCGTGATCAGCATGTAGCCACAAAGGGTGAAAAGCTCCCACGCGATGAGGAAGTGCAGGCCGTTGGCCTCGAGGAGCACCAGCCCCATCATCAGCACGAGACCGCTCCACCAGAAGCGTCCCCGTCCCGCCGACTTCGGATAGTGGTGGTCGCTCCAGTAATCGCGCGAGTAGGCCGCACCGGCGCCACCCACGAACGACAACAACGCGAGAAAGAGCGCGCTGATCGCATCGAGCCGCAGATGCGGCAACTCGCCGCCGAGCCGAAAGGCGCCGTTCCATTCCCAGGTCGGCGCAAAACCGAGCAGAAGCGTGAGCGCTGCCACAAGCGACGCCGTCGTGGCGACAAGCGTGGCGCCGAGCCAGAACCGCGGACGGCGCGGCCCAAGAACCATGCCGGTCAGCAGCCCCAGCGCGGCAACCGAAAGCAAGGGACCGACGATCACCGCGTAGCCTCCTTCTGGATCAAGGACCACGGATGACACGGATTCTCACGGATCCGGAATTCCGAAATCCGTGCCCATCCGTGGAATCCGTGGTTACTCCGGTTTCCGGTCTGTGGACTCCTGCGCATCGCCTTCACGATTTGCGCACGTCTCCGCCCGGCGAGCCCGCCGCGGCCTCGGCCGCGGCAATGGCTTTGAAGATCTCCTCGTCCGGCGCGCCCTGGAGCACCAGCTCGCGCAACACGCCCCGGCAAAGCAGGCGGCTGAGGCGGCCGAGCAGATCGAGGTGCGCCCGCGGCGACGGCGCGATGAAGAAGAGGAGCCGCGTTACCGGCACGTCGTCCGGCGGCGGTTCGGGCAGCGGCAAAGGCTCCCGCAGCATCAACAACGCGACCGTTCCGGAATCGCGGCCGAGTGCGATGCGCGTCGAGGGGTGCGGCAGCGCGAAGCCGCCGCCGACCGGGGCGATGACCACGCCGCCGGGAGCGCGGAGCCGTTGCGCCACCAGATTCCGGATCGGGGGCGTCGCGCCCGGGAGCGCCGCCACGACTTTCTCGAAGATCGTCTCCACCTCGCTTGCCGCCACGTCGCGCCAGATTCTCCCGGCATGGAGCAGCGCCTCGACTCCGCCGCCCGCCGCCACGCTCGACGCCGTGGGCGCGAGGAACCCGGCCTGGGCCGTCAGTCCATGCGCGGCGGCCCAGTTGGCCACCTGCGTGCGGTCGAACAGCATCCGGTCGCGGTCCGGCGTGAAGGGCAGCCCCTCATCGCGCACCCAGCGTTCCACGACTTCTTCCGCTACGCCAAACGACTCGGCGATCTGGATAATGTTCAGATACATTGAGGAAAGGGCACTGTGGGGTTTGCGAGGGCGCGAAGTTTAGGGGGCAACGGCGGCCGATGTCAGGCAGGAATCAGGGGGAGTTGCCTTGATCGATGGCGTGAACTCCGAACCCGCCGGAAGCTTGCCGGTGTCGCCGCGGCCGGCACAGTACAGGATATGCCGATGACGCTGCAGCAGATTGTCTCCGAAGCCCGACAACTCCCCGTGGAGCAGCTGAATGAGCTCATGGACCAGTTGCTCGCCGAGTGTTTCGCCCGGCCTGATCCAGAAATCGACGAGGCGTGGCGAACCGAAACCCGGCGCCGCGTCGCCGAAATCCAGAGCGGCAAGGTGACAGGCCTGCCCGGCGAAGAGGTCATGTCCGAGGTGCGCAAAATCGTCGGGCTGTGAAACCATTCGTCTTTCATCCGGATGCGCGCGCCGAGTTGGTCGCGGCGGCCCTGCGCTACCAAGAGATCAATCCCGCACTGGCACAACGGTTCTTCCGTGAGATCGACGAAGTGACCACGGAGATCTGCGCCCGGCCAAAACTGCGGCGCATGTTCGATCCGCCCGCCCGGCGACACTTCGGCGGCACATTTCCCTACGCGATCATCTACATTGAGGAGCCCGACCGCATCTGGATCGTAGCGGTGATGCATTTCAAGCGTCGCCCCGGTTACTGGCGCACGCGACTCGGTTGAGTGCACGCGGGAAAGGAGCCCCGAAAAAGGCAGCAACTGAGGCCACGCTTGCATCACCGCCCTCCGCCGATCACCAGCGCCGCCAGCGCGGCGACGCCGAGGACGAGGTAAAGGATGTACGCCTGCATCCGGCCGTGCTGGAGACGGCGGATGGCGGTGGAGACCCGCATCACGACGGCGCCGGCCGGTGCGACGAGATGCTCCAGCACCGTCTCGGGCGTGTGCTCCTCGCGGCTCGCGGCGGCCGGAAACGGCACCTCCGGCACGAGCGCGTGCTCGTGTTTCGTGGGGCGCAGAATCCAATCGAACCACTCGATGATCGTGGCGGCGAAAGACCCGGCGGTGTACTGCATCCGCGCCGTGGGCACGACGTACCCGCAATCCCAGGTGGGCGCGCGGCGCAACCCACGCTGCGCGCGGCGCCAGAGCCACACGCCGGCCACCGTCGCGACCACGGCCAGAGCCAGATGGAACCAGGTAAGCGCGACCAGCGGCGTCGCGGTCAACGCGCCCGCCCAGGCCGGCCGCCACGCCCCCACGGCGCGCGCGACGGCGGGCCAGAAGAGAACGGGGACCAGTCCGATGGCAGCGCACAACACCGCGAGCACGACCATCGCCCCGCGCATCGCCGGGCCGCATTCGTGCGCGTGCTCGGCCGCGGCCGAACGCGGCGCGCCGAGGAACACCACGCCGCACACCTTCGAGAAGCACGCCAGCGCCAGCGCGCCGGTCACACCGAGCGCGATCGCCGCCGGCAGCGCCGCCCAGGCCGCCTCACCGTGCGCGATCGCAGCGTCGAAGAGCCCGAGGTAGACGAGCCATTCGCTCACGAAACCGTTGAGCGGCGGCAGGCCGCAGATCGCCACCGCGCCGAGCGTGAAGAGCGAGGCCGTCCACGGCATCGCCCGCCAGAGCCCGCCGAGTCGGCTCATCTCGCGCGTCCCCGTGGCGTGGAGCACCGAACCGGCGCCGAGGAAGAGCAGCGCCTTGAAGAGCCCGTGGTTCCAGATGTGCAGCAGGCCGCCGGCGAGCGCGAGCGCGCCCCACGGCTGGTCGCCGTACTGCACCGCCACCAACGCGAAGCCGAAGCCGAGCAGGATGATGCCGATGTTCTCCACGCTGTGGTAGGCGAGCAGCCGCTTGAGGTCGTGCTGGCCAAGCGCGAAGGCCACACCGAGCACGGCGCTGGCCGCACCGAGCGCTACGACCACCCAACCGGCGCTGTCCGGCACCGGCAGCCAGCCGCTGAAACGGATCAGCCCATAGAGTCCGATCTTGATGGTGACACCGGAGAGGATCGCGGAGACATGGCTCGGGGCGTTGGCGTGCGCCGAGGGGAGCCACACGTGCAGCGGGAACAGCCCCGCCTTCAGCCCGAAGCCGACCAGCGCGAGCCAGAACAACGGCGCGAGCTCCTTGCGGTCGAGCAGCGGCCCGAGCGCCCAGCTCCCCGTGCGCTCCGCCAGGAGCGCGAAAAACGCGAAAAGCGCGAGCATCGCCACGTGCGACGCGCCAAGGTAGAGCCAGCCCGCCGCGCGTACCTCGGCACGTCGCCGGTCGAGCGTGACGAGGAAGTAGGCGGCGAGAGTGAAGAGTTCCCAGCCGATGAGAAAATGCAGGCCGTTGGCGACGACGAGCACGGCGCCGAGGCTGAGCAGCAGCACGCTCCACCAGAGCCGTCCGCTCCGCGCCGTGCGCGGATGCGTGGCGTCGCTCCAGTACTCGCCGCCGTAGATCGCACCCACGCCGCCGACCACGCACGTCAGCGCGAGAAAGAGCGCACTAAGCGCATCGAATCGGAGGCGCACCTGTTCGCCGCAAACGGCGAAGGAGGGCGACCAGGCCCACCCGGCCCCGTGCGGGGCTTCGGGCCAGTCGGCAGCGCCCCAGAGCACGAAGACCGCAGCCGTGAGTCCAGCGGCACAGGCGAGCAGCGTCGCGCCGAGCCATACGCGGCGTGAGCGGTGTGCGGCGAAAAGCGCGGAGACACCGGCAATCGCGCCCACGAGAAGAAGGAGCGCGGCGTTCATCGGCACAGTCCCGACGCTCCGCAAAAAGCATTCGCCGTGGCGCGGTGCTTCAGCCCGCGCCGCTCGATCCAGCTCGCGCCCGACGGTCCGGGCCGGAACACCGGACCACGACGGGTAGGCGCGGTGGCCATCCCGACCAGTCCGCAATCTCGAAGACTCTTCCGCAGGTAGAGCGCATTCCGAAATCCGCAATTCTCGTCGCCCTCCCCCCTCCCCGGGCCGCAGTCCGCAGGTCGCGGGCTACGTGTCCGATGGATGGGGAGCGGCAGACTCATTGTGGCCTCGGGGTGGCCGAATCGTCGCCGGAATTGCCGGACTTGCCGAGGATTTTCTGCGCCCGATCCAGCGCGGCGGAAATCTCCCGGCGCGCGGCGTCGAGCTCCAGTTTCTCCGTCGCCAGTTTCTCGGGAGCGAGGCCGTTCTCGGGCGCAGGCGGCAGCTGGAGGATGACGCGGGCGCGGGCCAGGGCGGCGGCGATGTGCGGGCAGACGTTGTCGCGACCGATGGCGTCGATGAAGCCGGCGTTCTCCATCACGGCGAGCGGCTGGGTGTGCGGCGCGCTGAGGACGAGGTGCTTGCCCTTCGACTTGAGCTTGTGGTGGAGGTCGATGAGCGCCTGCAGGCCGGTGGCGTCGATCGCGAGGACCTTGCGCATACGCAGGATGAGGATCTCGGGCTCCATCTTCGCGCGCTTGAGTTCGTCGTCGAGCTTGTCGACCACGCCGAAGAAGAACGCGCCGAAGACGCGGAAGATCAGCACGCCCTTCGGCACCGTGCGCCCGACCAGCGAGTGCTGCGAGCCCTCGGTTTCGCTCGCCTCGTCGACGGCGGTGATCTGCGAGGTCTCGGAGACGCGTTTGACCATCAGCAGACAGGCGAGGACGACGCCCACCTCGACGGCGAGCGTGAGGTTGGCGAGCACGGTGAGCAGGAAGGTGGCGAGGAAGACCGAGCTGTCGCTGAACGGCCAGCGGTGGAGCCGCAGGAACTGTTTCCAGGAAACCATGCGGTACGCGGCGACGATGAGCACGCCGCCCAGCGTCGCCAGCGGCACATGACGCAGCAACGGCGCCGCGGCGGCCAGCGCAACCAGAAGCAGGAAGGAGTGCGTGAGGCCGGCCACGGGCGTGCGCGCGCCGGAGCGGACGTTGACGACCGAGCGAGCCACGGCGCCGGTCACCGGAATGCAGCCGAAGAGCGGGCCGACGAGGTTGCCGACGCCCTGGGCGATCAGCTCCTGGTTTGAATCGTGGCGCTGGTCGAGCACGCCGTCGGTCACCACGGCGCACATGAGCGCCTGGATGGCGACGAGCATGGCGATCGTGAAGGCCGGCTGCAGGAGATCGCCGAGATGGCTGAGCTCGATGCCGGGCAACTGCAGCGGCGGGAGCGCGCCGGAGAAGTTCGGGAACTGCGAGCCGATGGTGGCGATGCCAAAGCCGTCGCCGCCATGCAGCGCACGCACCAACTCGAACACCCCCGTCAACAGCACCAGGCCGACCATCGAGCCGGGCACGAAGCGCGCGAGCCGCGCGGGCCACAGTCCGATCACCGCCACCGAGACCACGCCGAGCGCCACCGTCGGCCAATGGATCACACCGAGGTTGGCGAAGAGCACCTGCAGCTTGCCCACGAACCCCGCGGGCATCTCGGCTTGGAGGCCGAAGAAGAATTTGATCTGCGTACTGAGGATGAGGACGGCGATGCCCTTGGTGAAAGCCCGCGACACCGGGTATGGCATGAACCGGATGATCGAGCCCAACCGCGCCGCGCCCATGACGACGAGCATCGCGCCGGCAAGCATCGTGCAGAGCAGCAGGCCGCTCAGGCCGTACTGGGACATCACGCTGAAGGTGATGATGACGAAAGCACCGGTCGGGCCGCCGATCTGGACGCGCGAGCCGCCCAGCGCGGCGACAATCGCTCCACCGATGATCGCGGTGAAGAGGCCGCGCTCGGGGTTGACGCCGGAGGCGATGGCGAAAGCCATCGAGAGCGGCAGCGCCATCGTGGCGACATTGAGGCCGGAGAGGAGATCCCGGCGCAACTGGTCCTTGGTGAGACCGGAGAAACGGCCCACCAGGGCCGTGCGAACCGAAGCGATGAAGTTCATGGGGCTCCGTCGACTAGCAGCCTTTCCGCGCACCGAGCGGGCCACCGCCGACGACGCGGCGGCCGACCACGACCGGGCTGGGCCCGGTCCGGGGCTGGAAAGTTTGCTCTGACGGGATGCGCGATTTCATGACCTCTCCCCGAGGGGAAGGGACGAGCTAAAACCCTCCACGGCGCGACCGCCAGAAAGTTTCTGGCCGTTGCCCGCGCCCCGGTTCGTGCCGCGCAGCCCGAAAAAAAACTCGACTCCGCGCACACTCATTGACTCCCGCCGCCGCGTTTCCCTACGTTCGGCGGAATTCCCATGCCAACCGCCGGTCCCGACTCCTCCACCGCAACCTCCACCGCACACTCCAGTCAGACCGTTCGCGACGTCGTCATCCGCCTCGCGGGCAACTCCCAGGACGGCATCCAGGCCATCGGCGGCTTCCTCGCCCGCCTCGCCGGCCGGAGTGACCAGGACGTCATGACGTTCATGACGATCCCCGCCACGATCGCCGGCGGCCCCTCGATCTTCCAGGTGCGCATGGGCAGCGGCGAGATCCTCTCCCCCGGCGACCGCTCCGACCTGCTCGTCGCCTTCCACCAGCACAGCTACGAAGCCCACCGCGCCCAGCTGCGCGACGGCGGCGTGCTCCTCTACGACGCCGACACCGTCAAGCCCGATGCGGCCGATACACGCATCCGCGCCGTCGGCGCGCCGATCACCTCCGGCACCGTCGCCGCCACCGGCGGCAGCGCCAAGGACAAGGGCAAGAACATCTACGTGCTCGGCCTGATCGCCCGCCTCTTCGACCTCAACGTCGAGAAGCTCAAAGGCCTCATGAAGGAGCGCTTCGGCAAGAAGTCCGAGGAGGTCTTCAACCAAAACGTCCGCATCTTCGACGCCGCCTACGCCCATCCGCTCGGCGACGACGTGCGTGCCGCCTTCGAGTTCGGCCCCGCCCGCGCCGCGACCGGCGCCCGCCCGATGGTGACGATGGACGGCAACCAGGCCGTCGTGATGGGCCTTGTCACCGCCGGCGTGCGCTTCGGCGCCGCCTACCCGATCACCCCCGCCTCCAGCATCATGGAGGACCTGCGCGCCGCGCTGCCCAAGTACGGCGGCATGTACGTGCAGTGCGAGGACGAGATCGCCGCCATCGCCACCGCGCTCGGCTTCTCCTACTCCGGCCACGTCGCGGTCACCAACACCTCCGGCCCCGGCATGTCGCTGAAGATGGAGGCCCTCGGCTGGGGCATCATGGCCGAGATGCCGCTGGTCATCGTCAACGTCCAGCGCGGCGGTCCCAGCACCGGCCTGCCGACCATGGTCGAGCAGAGCGACCTGATCCAGGCGGTCGGCGGCACGCACGGCGACGCGCCCCGCATCGTGCTCGCGCCCTGTTCCGTGGGCGACTGTTTCTACGCCACCTACGAGGCGGTGCAACTGGCCCGCGAATACTCGGTGCCGGTCATCGTGCTCTCCGACCAGGCGCTCTCGACCCGCATCGAGGCCTTCCCCGAGCCCGACCTCGCCAAGCTCTACATCGAGCCCGGCGTGAAACTCGCGCCGGTGGAGGGAGAGTACAAGGCCTACGCCTTCGACAAGCCCACCCACCACGTGCCGCCCGGCACGCCGATGCTCGGGGGCAAGTACCCGACGGTCACCGGCCTCGAGCACGATGAGACCGGCCACCCCAATGCCTCCGCGCCGAACCACCAGAAGATGACCGCCCGCCGCCGCGAGAAGATCAAGGCACTCGCGGCCAAGCTCCCGAAGCCCGAGGTCTACGGCGACCAGGAAGGCGACGTGCTCCTCGTCGGTTGGGGTTCCACCTTCGGCCAGATTCGCGAGGCCGCGAAAAGCCTCCGCGCACAGGGACGCAAAGTCGGGCACCTCCACATCCGCCACATCAGCCCGCTGCCGCAGGGCCTCGCCGAAATCTTCGCGAAGTACCGCCAGGTCGACGTCGTCGAGATCAACGACGAGGGGCTCTACGGCTACGGCCAGCTCGCCAGCCTTCTGCGCGGTGCGCTCGCCCAGCCGCACATCCGCAGCATCTGCAAGACCGACGGCCTCACCTTCAAGGTGCAGGAGATCCTCGCCGGCGTCGCGCGCCTCGACGCCACCGCCCAACGCTGACGCGCCCGGAAACCCGAAACCAAGAACCCGTAACTCGAAACCGTTTCCGCCATGTTCACTCTCACCCGCCCCACTCCGGCCGCCGTTCCCGCCGCCCCGCTCACCAAGGCCACGCTCAAGGCCGATAATCCCACCTGGTGCCCCGGCTGCGGCGACTTCGCCGTGCTCGCCGCCTTCCAGCGCGTGCTCGAGAAGCTCCAGATTCCGCAGCACAACCTCGTCACCCTCGCCGGTATCGGCTGCTCCTCGCGCCTGCCCTACTTCGTCAACACCCACGGCGGCCACTTCATCCACGGCCGCGCGCTGCCCTTCGCCGCCGGCGTCAGCCTCGGCCGCGACGACCTCCATGTCGTCGTCTTCGGCGGCGACGGCGACGGCTTCTCCATCGGCGGCAACCACCTCGACCATACCGCCCGCAAGAACATCAAGATCACCTACGTGATCATGGACAACTCGGTGTACGGCCTCACCAAGAAGCAGACCTCGCCCACCTCACCTGTCGGCTTCAAGTCGAAGTCCGACCCCACCGGCGCACTCGACCCCGCCCTCAACCCAATGCGCCGACTGCTCGGTACCGGCGCCACCTTCGTCGCCCGCGCCTACGTCGGCCAGCTCCAGCACATGACCGACATGATCGAGCGTGCGATGAAGCACGACGGCTTCAGCGTCGTCGAGGTGCACACCCACTGCTCGAACTTCTACGAGGACGCCTTCGACTGCTTCAACGCCCGCAAGGGCGGCCACGTCGACCTCATCGACGAGACCAAGCACGACGTGACCGACATCAACGCGGCGTTCCGCCTCGCCTCGCTCGAGACCCCCGGCGTGTTCGGCGTCTTCTACGAGGTCAAGGATCAGCCCAGCAAGAACGCCCGCGAAGCCGAGCTCATGGCCCGCGTGCAGGCGAAGTTCCCCACGACCGACGGCCGCGCCCTCCTCCAGTCCGCGTTCGACCGGATGAAGTGAGACGCCGCCGGGCTTCGCACCCTACCAGTCCCATTTCCAAAGGCCGCCCGCGCCCTGCGCCGGCGGCCTTTTTGTCGCTGCTGGCCCGGGCTGGGGCCCCCCAAGCCAGCCCTACCCGCCCGATTGCTCCGCCGACCGCTTTCCGCCTCAAGTTCACCCGCCGCCAACCGAATTAGGAAGCCCGGTAGCCCTCGCGCGGACTGGGTGTCTCACGGCACCCGAACCGCCGAAGTTCGCCGCCGTCACTTCTCCTCCATGGCGTCACCCTCTCTTTCCGCAGCGGGACTCGGCACGTTGTTCGCGCAACGTGTCGTGGTTGGCGTCGGCGACATGGCAGTCTCGAACAACACCAACGCGATCCTCACGACCTACGCCCTCGGGTCGTGCATCGGGCTGATCGCCTACGATGCGGCCACCAAGGCCGCCGGACTCCTGCACTACATGCTGCCGGACTCCACCATCTCGCCCGACAAGGCGAAGGGGCAGCCCTCGATGTTCGCCGACACCGGCCTGCCCGGGCTCATCCGCGCCTTCCAGGGCGTGAAGGGCGACATCAACCGCGCCAAATTCTTCGTCGCCGGCGGCGCCAGCGTGCTCAACGGCACCGATCCGTTCAAGATCGGCGAACGCAACATCCAGGCCCTCGAGACGTGGTTCCGCGCCAACGGTCTGCGCCCCTCGATCCACGATGTCGGCGGCACGCACAACCGCACGATCAGCATCGAGGTCAAGAACGGCGCCATCGCGATGAAGACCCCCACAGGCACCCAGCAGTTCTCGCTGGCCTGATCGAGCCCCCGCGCCCCCGTTCTCCGAACGCACACTTTTTTGTTCCGATCGGAACAAAAAAGTGTGCGTTCGGCTGCGTTCGGCTCCCGCCCTCCGTCGGTTCACGCCGTGCCCCGACTTCGGACATTGCCTCCCCGCGCCCGCTTCTGGCCTAACAACTGCCGATGAGCACCACGCCGCGCCCGACCGCCCGCCAGACCTGGCCCCTGTGGCCGATCGCCGTGGCCATCGCCGTCAGCCTCGCCGGCTACACGTACCTGCGGCTCGCCTACGCCAAACCCGCCAAACCCCACGAACCCTTCGCCGAACACCGCCAACGCGCCGAGTTCGGCCGGATTGCCGCCGCCGGCTGGGTCCACGCCGCGGCGGAGTTCGAAGCGGTCGTCGAGTTGCCCGCGCTCGACGCAGCAGTTCAACTACTGCCCACCCCTCCCGGCCCCGCCGAGGAACTGCGCCAGCTCTCGACCGAGACTTGGCACCTCCCCATCGAGTACTCCCTGGTCTCGGCCCCCGCCCGCGAGACGCACGGTGCCGACTACACCGTGCATCTCCAGGCCGAGCTCGACCAGGCGCGCGCCCACATCGTCGGCTTCGATCTCTTCCGCAAAGGCGCCGAGCTCGTTGCGCTCCCTCGATGGGAACAATACATCGGCGAACTTGATCCGCGTCGTCCCCGCACCACCGGCCGGTTCACCATCCCCGCCGGCACGCTGCCGACCGGCCCCTACCGTTTGATCCTCCCGGCGCTCAAGCAGTCGAGCCAGTGGGACTTCGTCGTCGAGTCGGGCCGCGATTGAACATCCCGTGGCACGGGTCGCCATACCCGGGTTCGCCGCGGACCGCCATCACCGGCTCGCGCGGCGATCAAGCGTTCCGCAACGCAGCCGGGACCGGTGATTCCGGCTCGCGAACCAAGGTCCTCGAACCGGCCGCAGTGGAAGCCAAACCGCGCGCCGGCCCGATGGTGCGGTGGCGGCCGCTCAGCCGTTCGGGGCTGCGGAAGGCGCAGCAGGAGGCGAAGCCGTGCCCGCCGGCTCGGACGCCGCGGGGGGCGCCGCCGGCTTGGACTTGGCCGCAGTATCTAGGCTGTTGCCTACCGGTTCGGCCGCCGCGCGCTCGAGCGCCCGCAACCACGCGCCGCCGGAGGTCCGGCGGTAGAGCTCGGCACCGTCGCCGCCCAGCAGGGCCACAATCCGCTCGCCCGACTCGCGGGCGAGTGCCTCGAGTTCACCACGGACCGCCTCGGAGGTTAGCCCTTTGGCAGCGCGCAGCGCCCGGAGCCGGGTCTGGACACCCTGCGCCAGTCCGACGACCTCGTCGGCGCGGCGCGCCGGCAGGCCGAAACGCTCCACAATCCGCGCCACCACACGATAGCCGGAGTCCTGCTGCCGCCGGTACTCCTCGTAGCGGGTCTCGCCCAACGCGGCCTTGAGGCGTGCGTTCAGCTCGGCTTCGGCCGCGGCGCGCTCGCGCTGATCCACCTCGTCGCCGGCGCCGTTGCTTGCCGCGAACCGCTCGTCGAAGTCGCGCAGAAGCGCGAAAAGCGCCCGGAACTCCTGCTCGCTGGGCGCGAAGTTCGCCAGCCGGGCACGCAGGGTCCGCGCCGTAGCGGACGTCATCAGATCATAGATATCCAGTTCCGCCGGAGTCAGGATCGCCGCCACATCCTTGCGCCGCTCCTGTTCGAGCAGCGCGAGCAGCTCGCGATCGGTCGCCGGGAGCGCGCCGCCCGCCTGCGACCGGATGCCGTCGGCCATCTCGCCGTAGTCGGCCGTAAGGCGGTCGATGCGCTCGAGCTTCGCGTCGGGAAGCGGCCCGTAGAGCCGCCTTCTCCTCTCGCGCGCCTCCTCCGCAGCGGGGGCCGCTCCGAAAAGCTCGGTCAGGAGGTCATCATGCTCCCGGGCCAGCCGGCGCAACGCCGCCTGTTTCTCGCGGTCGGTGGCCGAGGCCGACTCCTTCCAAAACGCGGCCGGATCGCCGCTCCCGATCAACGCACGCTGCCGGGCGAGGTAGCGCTCGCGCAGCGCATCGGCCACGAGGAGGCGGGCGGTCCGCTCGGGCGCGCCGGCCGCGCGCAACCGCGCCGCGAGCTCGCGCGCCTCGCCCCCCTGGAGTTGGTCCCAGAGCTTCGCCGGCGGCTCCACGGGCGGCGGGTTCGGCGTGGGCGCCGGTGGTGCCACCGCCGTCCGCACCTCCGGTTTTTCACGACGCAGGACGTGGGTGGTGACCAACCCGACGTTGGCCAACAACGAGAGCGCGAGCAGGGGCACGAGGAAGCGTTTCATGCGCGGTGTGTTGGTCTGGGTTGGGCCGGAGTCCCGGCGGAGCGGATGATGAGCCCGACACGGTCGCTGACAAGTTCCGCCCTCCCCGACTCCAAAAACAAACGAGCCCCGGAGAAACCGGGGCTCGTGCGAAAACAGGGCAGTCCGCCATCGGCGGCGCCCTATTGCAGCGCCTTCGGCGCACCGAGGACTTCGCGCAACACGATCGCACGCCGCAGGGCGTCGCGGTCGTGCAGCCCGGACAGGACCAGACTTTCTTGCCGCGAAGCGCGCGTCGCCGTGCCGGCTTCGGGCATGGAATACACCGCCATCCCCGGCTGCACGGACGCAAAGGTCTTCGCCGCGCGCTCGGCGACGGCCAGCTGCTCGATCTGCTCGGCGTAGCGGCGCTGCTGTTCCATGACGCGCTCGAGCTCGGCCGCCCCCGGCGCCTCCTCGGCGGAGACAAGCACGGGGCGCAGCTGGGGCAACGGCGGCGGCACCGGGGCCGGTCCTTCGACATTCTCCTCCTCCTCGAAAAGCGGAGGCGGTTGCGGGGCACGGCCTTGGCGCTCCTCGATCTTGCGGCGGATCTCCTCCTGGATGCGACGCGTGCGCTCCGCCATCTCGTCGGCGTCGGGCTCGCGCCGGGCCTCCTCGTCCATCTCGCGGTTCTCCTTCGCCTTGCGCCGCTCGTTGAGCCAGTAGGCGATCGCGCCGGCGATCACGAAGAGGATCTGCGGATTGTCGAGTAACCAACGCCAGCTCATGGTGCGTGGTGGGCGGGAGGGTTACTTCTTGTGCGCATCGGGGCCGGCGATGGAGCCGCGCATGGCGGTGTCGGACTGGATGTTCTCCATGCGGTAGTAGTCCATCACGCCGAGCCGGCCGCTGCGGAAGGCCTCGGCCATGGCGAGCGGCACCTGCGCCTGCGCCTCGACGACCTTCGCCTGCGATTCCTGCGTGCGCGCCTTCATCTCCTGCTCGAGCGCCACGGCGGCGGCGCGGCGGATTTCGGCCTGAGCCTGCGCCATGTTCTTGTTGGCGTCGGCCTGCGCGACCTGGAGCTTGGCGCCCACGTTCTCGCCGACATCGACATCGGCGATGTCGATGGAGAGGATCTCGAACGCGGTGCCGGCATCGAGGCCGCGGGCGAGCACGGTCTTGGAAATGCTGTCCGGGTTCTCGAGCACCTGCTTGTAGCTCTCGGCTGCGCCGATGGTGGTGACGATGCCCTCGCCGACGCGGGCGATGATGGTGTTCTCCTTCGCGCCGCCGACGAACCGGTCGAGGTTGGTGCGGACCGTCACGCGGGCCTTCACCTTCACCTGGATGCCGTCCTTGGCGACGCCGTCGATGGTCGAGCGGCCCTGCTCCGGGTTCGGGCAGTCGATGACCTTCGGGTCGACGGAGGTACGCACGGCCTCGAGCACGCTCTTGCCCGAGCCCTTGGTCGCGAGGTCGATCGCGCAGGCGCGGTCCCAGTCGAGGGCGATGCCGGCCTTCTTGGCGGCGATGATCGCCTGGACGGTCGGCACGACGTTGCCGCCGGCCTGGAAGTGGGAGGCGATGAGGTCGGCGCTGATCGGGATGCCGGCGCGCACCGCGGTGATGCGGGCGTCGACGATGAGGCCGAACGGGATGCCGGCGAACTTCAGCGCGACCAGTTTGGTCATCGGGACGGGGGCGCCGTTGAAGAGCGCCTTGACCCAGGCCCCGATCAACCCGCCGACGACGACGAGCAGGATGAGACCGATGACAACAAGGACGATGATACCGATGAGTGGCAGGTTCATGAAGCGATGGGATTAGGGTTTGGTTACGATCAATCGAAAAGCATCGAGGCCGACGACCTTCAGGGTCTCGCCGACGGCGGCGTAGCCGCTGCGGCAGCTCGCCTCGTAGCGCCGGCCGTCCACTTGGACGAAACCGGTAGGCGCGAGCGTCGAAAGGGCAACCGCCTCGCGGCCGAGCACGTCGGCCTCCTTGGCGAGCGGCGGTTGGCTGACACTGTCGATGGTCGCATCCATCGAGAGGTGTTTCGCGACGCGCGACTGCGGCAGCCAGACCATCTCCAGATAGAAAGTCGCCCCGAGCAGCAGCAGCGCGACGATGGTCGCGACCATGCCGCCGGTGCCGCCGAGGTTCATGAAGGCGGCGACCACGCCGCCGGTCATCAGCAACGCGCCCACCGTGCCGAGCACGGCACCGGGAACCACGATCTCGAGCGCGAGCAGGATCACGCCGAGGATGAAGAGGACGATCACGAGGGTCATGATTCTTTGTCGAGCTCCACGATGAGGCCGAAGTCGGAGACGCGCACCACCACGACCTTCGTGCCCGCCACGGCCGTGCCGAGCTCGAGCCGCGCCTCGTAGCGCCGGCCGTCGATCTCGATCTGGCCGCTGGGGAACAGTCCGGTGGCGACGACGCCGCGCGCGCCCAGCAGCGAGCCCGTTTCCGCCGCCGCCTCGGGCGGCAACCCGGCGACCTGCGAGGTCGAGCCCGCCTCGCCCGCGACCGCGAGCCGGGTGAAGAACCAGCCCTTGGGGATGAACCGCGCGAGCAGCAGCGCCAGCACGAGCGCGAGGCCGAAACCGAGCAGGAGGTTGGTCGCCGGCTTCACGAACATCTCGCCGGAGAAGTCCAGCGGTTGGTTGGGCCAGTGGTCGACCATCGACCACAGCAGCGCACCGAACATGAGCAGCACGCCCGTCGCCGCCGGCAGGATCACGCCCGGGAAGAAGACCAGTTCGGCAAGCAGCAGCAGCAGGCCCAGTCCGAAGACCAGCGCCGCCTCGTAGCCGGAGAGGCCGGCGACGTAGTGGCCGAAAAAGACGATGAGCAGCAACGCCCCGCCCGTGATGCCGAAGAAGCCGAAGCCGGGGGTCTTAAACTCGATGTAGAGGCAGAGGATACCGAGCCCCAAGAGCAACGCGGAGTAGTTGGTGATATACTGGGCGAGCTGCTCGGACCAGGTGACCTCCAGCTGCTCGATCCGGTAGTTGCCCGCGCCGAGCTTCTCGTCGAGCAGCGCCTCCAGCGTTTTCGCCGAGCCGCTCGACAGCAACGGCACGGGCGGCTCGCCGAAAAGTTCGGCCGACTGGGTCGCCGTGAGCGAGAGCAGCTTGCCCTTCGGCTTGATGACCCGGTCGCCGATCTTGAACTCGAAATCCTTGTCGAACATCGCCGTGAGCACCTCGGCACGGTAGCGCTTGCCCTCGGTGTACGCCCCGACCTTCGCCTCGAGGAAACTGTTCACCTTGAGCCGCATCGTCTCCGGAATGTCGGCACCCTGCGAACTGACCGCCGCCGCCGCGCCGATGATGCCCTTCGGGGAGAAGTAGATGTCGTCGGTCACCGCGGAGATGAACGCGCCGGCCGAGATCGCCTCGTCGTTGACGTAGGTCGCGGTGCGCCCCTCGAACTTGTCGAGCGCCTCCATCATCTCGAGCGCCGTGCCCAGCGCCCCGCCGGGGGTCTTCATGTCGAGCACCACAAGGTCGTTCTTTCCCGCCGATTTCAGGCCGCGCCGGAGGATGTAGAAGACCGGATCGGCGATCTGTTCGCGCACCGGGATCACCAGCACGCGCACCGGCTTCTCCGCGGTACCAACCAGAGCGGGCTCGAGCGGCGCCTTCGCCGCCGCGGGCGCCACGGCGTCGCCGCCCAGATGCGCGGCCTGGGCCACCGAGGACAGAAGGCAGAACAACACGAGGAGCAGTCGTTGCATGCGGGCGCTGTTATCGACGCGCACGCAGGACGGTGCAAGCCTGCGCCCGCATTTTCCCCTTACAAATCCCCGCGCCGTTTCAGCTCGGGCACCGCCGGCGGGGCCGCCCCGCAACTTCACCGTCGCCAGCGAACACAGGTTTGCACTCCGCGCCGTTTTCCCCATCACCGGATGCGGCATGGAACGCATCCCGTATCTCGGCAAGGAACTGCTTCGTTGGCAGGTGGGTCGCTCGACCTTCCTCGCCCTGCCCGAGCTCGGGGCCCGTCTCATGAACTGGAACCTCGAACTGGGGGACGGCACCCTGCGCGACGTGCTCTACTGGCCCGAGATCGACTCGCTCGAGGACTTCGCGAAGGTCCGCGGCGGCAACCCGATCCTGTTTCCCTTCGCCGGCCGCTGCTTCGAGGGTGGCGAGATGCAGTACTGGCGCGCGCCCGACGGGGCCCGGCTGCGGATGCCCATGCATGGCCTCGCGCGCCAGGGCGACTTCAGCCTCGTCCGGGCCGACGCCGGCGGCTTCAGCGCCTTGTTCCACCCTTCGGCGGCCGACTGCACGATCTATCCTTTCGACTACGAGTTCACCGTCGACTACCGCTTCGAGCCGCTCGGCTTCTACGTCGAACTCGCGCTGCGCAACCTCGGCCGCACCCCGATCCCGTGGAGCGCCGGCCACCACTTCTACTTCACCATCCCCTGGACCGACGGGCTCACCCGCGACGACTACGCGGTGCGCATTCCCTCGCGCCGCGTCGCCAAGCAGGACCCGGCCACCGGCCGGCTCGTCGACCAGCCCCACTTCACCGCCGAGGAGAGGCTCTCCAACCCGGCGCTGCTCGACACCATCCACCTCAACCTCGCCGGCAACAGCGCGATCGTCACCGAGCGCACCACGGGCAACACGCTCCGCCTGCGCATCGGGACTTCAAGGACGCCACCGGCCGACACCGCGGTGCTCACCTGGACGGAGAAGCCCGAGTCGCCGTTTTTCTGCGTCGAACCTTGGATGGGGCCGCCCAACGCCCCGGGCAACGCCCTCGGCGTGCACCTCGTCGAACCCGGCCAGACCCAGCGTTTCCTGGTCGAGGTCTCGCTGCGCTGACCGTCCCTGCCCCGGCGGAAATGGAAACGACCGGCGTCCGCGAGGAACGCCGGTCGTGAGGAATCGAGAAAGCAGGCGCGGGCCGATCAGCCGTTGGCGATCTTGCGCTGGACCGGGAAGACCGGGCGCAGCACCTGGCTGAGCTGGTCGTGCAGCGCCTGCATCTTGCGGTAGACGGCGACGTTGGCCTTGTTGGGCTGGCAACGGGTCGCCTCGTCGAGGGCGACGATGCGGCGGGTGATGTCCTCGAGTTTCGCCTTCGGGTTGGACTGGCGGGCCACGCACCACGCGGCTTGGAGCGCACCGCCGAGCGCGGCCCCCTCGTCCTCGACCATGGCCACGACGGGCACGCCGAAGACGTCGGCCATCATCTGGCGCCAGACGGGCGACTTGGCGCCGCCGCCGGTGATGCGGATCTCCTTGGCCTTCACGCCCAGCTGGGCGAGGCGGCGCAGGCCGTAGTTCATGCCGAGGGTGGCGCCTTCCATCGCGGCGCGGGCGAAATGCGCCTGCGTGTTGGTCTTCGCGTTGAGGCCGATGAACGAGCCCGAGCCGGTCGGGACGTTCGGCGTGCGTTCGCCGGCGTAGTACGGGAGGAGCAACAGGCCGTCGCTGCCGGCGGGCACCGTGGCCACCTGGTCGTCGAAGGTCTTCACGTCCCAGCCGAAGAGGTTGCGCATGTGCTCGGTCACGCTGGTGACGTTCATCGTGCACAGCAGCGGGAGCCAGCCGCCGGTGGAGCTGCAGAACGCGGCGATCTCGCCGTCGGGATCGCAGACCGGCTTCTTGCTGAAGGCATAGATGGTACCGGAGGTGCCGAAGCTGGCGGTGACGACGCCCGCCTCCACGTTTCCGGTACCGATGGCGCCCATCATGTTGTCGCCGCCGCCAGCGCTGACCACGACGGAGGTCGACAGGCCGTACTTCTCGGCGATCTCCGGGCGGAGCGTGCCGGCGGCCTCGTGCGACTGGGAGATCTTGGGGAGGAACTGCGCGAGCTTGGGATCGATGGCGTCGATCGCGGCCTTCGACCACGCGGCCTTGCGCACATCCATGAGGGCGGTGCCGGAGGCGTCGCCGAACTCCATGAAGTACTGGCCGGTGAGATGGAAATTGAGGTAGTCGTGCGGAAGGAGCACGTGGCGGAGGCGGCGGTAGTTGGCCGGCTCCTTCTTTTTCAACCAGGCGATCTTGCCCGCGGTGAAGCCCGCGAGCACGAGATTGCCGGTCTTCTTCAGCGTGGCCTTGGGCCCGCCGAGCTTCTTCATGATCGTCTCGCACTCGGGCACCGTGGAGGTGTCGCACCAGAGCTTGGCCGGGCGGATGACCTCGCCGTTCTCGTCGAGCGGCACGAAGCCGTGCTGCTGGCCGGAGACGCCGATGCCGGCGACGGCCGCGCGGTCGACCTTTTCGAGGACGGCGAGGATGACCTTGTCGAGCGCCTCGGTCCAGGCGGAGGGGTGCTGCTCCATGTGCCCGACCGGGAGGTTCGGGATGAGCGTGTAGGACGCGCGCGCCTCGGCGACGACCTTGCCCGACTCGAGGTCGAGCACGATGGCCTTGGTGCTCTGCGTGCCGCTATCGATGCCGATGAAGAGACTCATGGGTGATGTGTAATGATCTATTGGAGGTGGTAAGCGTGTCGCACCGGGGGAGGCGGAGGCCGACGATCTTCCGGGTCGCCGCGCACCCCGCCACAACAAAAAGGCCGCGGGCGCAAGCCCGCGGCCCCTGGAAGCGGGTCCTTGGCGACGGCTCAGCGCTTGAGCGAGGCGCAGAACACGCCGAGACGGCGCACTCCCTCGGCGATGATCTTGTCGTTGGTCGCATAGCTCAGGCGCAGACAGTCGTCGGCGCCGAAGGCGACACCGGGGACGGCGGCGACCTTCTCCTGCTCGAGGAGCTTGGTGCAGAAGTCGCCCGAGGTCAGTCCGAAGGACGAGATGACCGGGAAGAGATAGAATGCCCCCTGGGCGAGACCGCAGGTGATGCCAGGGATCTTGTTGAGCTCGGCATGGAGGAACTTCCGGCGGCGATCGAAGGCCTCGAGCATGGGCTTGAGCGCAGCGGTGGCCTTGTCCTTCTCCTTGAGCGCAGCGAGGGCGCCATACTGGGCGAAGGTCGTGGCGTTTGACGAAGTCTGGCTCTGGATGTCGATCGCGGCCTTCAGCACCTCGGCCGGGCCGACCATGGTGCCGAGGCGCCAGCCGGTCATCGAATAGCTCTTGCTGAAGCCGGACACGACGATCGTCGCGGCGGCAGCCTCGGGCGAGAGCGTGGCGGCGCAGAAGTGCTTCTGGCCGTCATAGGTGAGATGCTCGTACATCTCGTCGGACATCAGGTAGAGGCCGTGCTTAAGCACGACACCCACGAAGGCCTCCATCTCGGCCTTGGTGTAGACCGCGCCGGTGGGGTTCGAGGGGCTGTTGAGGATGACGAGCTTGGTGCGCGGGGTGATCGCGGCCTCGAGCTGCGCGGCGGTGAGCTTGAAGCCGTTCTCGGCGCCGGCGCTGACGATGACCGGCGTGCCGCCGGCGAGCTTCACCATCTCGGGATAGCTTACCCAATACGGCGCGGGGACGATGACCTCGTCGCCGGGTCCGACCGTCGCCATGATGGCGAGGTAGCAGGAATACTTGCCGCCGGGGCTCACGCAGGTCTGCGCGGGCTTCACCTGCAGGCCGTAGTCGGCGGCGTAGCGCTCGGCGATGGCGGCGCGCAGCTCGTCGATGCCGGCGGCCGGCGCATACTTGGTCTTGCCCGCGGCGAGGGCCTTGGCGCAGGCCTCCTTGATGAAATCGGGCGTGTCGAAATCGGGTTCACCAGCGGCGAAGCCGCAGACATCGACACCGGCGGCTTTGAGGGCCTTGGCCTTGGCATCCACCGCCAAGGTCGGCGACGGCGAGATGTTCTTGGCCCAGGGGGAGAGGGAACGGCGGTTTTGGCTCATGGAGAGAGTGCGCAGGCTGGAAGGAGGTTTCTCGCGAGGCAAGCACGGGAGCGCCGCCCCCACCATCCCGCCACCGATGGGCCCCGGGAGGCGTCCGTCAAGTCCGCGGGCGGCGACAAAAAACCCCGCGGAGCGATCCGCGGGGTCGGGTAACGTTGAGTGGAGCGTTCCTTACTTCTTCTTCTTGGCGGCCTTCTTGGAGACCGGGAGGGCGTCGATCGCGGTGCGGAGCAGCTCGCCGACGCTCACGTCGTGCTTCTTGGCCAGCTTCACGAGGCGCTGCTTGCTGTCCATGCGGAGGCGGACGGAGATCTGGCGATGCGCCTTCACCGGGGCGGAGTAGGAACCGAAGTCGAACGTCTCGATCGCGTGGCGGATCACCTCGCTGTTGGTGGCCATGTCGAGGCTGCTGCGGGCAGCTTCGATCTTGGCGAGGAGCTCTTCCTTGAGATCGAACGTGAGGGGGGAACTTTCCTGGGAGGCGGGCATATCAGTATTCGGTTAACGGTGTTGATGTATCGCAGTTGCGGTTGAGACGATGTAATTTTCCCGAAACGTATCCGACGGCAACTAGTTTTTTGCATCGGGGTTTCCCGGACGCGCCCTCGGGGCTCCGCCGCGACGGCCGCCGGCCGGGAGAATCACCCCAGCGGCGCACTCGGCCGGCGCGGGCCGGCGCGTCGTTGCGGGACGGACGCGCCGCCGCGGGAAAATTCTCCGCCCGCCCGTCACAGCACCAGCAGCAGCCCGCCGACGAGCACCAGGCCGCCGGCGGCGGCCGCGAGCGGCCAGAACCACCGCATCCACGGCGGACGGGCCTGCCAGAGCTCGATCGCCGCGACCATGCGGCGGGCGTAGGCGTGGCCGGGCTCCCGCTCGAGGAGCAGCCGCCACAGCGGCAACGCGGTGCGGTAGTCGCCCGCGCCGGTGACGAGCGCGGCGAACGCGTGCAGCAACACCGGGTCGGCGGGCGGCAGGCCCCCGGGGGCGACGACCCCCATCGCCTCCCGCAAACGGCCGCGCCGCGCCAGCTGCTGCGCCTGCAGCAGGCGCAGCGACGTGTCCAAGGACTCGAATCCGGGATCGGCCATGGCGCTCGCTCAGCCGAGGATGCCCGAGCCGTAACCGCGCTGGACTTCGCCCAGCACCTGTTGCGGCAGCAGATCCTGGAGACTGAAGACCACTTCCTTGAGCGTGGGGGTGTTGCCCTGCACCACGGCCTCGCGGCCCTGGCGGACGAGCTCCTCGGCCCGGGCCGCGTCGCTCATCTGCGGCTGGCAGGCGACGAGACTCTCGAAATGCGTGACCCAGAAGGCGGCCTGGCGGAAGAGGATCGCCGAGGACACGTCCTCGATCTCGGCCTTCTTGGTTCGCAGCCGGGTGGCGTTCTTCTCGCCGATGAGGGCGGCGACCTGTTCGCGCAGCGTGCGCGAGCGGGACTTCTCCTCGTTGGTGCCGTTCTGGAACGCGAGGGTGTCGAGTTCGGTGAGCTTCACATCGACCTCCTTGACCAGCGACGGCCAGGTGGCGCGGTCCTCGACCTCGTCGAGGCGGATCTTCCACTCGAGGATCTCGCGCTCGACGCGCAGGAGGGCGTCGAACTCGGCCTTCTCGTGGTTGAGGGTGGCGTCGATCTCCTGGGTGGCGGCGGAGGTCTCGTGTTCCTGGAGCGCCTTCTGCACCGCCTGATCCTCGGCGAGGTGCGGGTTCTCCTTGAGGCCGGTGAGGCGCTTGCGCTCACGCGCCCATTCGGCGCGGAGCATGCCGACATCGGGTTGGCGGACCTTGCCGCCGAGTTCGATCTTGGTCGGAAACTCCTCGTCGAGCAGCGGCACGTAGGCGACGACCTTGAGCATGCGCGAGGAATCCATGGCGAAGGTGACCTCGATCTCGCAGCCGGCGGGGATGTCGCGTTTGACCTTCTCGGCGGTGATCTCGAGCGAACCGATGAGGATGTTGCGGTCGGCGAGGTCGCGATTGCCCTCGACGATCGGGATGCGCAGCACGCTGCCGGACTCGCCGGCGCGCACGCCGACCGCGGTGCGGTAGGTGCGGGTGCTCTTGGCGGGCAGCCCCTGGCCCTTGTTGAAGTGGATACCGATGCGGTTGTCGGCCATCGCGACGCCGACGTTGTTGATGATCGGCTGTTCGTCGACGACGACGCCCATCGTGTAGGCGAACTCGCCCGGATCGGTCTCGCAGATGTTGCCGGTCGGGTCGCGCAGCTCGAGCGTGAAGACATTCTGGATGCCCGACTCGGCGCGGATGTTGAGCTGGAAAGCGGCGCTCTCGTTGAGGGTGATCTTGCCGCTGCGCCACTTCGTCTGCTGGTTGGCGAGCTCGAGGGTGTAGCCGACGACCGAGCCGCCCGCGGGCAGCGAGAACCGGCCGCCCACGAGCGGGTCCGGCTCGGAGCCGACGGGCTTGTAGATGAGCTCGACGTTGAAACGGTTGGCACGGGCCGGGGCCTTTGCCGCCGCCGGGGTGCCGGCCAGGCGCTGCGTGCCGGCGAAGACGGCGGCGCCACGGGCGACGACGGTGAGCGGATCGACGTTGAAATCGAACGGGATGCCGAGGCGCTGTTTGACGATGGCGCGGAAATACGGGGCGAGCGTGGGGCCGCCCACGAAGATGAGCCGCTCGACGGCGGCCGGGCCGAGATCGCGCTCGCTGAGCACGCGCTGGGCGATCGTCACGGCTTTGTTGATGATCGGCGTGGCGGCCCGGGTGATGTCCTGCCGGGTGAGCTCGGTCTCGAAAGTGACGGTCTCGCCGGAGACATTGCGCAACGTGGCCTCGACCAGCGTGGCCTCCCGGCGGGAGAGATCGATCTTCGCCGCCTCGGCGGCGGCCTTCAGGCGGGCCAGGTCGTAGCGGTAGCGCTCGACCCCGCGGCGGAAGTCGGCCGCGCCGAACTCCTTGGCGACGCGCGGCGCAAGCACCTGCTCGACCACCGCCCAGTCGATGTCCGAGCCGCCGAGGAAGTTGTCGCCGCCGTGGTTGACGACGCTCATGGTGCCGTCCTCGGAGCGGATGAGGGCGGCGTCGAACGTGCCGCCACCGAAGTCGAAGACCATCCAATACGCCTTGGCCTCGACCCGCTGGAACCCGTAGGCGAGCGCGGCGGCGACCGGCTCCTGCAGCAGGAGCGCCGTGCGGAAGCCGGCGAGTTCGGCGGCGCGCTTGGTCGCCTCGCACTGGTGGAGCTCGAAGGCGGCCGGCACGGTGATGACCGCGGCGGAGATCTGCTCGTTGCGTTTCTGGGCGACGTCGCCGCGCAGCGACTTCAGCACCTCGGCGGAGAGGTCCTCGGGGCGCATGCGGCGGCCGCTGGCGCGGAAGGCGTACTCGTAGCCGGTGCCCATGCGGCGCTTGAACTCGAGGTGCAGGTCGCCCTCGGCGCGTTCGTCGCCGACCTTGGCGCGGGCGCTGTGGCCGACCCACAGGTTGCCGTTGCGGTTGATGTAGACGGCCGAGGGCGTGATGTCGGCCTCGAGGTTGTTCTTGATGATCTCGGTGCCCGTGCCGGAGACGACCGCAATGGCGCTGTTGGTCGTGCCGAGATCGATGCCGAAGTCGATGGTGTTTCTGCTCACGATTGTTTGGACGGAGTTTGGGGTATGCCGACGATGACCTCGCCGACCTGGAGGAGGCGGTCCTGCCAGAAGATGGCGGGGCGCACGGCCTCGACGACCGTGTCGCGGACAAGCTCGGGGGTGGGCTCGAAGGAAAGGACTTTGAGCGGGAGGCCGGGGTCGTAGGGCTGGCCGATCCAATCGCTCAGGCGCAGGCCCATAGCCGTGAAAGCCTCCAAGGCACCCTCAATATGCCGATATATGCGGCGCACCTCCTCGCGCGGCTCGCCGGTCTTCGGGTCGAGCATCTTCGCCTGCGCCCGCCAGATGTTGGTGGCCAGGGCGGCGAGGGGGCCGTCGAGCGGGTTGGTGCGGTCGGCCGGCACGGTCGGGCCGGTGGCCTCCGCAGGCGCGACGGCGGAGGGAGGGACGGCGGCGGGCGGCGGTTCGCGGCGGAGCGCCTCGACCTCGGCGAGGGCCTTCTCCAGGGGAGCTTCGGGCAGGCGGGCCAGTTTCCTGGGCTCGTTCGCCATCAGCAGATGCAGCATGCCGGGGTCGTTCATTGTTCTTCGGTGGGTGGGGTGACGGAAGCGAGGGCGTCGATCACGTGGCCCGCGATGGCCGCGTTCCAGACCTCCGCCAGCGCAAAACGTTCGGTGTCGTCTTCATTCTCGGCCCGGAGGACCACGAATTCGCCGTCGTCGAGCGCATACGCGAGCTGCGAGTAAGGCACGGCCGCGCCGGTTGGCCAGTGGAAAGTCCGCCCGGAGAATACGAGCCCGTCGGGCCGCAGCCACGCGGCCCCGAGCGGCACCGTCTCGCCGTGCCGGACCCAGTCGACCAGTCGCACGATCAGGCCGGGCACGACCAGCCCGTACAGCGTCTCCAGAATCAAGTTGTAGAGCCGCGCGGGGTCCGGGGCGGCAGGGCCGAACAGGTTGGTCTCGTCGAGCGTCACGACCGTCTCGGCGCTGCACCAGGCGATGCGGTGCCAGCGCCCGCCCGCCGGGCCCTCCTCCCCGGCCGCGACCACGCCGTAGCGCAGGCCGGTGATGTCGTCCGGGGCGATGTTCACGCCGTTGAAGACGAGGCGCGTCGGATCGAGGTCGAGCACATGGCCGCCGACCTCGAGATGAAGCTGGTTGCTGCCGAAAGCGCTCAGCGGCGTGCCCGCCGCCGCGGACTCCGCCACCGGCTCGGGCGTGGCGAGGTTCCCCTCCGCCCCCGCGGGCACGGACTCGGTCCACAACGGCAGTTCGCTCTGCTGCGGCGCCGGCTCCTTGGTGTTGACTGGCGGCTCGCTGGCCACCGGGGTCTCGTTCTCCGTCGGCACCACGGCCTCGGCGAGGGCGGCCGCCTCGGCCGCCGCGGTGGCATGTTCGGCGGCCATCTCCCGGGCCTTGCGGCGCACGATCTCCAGCAACAATTGCTCGCGCTCCCGATGCAGCGCCGCGCGCTCGGCTCCGTCGGAGATGTCGGCCGCCGTGGCGAGCGCCCGGGCGGCGAGGTCGAAATTCTCCAGCTGGTAGCAGGCGGCGTGGGCGAGCTCGCGCAGGGCGCGGCGCACGTTCGCCATGTAGTCGGCCCGCGCACGCGGGCCGAGGTTGAGACGGTCGGCACCGGGCACGAACTCCTCCAGCAACAGCCGGTATGCCGCCTCGAACTCGGCCGCCTCGGCAAGGGCGGGATCGGCGTTGGGATCGGCCGGCGGCAGCTTCTCGACGATCGCGTTGCCGTGCAGGATGTCCGCCGTCTCCTCGAGCCGGCGACGCACCTCCGGGGTGGCCGCGAGCGTGGTCAGGTGGGTGAGCCAGGGGAGCACCCCGCAGCTGTCGAGCGTGCGGCGCTGGTAGGCGATGATGCCCTCCAGCGCGGCGTCGACCACCCGCGTGCTGACTTCGCGGTACACCTCGGAATCGCGCCCGCAGATCGCCTCGATCACCGCAAACTCGTCCGCGGCCTCGGCGAGCAGCCCCGCCGTGAGCGCGAGGCCGACCGAGCCGTCGCCGGTGAGGCGCCGCGCGGTGTCGCGCACGAGCAGGTCGACGCCCTGGACGACGCGGGCAATCGCCGCCTCGAGGGCGCGCTCGGCCCGCGCGGGCACATCGTGCACCTGGCGGGCGAAACGCACATGCGCGGTGGATTCGTGCCACTGCGCCTTCTGCGCGCGGCCGATCGCCAGCGCGGCGTGGATCGCGCAGAGCGCATCGGGCAGCGTGGCACGAACCGCCTCGGCGAGGCCGGCGGGCAGGCGGGCATCGTCCAAACGATTGATACGCTGTTGGAACCGGTCCCAGAACTCCTCGCTCGCCCGCACCCGCGCCCATTGGTTGATCGACGTGTTCCACCATTCCGCGGTCGCCTCCTCGATCGGGGCGCCGGTGCGTTCGACCGAGAGCGCGGCCAACTGGTGGAAGATCGCGAGGTTGTGCACGGCGACGATGTTCCCGGCGGCGGCCTCGGTCTGCCAGCGCAGGAACGCCGTGTCGGCATCGCCCGCGAGCAACGCATCGATCGCCGCGTCGCTGCCGTCCTCCGGGTAGTTGGTCGGCCAGAACCAGAAGAACTCGTGGAGCAGGCGGGTGAGCGAGTCCTTGAGCTGCTGGGCCGCATCGCGCAACTGCTCGCTGCCCGGGGGCGGCTGGGGTGCGAAGGCCCAGCCGAACTCCGGCGCCCCCAGTTCCACCGAGAGGCGCAGTTGCTCGAGCCGGCGCTGGATGTCCCGGGCTCCGGCCAGCGAGGACAGGCCGAGCCGCCGGAACGGCGGGCACGAGTCGATCAGCTCCTTGGCGACGGCCACGAACGGCGGCCACGGCACCGGCAGCGCCTGCGGTTCAGGCCCGGCGGGGGGGTCCCCCTCGGGAGCAAAAACGTCATCGGGCATCTTGGTGGAGCGGGATCGATCTCGGTCCGGCGGGGCGGGCGCCGGCGCATGGACACTCTGGGTTGCGGGGAAGGGGTGGCGGGGAACTCAGCCGGGAGGCCAGCCCATCGGGCGACGGCCCAGCAGATGCACATGCAGATGCGGGACCGACTCGCCGCCGTGCGGGCCGTTGTTGATCACGAGGCGGAACCCCTCCTCGAGGCCGAGCTGGCGCGCGATCGCCGCGGCGGTGAGCAGCAGGTGGCCGAGCAGCGGCTGATCCTCGGCCGCGGCGGCGGCGACGCGCGGGATCGGCTTCTTCGGGAACACGATCACGTGCACCGGCGCCTGCGGCTGGATGTCGTGGATCGCCAGGCAGAGACCGTCCTCATGCACGATGCGGGCCGGGATCTCCCGGGCGATGATACGCTCGAAAATGGTGGCCATGATTGGGGGACCGGGAGTCGAAACCAAACGCGGCCCGGAGTCGAGGCCGCAGCGCCGCCCCGCCTGCTATAAAAACATCAGCGTGAGCTGCGCCCGCTCGCGTTTGCGGGCGAGTGCGAGCGCGGCGAGAAAATCGAGCACCTCACGGTAGGCGGCACGGCGGCGCTCGGTCCAGCGTTTCCCGGGCGGGCAGAACGTGGCGCGCAGGTTCGTGATGAGCAGCGTCGCTTCCTGGTACGGCGCGAGGCGCCGCAGCGCGGCGAGCACCTGCTCGCGGGCCCAGAGGGAATCGGCCGCGGCCGGGCCCTGCGCGGCGTCGCAATGCGCAAAGCCGTGCCGCAGGGCGTCCTCGCCCCCGGCGAACCGCCGCTGGAGCGCCTGCACCGCGTCGGCGAATGCGGCGGGGGACAGCCCCGTCACGAGGGCGGCACCGGCGGCCGCGGTGGCCACCACCACCCCACCCTGCTCCGCCAGCGCCTGCTCGATGCCCGCCTTCAGCTGCTCGGCCAGATAGAGATCCTGCCCGGTCACCCCGGCGAAGACGGTATTGAGCAGGTGGAGCGCGGGGAGGTCGTGGGGCGAGCTCATGGGGCGCGGGGGGGCGGCGTCAGGCCTGTTTCGGCTTCACCAGCCGGTGGAGCTCGTCCATGAACTCGTTCACGTCGCGAAATTCCTTGTACACGCTGGCGAAGCGCACGTAGGCGACCTTGTCGATGGTGCGCAGGCGCGCCATGCAGGCCTCGCCCACCTCGCTGCTGGGGATCTCGGTGCCGAACTTCGCCTCGAGCTGGTCGACGATGTCCTCGACGGCCATGTTGATCTGCTCGAGGTCGACCGGGCGCTTGTGGCAGGCAGCGCGGATGGCGCGCACGATCTTCTCGCGCTCGAAGGGCTCGCGGCGGCCGTCGCGTTTGATCACGACGAGGTCCTCGCGCACGATCATCTCGGTCGTCGTGTAGCGGTGCCCGCACTCCAGGCATTCGCGCCGGCGGCGGATGGTCGTGCCCTCGCGGCTGATCCGCGAGTCGATCACCTTGTCCTCGATCGAGGTGCACTTGGGGCAGCGCATGGGGAAGGGACGATGGAGACGGGCCGAGGGGGGGGAGCCGTCGGGCGGCCCGGAACGAGCCGCTCAGTTCAACGTCAGGAAATTCTTCAGGAGCGTCATGCCCTCCTGCGTGGCGATCGACTCGGGGTGGAACTGCACGCCCCAGATCGGGAGTTCACGGTGGCGCAGCCCCATGATCTCGCCCTCGGCCGTCTCGGCCGTGATCTCGAGGCAGGCCGGCAGCGAGGCGCGCTCGACCAGCAGCGAATGGTAGCGCGTCGCGGCGAAGGGGTTGGGCATGCCGCGGAACACATCGGTGTTCCTGTGCAGGATCGGCGAGGTCTTGCCGTGCATGAGGCGGTCGGCGCGCACGACCTTGCCGCCGAAATAGTGCCCGATGGATTGATGGCCGAGGCAGACGCCGAGGATCGGCTTCACGCCCGCGAAGGCCTTGATGATGTCGAGCGTCACGCCCGCCTCCTTCGGCGAACACGGGCCGGGCGAGAGCAGCACGCGCTCCGGGTTGAGCGCCAACGCCTGCGCCGGCGTGATCTCGTCGTTGCGGAAGACCTTCTGCTCCACGCCCAGCTGGCCGAAGTACTGGACGAGGTTGAAGGTGAAGGAGTCGTAGTTGTCGATGACGAGCAGCACGGGCGGAAGGGTCGGAAGCGTTGGGAAACAGGTCAAGCGCCCGCCCGGGCGAGTTATTGACAATCACCACCTTGCCGGGCGCTCTCCTTGCGCGAGGAAAACGGCCCATGCCCGACCACTTTCAACTGCTCCAGACCGACACCGCCACCGCCGCGCGCCGCGGCCGGCTGCGCACCCGCCACGGCACCATCGAGACGCCGATCTTCATGCCCGTCGGCACGCAGGCGACCGTGAAGGCGATCACGCCCGCCCACCTGCGCGAGATCCACGCCCAGATCATCCTCGGCAACACCTACCACCTCAATCTCCGCCCGGGCTCCGACCTCGTCGCCAAACTCGGAGGTCTCCACAAGTTCATGGGCTGGGACGGCCCCATCCTCACCGACAGCGGCGGCTTCCAGGTCTTCTCGTTGGCGAAGCTGCGCGACATCCAGCAGGACGGCATCGCGTTTCAATCGCACCTCGACGGCGCCAACCTCTTCCTCGGTCCACGCGAGGTGATGCGCATCCAGCAGAATCTCGGCTCCGACATCGCGATGGTCATCGACGAGTGCCCGCCGTGGCCCTGCACGCGCGACGAGGCCGCCGCCGCCGTCGCCCGCAGCCGCCGCTGGGCCGGCCAATGCCTCGCCATCGCCCGCGACACCGGCTGGCTCGATGCCGGCCACCACCTCTTCGGCATCGTGCAGGGCTCGACCTTCGCCGATCTCCGCGCCGAGGCTGCCACCGGTCTCCGCGAGTTGGATTTTCCCGGCTACGCCGTGGGCGGTGTGAGCGTGGGCGAACCCGAGCCGGAGATGCTCCATCAGGTCGGCGCCACCACCCCGCACCTGCCCGCCGACCGCCCGCGCTACGCCATGGGCCTCGGCACCCCGCCCCAGTTGCTCAAGATGATCGCGCTCGGCATCGACATGTTCGACTGCGTGATGCCCACCCGCGTCGCCCGCAACGGCCTCGTCTTCACGCCCGACGGCCCGATCAACCTGCGCAACGAGAAGTTCCGCGAGGACCCGCGCCCGATTGTCGACGGCCTCGACAACTACTGTTGTCGCCACTTCAGCCGCGCCTACCTGCGGCATCTGCACGTCGCCGGCGAGATGCTGGCCGGTACGTTGCTCACGATCCACAACCTCCACTTCTTCCTCGATCTCATGGCCCAGGCCCGCACGCACATCGAAGCCGGCGACTTCGCCACCTGGTCGGCGGCTTGGATCAAACGCTACGAAGCCGGCGCGGCGGAAAAGGCGTAAGGAAACGAGCGGCGCCGCCTGACTGGAGTACTCGGTCTCGCACCCGCATCAGTTCTGCATGGGCCCGGCGAGCGGACCTGCACCGGCTGGGCCTTCGTTCCCGGTCCGCCGTTCGATCCGAGCTCGCCCTGCGAAGCCGCCGGCGAAGCAGGGGCTTGCTCAACGGGAGTCGTGTTCACCTTTCCGCTTCGTTCCGAGCGAACACAACTCAGTGTTGGCCCGACTTTCCGTCGCCTTTGATCTCCTCGAGCAACTGCTTCGCGGCCAGAACTGCGTCGGTGGCTCTCAGCACATCAACCGAGCCCGCGACACCGGTCGCCGCGTGCGCTTTCACCACGGCCAACTTCTGTTCGTACATTTCGACGATCAACATCTGCTGCTTGAGCTCCTCCTCCTCCTTGGTGATGGCGACATCGCGCCGGAACGAGAACAGCGCCAGCTTCGCCGCCAAGACAGCACCTTCGTCCCCGACACCGCTGGCAACCCTGCCCTCCTCTTGGGAAACGATCTGCGCCAGCACAACGTCGCGCTCCTTGAGGAACTGGGCATGGGTCGCCGCATCGCCAAGAACCGCGGTCCCCGGTAGAGTGAGCAACGCCACAAACGCGAGTAAACGGACGGGGGTAGTATTCATACGTGTTCGGTTTACGGATGATGGACGGGTGTCCCCTGACTCGGATCAGAAGGCAGAGCCTTTGCCGAGGTACGATCTGGCCGCTTGTTGGCCTCCGGTTTTATGACACTGCGAGCGCGATGACCTGTGCTCTGGTCAATCGCTCTTTCGGGGTGACTTCGATCTTTCCGTGCAACGCCGCCGGGTCGCCGACGGCATACTGCCGGACATCCCATGTGATCGGGAAGACCTCTTCCTTCTTCATCTTCAGAAACTCTGCCAAGGCATCAGGTCCGCGCTCTCCAGAATCGTGATCGTGGTAGCGCGCCATATGGAAAACCGCTCCGTCGCCACGGTAGACACTAAGGGTGAGAAAATGCTCGGTCAGGCGTGGATTGGTGGCGTCTATATTCCCAAGCAACGCCATCATCTTCATCCCGGACGCGAGGCGAACATCGGCGCCGACGAGTGTCGCGGTGAGAGACCGGACCGGGAGCTTCTTCACCGGGCGGACTATTGTCTCACCTCGCGCATCGCTGCCGGAGAACCTCCAGACAGGAGACTCGCGAAGATCGGAAACTGTGAGCTGTGAAACGTCCTTCATTCTTTCGGCCAACGACTCAGGTGTGCCATGCCGAACGGCTGCCGGTGATTGAAAAGCGGGCACTCTCCCCGGCATTGGTACTGGTGGCAGGTTGAACACAACCCTCTGGGTTCGGCGGTCTTTTCTTTCGCCGGCTCGATCCTAACGCCAGGGACGCTCTTGATGCTTGAGAGGTATGCACTGAGCTGGCGGACAAGCTCGGCGTGCGATCCCGAATAGAAGCCGTCCTCAAGTATCAGTGATCCGCTCTGAACACACATCCAACGTGATTCACCAGACTGAGCGAAGACACGGGCTTCGATCCGCTCCCCACCCAAATTGATCGGTGGCGTCGCAATGTATTCATCGGGGAACTTGCGAGCGACCCGAGCCAATCCCCCGAGATACTCTGGATCGGATGAGACGTAGGAAGTGCCGCCGTTCGCCTCCCAGACCGCTACCTCAACCTTGGCGAGCGGTCCCAAATCCTGAAGCGACGGCGATCCGCTAGACATCGCCATCACGACGTCGTCCATCGAAACACAACCAACGAAGAACGCGCATATGGCGAGTGCCCCGAGAAATGCCGCGGTGCGCTTCATTTGCCGAACAGTGTTGTTCCCCCCAACCGGGTTGAGGTTTTCGGGAGGCGGGAAATACCGCGAAAGCTCAGCTGGAGTGCGCATCGCGGGGTGGATCGCGGGGCGGAAGCACAACTGGGTTTGGCTTTCGCCTGCGCCGCAAGAGCT